>NZ_SUNH01000053.1 GCF_005048265.1 Paracoccus hibiscisoli
CCACGATGGCGTTGATCCCAGGGTTGATATCGTTGATCCGGTCCAGCGTCGTCGTCATCAGCTCTCGGGCCGTGACGGTTCCGGCACGCAGGGCAGCCAGTTGATAGGTCGCGTCATGTTTGATCATGCTGCACATTCTGTCCGGCCGCACGATGGGGTCAAGACATCATCAGACAGCGGTAACGTGGTGGGCTTACTTGTAGCTCACGATCAGACTTTGTCATGGACGTGCCCGTCTGTCCCGATGAACGTCCCTCCTTGCAGGAAAAGACCTGCGCGGGCGAAGGCGAGAAGCAGGGCGGCTGTTGCCCGATCAGGCGCGACCATCCGCAATCCTGATCTCCTCGTCATTGAAGCCAAACGAACGTAAAATCCGTGCTCACGTCACTGTCCAATTTCCGGGGATTGGCCCACACTACCATACCGCAGGCACGGTGTTGTCCGCGGCCACAGGGCTTCGACCACCCTTTCAGAACCTTCCGTCATAGCGCTTCATCACACTCAGCGTATGGCGACAGCATCGCTCCACCGCGTCGCGAAACTCGCTGAGCAGGGCATGATCGCCGGCAGGCATCTGTCGCACACGCTCAACCGCCTCGTTGAGGTTACCGATAATCGTCGTCGCCATCGCTTCTGCGCTGGCCGGGCCAAAGCGTCCTGCGAAGCCACAAGCGACCGCTTCCCGGGCCCAGTTCCGTCCTTCGATGTCTCGCCATTTTCTTTGGCTGTCCACATCGAATGCCAGATATGGGGTGATGTTCGGCCAAGCGTCCGCGCACATAACATCATAGATCGGGGCCAGCTCAAAAGCGTCACCGAAGATGTGAATGGAATAATTCTTGGCGTGGGCATCGGTATTGCAGCACAGCACGTTAAACACCATGCGATCCCAGAGCTTTTCGGCCTCGAGAGGGTTCAGCATCCTCAAACGCTCCATCATCTCGCGGAACTTGACCTTCTTGCCGCGATAGCCGGATCCGTGCTGATACTTGGCGCTGGGCGGATAGCCCAGGGCTTGGCAAAAATCCTCCTGGTGGCTTCTGCGCAGCTGCCGTCCATCCAGGACGCGGTCGTAGCGCGTCACAAGCAGATACGCTCTTGTGCCTGCGCGGCCCGTGGTCACCTCGGGCGCATCGATGCCGCATAGCTGCGCCAGGGTCAGGCAAAACGCTTCGTTCTGCACCCCTCCATTCAGCCTTGCCGAGTCCGGCTTCAGAATATGGCTCGAGGCTGCCCCGTTGATCGGAATGCCGAGGCGACCATCCTCGAATACCCGCACCGCAAGTTTCGTCTGAACGCCTGCCAAAGACATTGAGACCCCTTCGTCACCCGCCAGGAAGGGCTTGGCCGGCAATTCCTCTATGATGCGGGCCAGATCGTCCTGGCCGTCGATAGCAATAACGTCTGCGCCGCGCTCTCCCCGCTGGGCAAACGAAATGGCCCCGGACGTGTCGCGTCCGACCCTTTCCAGGATGGCCAGCACATCTTCGGAGGGGACATCGAGGTTGCGTGCCATCGCTCTGATGTCATCGCTGTTCTCGGGCAGCAGGTTGATGAGCCACGGGCCGAGTGTTGCCCACTCATGCCGTTCCTGGTTCAGCGGCATTCTTGATGACACCGGAAAGGCATCCGCCAAGGTCAGCCAATCAGCTGCATATTCGAAATACGGCGCGGCCTCGGTGGGTATCTTGATCTCACCGACCTGAATATCCTCGAAATAGAGCTTCATGAGGTCGTATTCCCACCGGGCAGTCGTCGCGATGACTTCTGCACAACGGCCGCACTTCCCAAGGGCGCAAACCCGAGCGCGTCCGCGATGCACAACGCAAGACCAAGGTGACTTTTGCCCTTGCCGTTCTCCAGCTCGCCAATAGCGCGCCGGTTGGCACCGACCAGCATTGCCAGCTTGTCTTGGGTGTAGCCAAGTTCGAGCCGGCGCTCTCTGATCCGCTGGCCGAACTGAGCTGCCAAGCGCATCTCCGATGCCGTCATCTGTCTCATGGGAAATTCGCCTCGCGAAAGAGCCGTGACTAACGACCTCGTTTGACCGCACGGGTGCGCGCAATGATACGTCATGGTAACACACGGCCATTGTTCATGCCAATGCTACACACACGTAACATCACCCGCCAGAAGCTTTAGGTGTTACCACATCGTAACACTAATCCAATGATGGCTGAAACGATATGAGCGCGTAACGTGAGCCTGCCTGTCGGGATGCTTGGAGGACTGGTTCTTAGGCACGCTGGTCTTCAGCAATGGGTCAGATCCCACAATCATCCGTGCCGCCACAAGACCCTTCGTGACCGTCCGATGGCAGTGGTCCAATATTCCATAGAACATCTCCTGGTTCCTTGGTTGGTGCTCTTCACTTTTCAAAGGCAAGTCTGGGTCTTGTCCGAAGAGCCAAGGGCACCTGGAATCAGATACTCGGGGATGAAGGGTGCACACTAAAGAAAGGCCACTCAGCTGTTAGCAGCCGAAAAAGCCGTGAAGTTTGCCTTTCTTAATGACTAATGCGGCCTCCTGTCGAAGGCGCATGCCTCCCGTGTGATGCAGGGCACGGATCGTGGCATGCGGGCATGGAAACATTGCCCGGTATCGCACCGGCAGCGGCGAGCTATAGTGCTCTTGGCGTATATCCACGATCAGTATTGGTCCAGTCTGAGCAGCTCTGACGGCCTGCGTCGTGGTGGCGCTTACATGGCGAAGCTGGCCCAAAATGCGTGCTTCCATTCCTGCGAAAGGATCGCATCATCAAGCCCTAGGATCAAACAGCGTGTCTGGCACACGACTCGTTCAGCATAATCCGACCACCTGACTTTCCGGGTGTCCTACATGGAGCGTCTGTTATGAGCTCCGATCGTGTCGTAATAGCACTAAAACGAGGAAGGTTCATTCATGCGACGTCCCATTGCTGCTCTTCTGGCTCTCGCTGTCGCCACCGGATGCGCGGTTGGTTCGGGTGCTGTCGTCCAGGGCGCCGGGCCTGACGACCTTCTGAAGCTCCGCAAAGGTCCGGGCCTCGAACATGCCGTAATTATCGGCCTGCCCGATGGGACGCGCCTCACCCGTCAGAATTGCGTCCCGAACAACGGCAGGGTCTGGTGCCGGGTCTTCCTGACAGACAGGCCCAGTGTGTCGGGCTATGTTTCAGCGGAGTATCTGGCGCATCGCTGACAGAGACGTAGGCCCAAGGCAGCGCACGGCCCATAGCGGTCGGACAACGCCGATAGATGCTGCAATGCAGTTTCCCGGAACCGGACGTTGGTGCAGGGCGCAGCGAGATCGATCGGGCCGTGACCGCGTTGCGGGACCTTTCGGTCATTCGCTGTGTCGGCTGTATTGCAGCTCTTCCTAACAGTTCAGTTTACCTCTGGATGGGAAACGGTCGCTCGCTGCGCCTCATACGAATGAACAGTTTTTGGCAGCATCGGCCTCGTTGAGGATGACGCGCTAGTCAAGCTCAGGTTGTTTATTTCACCCCGGCGTGGTCAGGATGCTATCCGCCATCGACTGAGCAGCATCTCGTAGAACTGTTCTGCTGCAGGTGACCGTCGGGAACCTGGCACGCGGACCACTCCCACGGTTCGCGTGACGTCAGGCAGTGTCAAAGGGACCGTGGCGATCGTGTGATGCGGGCCGGCGGGCAGCGCCATACGTGGCAGGGCGGCGACCCCCAGTCCGGCCTCCACCAGGCCAAGCGAGGTCGACAGATGCTGCACCTCAAAGAAGGGGCGCGGCCTGACATTGGCCTTCGCCAGCGCCAGATCCATGATCAGGCGGTTGCCGCTGGAGCGGCCCACGGTCACGAAGCGGTGGTCGGCCAGCTCCTCCCAGCTGACTGAGGTGCGCTCGGCCAGCGGATGATCGCGCCGACAGGCCAGCAAAAACGGCTCCTCGATCAGCGGATCGAAGGCCACGTCCGGGTCGTCCGCGCCCAGCAGGGTGATGCCGAAATCCACTTCACGGTTCAGGACGCTTTGAAGAACCTCGTTCGCGCCCGCATCTAGGATGCGAAAGCGGATCGCGGGATATTCAGCGGTGAAGGCGCTGATGACATCCGGCAGGAAGTAATAGGCCGCCGTCGGAATGCAGGCGATGCTGACCAGCCCCGAGCGCCGTTCGGCAATCTCGCGGACCGACATCAGCGATGTCTCCAGATCGTCCAGCAGGCGGCGCGCGCGGGGCAGGAAATCGCGCCCCACGGCGGTCAGCGACACACGCCGTGTGGTGCGCTCCAGCAGCGGCACGCCCAGGGTCGCCTCCAGCTTCTGGATGCGGCGGGTCAGGGCGGGTTGCGACAGGTGGATGGTCTCCGCCGCTGCGCGAAAGCTTCGCATCTCGGCGGTGGCGACGAAGGCGCGGACGTCCTCCAGATCGATATTCATGCGTCTCACACAACAATCATTAAGTTCATTGCATTTCACACATTCCCGCCGGTCTGGCAAGTCTGTGCCAACCGAAGGGCCTTGGCCCATGGCAGTTGCGGAGTGCCCAGATCATGCAAAGAATTCCCTGTGTCCTGATGCGTGGCGGCACATCGCGCGGCCCGTTCTTTCTGTCCGACGACCTGCCTGCCGACCCTGCGGCGCGGAACGCGGTGCTGATCTCGGCCATGGGGTCGGGGCATCCGCTGCAGATCGACGGCATCGGCGGCGGCAACCCCCTGACCAGCAAGGTCGCCATCGTCGGACGCAGCACGCGGTCGGACGCGGATGTCGACTATCTGTTCGCACAGGTGAACGTGGAACGCGCGCTGGTCGATACCGCGCCCAATTGCGGCAACATGCTGGCCGCCGTCGGCCCCTTTGCCATCGAGCAGGGGCTGGTCCCCGCCACCCACCCCGAGACGCGGCTGACGATCTTCAACGTCAATACCGGCAAGCGGATCGAGGCCATCATCCACACCCCCGGCGGCCGGGTCGATTACGAAGGCGATACCGCCATCGCGGGCGTTCCGGGCACTGCTGCGCCGGTGCGCATGGCGTTTCTGGATGCGGCGGGGTCCAAGACGGGCAGGCTGTTGCCCACGGGCCGCACGGCGGACGCCATCGACGGCATGACGGTCACGCTGTTCGACATGGCGGTGGCGGCGATGCTTGCGGATGCGGGTGATTTCGGCAAGACGGGCCGCGAGACGCCCGCCGCGCTGGATGCCGATGCGGCATTCATGGCCCGGCTGGAGGCGTTGCGCCGCGAGGCCGGGCGCCGGATGGGGCTGGGGGACGTGTCGCAGATGGTCATTCCCAAGCCGATCCTGCTGGCCCCCCCTGCCGGGGATGCCACCATCGCCGCGCGCTATTTCATGCCGCATGCCTGCCACACGGCAGTGGCCATCACCGGCGCGGTCTGCATCGCGTCCGCCTGCTGCACGCCGGGCACGGTTTCGCACCGGCTGGCGCGGCTGCCGGAGCCGGATGCCCAAGGGCGCAGGCGATTGATCATCGAGCATCCGTCGGGCCTGACCCCCGTCGAGATCGAGCAGGACCCTGCCACCGGGACCGTCACCCGTGCCATGGTCATCCGCACCGCCCGCCGCCTGTTCGACGGCTTTGTTCATGTTCGCGATCAGGTTGCCTGATCGTCTCGATTTCACGTTACCGAGGAGGAGACCCCGATGACACTGTTCAAGACCCCCCTGCGCGCCGCCCTGATGGTTGCCGCGCTGGCCCTGCCGCACAGCCTGGCGGCCCAGGATTTTTCCGGCGAGACCATCGAATGGACCATCCCCTTTGGCGTCGGCGGCGGCACCGATGTCTGGGCGCGCTTTTTCGCGCCGCAGCTGTCGCAGGCCCTGCCGGGGCAGCCCAATGTCGTGGTGCTGAACGTGCCCGGCGGCGGATCGATCACCGGGGCGAACCAGTTCGCGACCCGCGCGTCCAGCGACGGGCTGTCGATTCTGGGCACCTCGGCCTCGACGCAATATCCGGCGATCCTGGGCGATCCGCGGGTGCGCTATGATTATGCCGATTGGACGGCGGTGCTGGCATCCCCCACCGGCGGCGTGGTCTATGCCGATCCGAAATACGGCGTGACCGGACCCGACGGGCTGGGGACCCTGCGCGGAGAGGAGATCCGCTTCGCCAGCCAGGGCGCGACCGCGCTGGAGATGCCGGTCCTGCTGGCGCTGAAGATGATGGATCTGAACATCCGTCCCGTCTTTGGCATGGAAAGCCGCGGGGCCGGGCGCCTGGCCTTTGAACGCGGCGAAGCGGGGATCGATTTCCAGACCAGCTCGGCCTATCTGAACAGCGTGGCCCCGCTGGTCGACAGCGGCAAGGCCGTGCCGCTGTTTGCGATGGGCGTCGTCGATGCCGAAGGCAATGTCAGCCGCGACCCGTCTTTCCCCGACCTTCCGACCTTCCCCGAATTCTTCACCGAGGCCACCGGCGCCGCCCCCGAGGGCGAGGCCTATGAGGCCTGGAAGGCGCTGATGATCGCGGGCTATTCGCTGCAGAAGATGGTCGTGCTGCCCAAGGACGCCCCCGAGGAGGTCATCGCCGCCTATACCGACGCCGCCCGTCAGATCGTCGAGGCCCCCGATTTCCGCCAGCGCGCCGGAGAGGAGATCGGCGTCTATGAGCAGCTGGTCGGCGCGGAGGCCGATGCCGCGCTGCAGACCGCGCTGACCGTGGATCCGGCGATCCGCGAGTTCCTGACCACCTGGCTGTCCGAGGATTACGGCGTCCGGTTCTGATTGACAGGCGGGGCCGCGCTGGCCCCGCCACCAAGGCAAGTGGGGAGGAGACCACGATGTTCGATACTGCCCTTTTGGCACTGGGCCAGGTCATGTCCCTTGGGCACCTGTCCTTTCTGGTTCTGGGCGTGCTGGTCGGCCTGGTGGTCGGCATCCTGCCCGGCCTGGGCGGCATCGCGGGCATGTCGATCCTGCTGCCGTTCCTCTATGGGATGGAGCCTGCGGCCGCCCTTGGCATGCTGATCGGCATGGTCGCGGTGATCCCCACGGGCGACACCTTCACCTCGGTGATGATGGGCATTCCCGGCTCCAGCGCCAGCCAGGCCACCGTGCTGGATGGCTTTCCGATGGCCAAGCGAGGAGAGGCCGCGCGCGCCCTGTCGGCGGCCTTCACCAGCTCTCTGCTGGGCGGGCTGATCGGGGCGGCGGTCCTGTCGGTGGCCATCGTCATCGCCCGCCCGTTGGTCCTGTCCTTCTCCTCAGCCGAGCTGTTCATGCTGACGCTGTTCGGCCTGTCGATGGTTGCGGTCCTGTCGGGCCGCAGCCTGACCAAGGGCATCGCCGCCGCCGGTCTGGGCCTGGTCATCGGCACCATCGGCACCGCCCCCGCCACCGGTGAGGCGCGCATGACCCTGGGCATCGGCTATCTCTATGACGGGGTGCCGCTGGTCGTCGTGGCGATGGGCCTTTTCGCCATCCCCGAGATCATCGACCTGCTGAAACGCGGGACCGCCATTTCCGACAGCACCCCCCTGGGCGGCGGCTGGCTGCGCGGCATGCGCGACGTGCTGCGCCACCCCTGGCTGGTCGCGCGCTGCGCGAGCCTGGGTTGCGTCATCGGCGCGCTGCCGGGCCTGGGCGGCGCGGTCGTCGACTGGATCGCCTACAGCCATGTCGTGCAGACCAGCAAGGATCGCAGCCAGTTCGGCAAGGGCGACGTGCGCGGCGTGATCGCACCGGAATCGGCCAACAATGCCTGCCAGGGCGGCGCGCTGATCCCGACGCTGCTGTTCGGTGTGCCCGGATCAGGCGCGATGGCGGTGTTTCTGGCTGGCATGGTCCTCTTGGGCATCCAGCCCGGCGTGACCATGGTCGAGACGCGGCTGGACCTGACCTATACGATCATCTGGTCGCTGGCCCTGGCCAATGTCGTGGGCGCGGGCCTGTGCGTGCTGGCGGCACGGCAGGTGGCGCGGCTGACGGAGGTGCCCTTTGTCTATCTGGCGCCCTTCATGGTGATGATCGCCATGTTCGCGGCCTTTCAGGCGTCGCGGTCGATGGCCGATCTGGTCGCGCTGATCGTGATGGGCGGGGTGGGCATCTATATGCGCCGATTCGGCTGGCCGCGGCCCGCGCTGCTGATCGGTTTCGTGCTGGCGCCGGGGGCCGAGGGCTATCTGTATCAGGCCGTGCAGTTCTACGGCACCGACTGGCTGCTGCGTCCGGGCGTCATCATCATCGGCCTGATCACCGTCGTGTCGGTCTTTCTGGGCCTGCGTTACGGCGCCGAGGTCTCCAGCGAGGGCGACAGCGACGCCGCAGATCAGCAGACGCGGGGCCGCCAGATGGGCTTTGCCACGGTGCTGGTGGCCGTCGCCGCCTTCTGCCTGTGGGAGAGCATCGGCCTGAGCTTCCTCGGCATGGTTTTTCCGCTGACCATCGGCATCCTGGCATTGGCGGGGGCCCTGGGCGTGGTCTTCTGCATCCGCCGGGGCCGCGTGGCCGAGATCCATGACGACGATGCCAGCGCCGCGGTCGCGGGGCAATGGTCAGGGCGCGAGCTGTATCTGGTCGTCTTTGCTGCACTTGTCGGCCTGGTCTGGCTGATCGGGTTCGTGCCCGCGATGGCGGTCTTCTTCCCTGCCTTCCTGATCGTTGCGGGCAAGGCCCGCCCATTGCAGGCAGCCCTTTTGACGATCGGCGCGGTGGGCTTCATCAGTGGTATAACCTGGGCAATGACCCTGCGCCTGCCCGGTGGGATCATCCCGCCACTGCTGTTCTAGCCTCCTAGTTCGAGAATTTGTGTATGGCGGCCATTCCCGATGGCCGCCATTGTTCCTCGGCGCCTCTCTCCTCTCCGGAAGTGAGGCAATGGCTGCACAGACTGGACTGGTTGCCCCTTCTCCAAGCCACATCATGACCTCTGAAAACGACTTCGCTGCGGGGAGTTCGAGCGGCAGCATTATGGTGCGTTCTGTGGGTAATTAAGACCTGCCCCTCGGAGGAGACAAGGACCGAGCCGAAGGGTTCGTGTCCTTGGGCCAGCGCCTCGGCTGCAAGGTCGACGCAGCGCTGCAGGTGCCGGCGGTCGGTATCATCGATCATGGGGCCTCCT
>NZ_SUNH01000054.1 GCF_005048265.1 Paracoccus hibiscisoli
CGCCGCGAAAGCCCGCTTGTCAGCGCAATACGCACCGCATCCCTGCTCATTTGTCCTGATTGTGCCCATCGTTCATCTCCTTTGCTGCACATTACGTGGTCAAAGGAGCGGCACCAAACCGTGACAGCACCCAATGTGGCACATTACGATGCCGGGAGCGGGAGCCATCCACTCCATCAGTGGCGAACACGGTCTCATTCTAGCGTGTTGGAGATCCGCCACGCTCGATCCATCCGGGTATGCCAATCCATGATCGCCTTCAGGGTGAGCGAGGCATGAGCCGCCGCCGGTCAGAGGCGATGCCGAGCGCCGCGACGCATCGGCAGAGAGATGATGTCCACACACCAAACCTGATTTGGCCGGTCCACACGCAGGCCGCGCGAGCCAGATAAGGGTAAGTCTTGTACCCCTTCGTCGGCCGGCTGGTGTTGGGCTTCTGGTAGATTGGCATCAGCCCCATCAGGCGCATGAGCCGACGGATACGCTTCACGTTCACCTCATGGCCGTTTCCGGGCTTGCGCGGCCCCACGGGGGCCACGGTCCCTGCAACTGCACAGATGCCACGTCACCTGAAGAACGGCGTGTCGGGGAACTGCACATCGATCAACCGCAGTGAGCTATGTGGCCGCCACTGGTTCGAGGTCCATGGCGAACGAAAGGTTCCGCTCCGTCTCACCCTGCGGGGTGTAGTAGAACGACGAGCGCGGGATCGATAGCAGGGCACACTGTTGACCGATCGACAGGTCTGGATGGTCAGGTTCGATCATCGGTGCCTCACGTGCCGCCCCAAGGCTTCAGCTTTGTTTCCAAAAAAGAGTTGGCCACCGCCAGTTCCCCGATCTTGGCATGCAGGTCCCTGACCTGGTCCTCGTTGAACATCGGTGCCTTCCGGCTGCCGCGCTCGAATACACCGGACGCGCCATCCAGCAGCGCGTTGGACGGGAAAACGATTCACTGGATCGTTTTCTGATCCTCCCAACTCCACTGATTGATCATCGTCAGATGCACGCCGAACCGGCTCGCCAGCTCCGACACCGTCGCCTCTCCTTTCAGCGCCTTAAACGCAGGGGCGTGCTGCTTTGGTTTCGAAATCATAGATCTCCTTCGTGGTGAAGATCAGCAGATAGCAAAGCGGAGCTTACGTCAGTGTCCAGTTTTCGGGGGGCACCTCAAGCCGCGTCAGATGCGGGATTGATGGCTTTAGTGCATGCAGGCAAGCGTCCAACGGCAGGAGCCTGTGCCGCCTGAAGGTGGCGATGGTCGCCTCCTCGGCCTCGGTCAGGATCGTCGAGCGTGGCCCGTTCACCCCCGTCTTGAGATCCTCGACCGTCGGCGTTTGCGCCACTTCGCGACTGTCTTGGGATTGGTCTACAACTCCTTGCTCAGCGTCGAGATCGAAGCTTCCGAGCGTTGCGTTTCGGCCCTCACGGCGTGCGTGGTCGAGGCGCTTTCGTTACGAACCTGGCCCATACTGCTTTCTAAAATTTTTAGAGAGGATCATACCAGCGAACCATGGAATCAAATACTGAACGAGGCGCCGATGGCGGATGTCATTATGTCCGGTTCTGTCGTTGGCAATCCGCGTTGTTGCCGGGCGGGAGTTGATGCCTGCGACTTTCTGGCGCTCAAGCGGCACCCGATGGACAGTGGGCTTTGCGCTCGATGGCTACGCGTCGCGTAATGAACGATGTGGTTTAGGGAGATAGCCGTTCCGCTGACAGGACCACTCAGCCGACCCCCGCGCGTGGGTCTGGCGTTGCGAAGATTTGGGTCTATGCCTGCGATGACAGCACCTTCGGCGGTGTCCCGCCCGTGATAGCCTATCGCATCAAGGATTTCCGATCAGATGACCGCGTGCGCCAAGACATATGTGGCGGGAACAGTAACCGGCAGTGTGGCGGTCATGCCGTCCACGCGGCGCCGAGTGCAATGCGGATCGACTGTCTGACTGCAGGTTGGGTAGGGTTTGGTCTCTCTGGGTGGGTGAGCGGCAACATGGGATTCCTGGACTCGAATTCAGAATGACCGGGCGTCGAGGCATCTGGCCTTTACTGTAGATCTCGTCTGGCTCGGCGGGATGACCGATGGACAGACCGCCACGGGGATTAACCGACTGGTCATCCGACTGCCGCTCATGGCTGCGGACGGTCAGGACTGCGGTCCGGCGGCGGAATGACATCATGGTTGGCAGGTCACCCAGCTCGGCTGCGCGTAGAATGACGGGGAAGTCTCCATGGCCCGCAAGGGGGGACGCGTTCATGGTACCAGCGGCTGGCGGGCGTCGTGTTGGACCGGCTGCGGTTCATCACTACGCCCTGGCGATCAAGCAGGCCGGACCGCCTGCCAGCATCACGCCCCCCTGATCGCAAGCGTGGCCGCGGCCCAGTTCGTGTTCGGCGATATAGTGTAGGACCGGGCCTCGGCACCCGCCACCGTGGCAAAGATGAAGGCCATGGGCGTTGTGTCGCTGACCAGTGCGGCACCCGTGGCACGCCGCACGGCCTCGGCGATGCGGGCATGGCCGCGCTTGGTGGGGTGCAACCCGTCCAGGTAGAAATACAGGTTCGCCGGATCGCCCAGATCGGCCATGGCGGGCAGGTCGACCACGCCATCGGCAAGGGTCGCGGCATTGGCCCTGATCCAGTCGTTGAACCCGCTGCGCAGCGTCTCGCGCGCGGCGGTGAACCCAGCCACCGGCGGCAGCAGCCCGACCAGCACCTTGAAGCCCGCCGCCCTGGCCTTGCCCAGATAGGAGGTCATCGACGCCTGCAGCGCGGCCGCCGTGATGCCCGCGAGGTTCATGATGTCGTTGATGCCGCCCAGGATGACCAGCGTGTTCCGCCCGGTTGCATTGAACTGCGCAGCGATGCCCCGGCTGGCGAAGGTGCTGTCCATCGCGGCCAGGGTCCGCCCCGACACGCCCAGATTGGTGAAGGGCAGCCCGGTGATCGTGCCCAGCTGCGTCGGATAGGACGGCGTGGCGCCATAGCCCTTGGTGAGGCTGTCGCCGTCCAGGACATAGCCGAGGCTGGTGACGGTCGGAACCGGATCTGCGGCGGCGATCCTTTCGGTGATGATGGCCTCGATCGTGGCGATGGCGGCGCTGTCCGGCAGGGGGCCGCCGCGCAGGACGACCGGCCCGATCAGGCCGCTGAAGAAGCTGTTCGCCCCGGCCCGCGCGCCCAGGTGGATCACGTCGCGGGCCAGCATGCCGACCGGTGCCGCGGTCGCCTGCTGCGTGCCGTTCACCCGCGCGACCTGCTGCGCGCCGGTCGCGAACAGGCCCATCAGCGCGCCGCTGTGCGGCGCCGCATAGAGGTCGCTGTCAAAGCTGATCGAGGTATTGGACGACCCGACCCGCAGCCATTGGCGGTATTTGATGGCTCCCGCGGGCGCAAAGATGTTGAAGCCCGGCGCGGTCGTCGCGTTCGGCCCCTGCTCGATCAGAACGCCGTTGGTGGCGTCCGAGGTCTTGCGCGCGCCGATGAACAGCGGGGCCTGCGTCTGGCCCGACAGATCAAGGGCCGCCTGCGAGACCAGCCATTGCGCGCCGCCGCACAGCACGCCCCATTCGCCATTGGGGAACCGGCCCGCCACGAGCGCGGCGCTGTCGGCCCCGGTCTGCACCCACCGCGTGCCGTCCTGGGCCACCCAGCACCGGATGCGCTGGCCTTCGGCGGTGACGGGCAGGGTGCCCGCGCTGTCCTGGAACCAGTATCGCGGATCGGGCCACAGCACGGTCCCGCCGGGCAGGGCCGTCAGGATGTCGTCGACCGCGCCGGGGGGCGGCTGGGTCACCGGCTTCGCGCCCGGGACGGCCGTATTGCGCGCAGAGGCGATGCCCAGGCCCAGTCCCAGCATCAGACCCAGCCGGTGATGTCGGTGGCGGTGGTCCCGGTCGCGCGGATGCCCATGGCGGCCATGGTATAGGTGCCCGCCGGCAGCGGTCCGGTGGCGCAGGTGACCCCGGTCCAGCTGATCCACGAGATCGTGCCGGGCGTGTTGATGGTGACGGCGCGCATAGCGACGGGCGGGTCCGCGGTGTTGGAGGGGGTGACGACGATGCTCTGGATGGCGGGTCCGCATGAGCCGATGCTGGAGGAGCGGAACAGGAAATCGGTGGACATGCCGGTCTCGAATGCAAAGGGCCTCGCGATGCGGCGGCGCTGAGCAGTCGGATAGTCCTGCGGATTGGTTAACAAAGCCTCACCCCACCGCGCGTTGCAACGACCCCGCGCCCGACCGCGGAATGACGACGGCCTGATTCTCACTCCGCGTGAACACCCGGCGACCGTGGCAAAGATCAGTATGGCCAACATTGCCCGGACTGGTCAGGGGCGATCAGGCGGAGCCCGTCCTCCCCAATGTCGCGACCGAATGCCGAATCATATTCAATATGTTAAAAGTCAAAGGAACACAGGGCCACCCGTGCCCATTGCACGGCAGATCCCGGGACGGAAAAACATTTCCCATGGGGCGCTGCCGTCAGATCCCGTCAACCATCGTTCGAAAGCTCGCCTAAGACCGGGCCATGCGGCACAGACCCAACCATGCACAAATCCAGCAGCCTGTCGCCCAACACGGGATATTGCAGAACGAAAGCAGCCGGCCACACAAGAGTTCAACCGTCACCGTGACTCGCTTTTCAAAGGTGGAAGCTCGACTTGTCACGATAGCCAAAAGGACGTTCGCGGCGCATCTTGCGGCATATGCCCTTGCGCCAGCCCTTCGGCGGAGTGACGATGATTTCGATTCGGTTGCATCGCGAGCAGCGTCGCCTACCAAGACGGACTACCTTTGCGCGCCTCCCCTCCGGCCAGACCTCAGCCGCATTCCGCAGGGCTGAAATTATCGGGAGAGGGTGCGAAGTTCTGGTCTGCGTTAGCACGGGGCAATGATCCGTGACGGGCCGGCTTTCCATGGACCACCCGGGCGAAGCCCAGGGCTAGATCGCCCGGGAGGCGAGCCGCTTGGACCCCTGCCGGGCCGTTCTTAAGCCTAAACGGTTCCGAGTGGACCGGCGCGAGGGAGGTGACGGACACCGCGACGTCAGTTGGTCCGCCCGGCACGTGCTTCTGGATGTTTGTTGAACTGAGAAGGAGCCCGGCCCGCTCCCGTTGCGGCCATGCCGTTCCTGCGCCTTCAGCTCATGTGAAAGCACGGTCGTAGGGCGTATCACCACCATGGCCTTTTGCGTTGCAAGTCTGCCTTGCCGAACAATGAACGCTCTTCTGGTGAAGGTTATGGGCATGTCGGCGACGTGACCCTGCATGGGCCCAGGACATCGCCTGGACAGCAGCCTGCTGCGGGTTCCTATCCACCACCTAGCGCTGCAGATCGGCATAGGCGGCGGTCAGAACGGCCGGGCGTGCCGGACCCTTATCGGCGGCCATGCGTTCAGCTTGTGCCGCACCGATGCAGGCCAACCGAGGAGTGGACGATGACCGATGCAAAACTGACACTGGAGGACGGCCCGCAGTTGACCGGCGAGATCGTCGATACTGGGGGCGACTATATCCGCATGCGCGCTACCACCGAGATGTCGCAGGACCAGCTTGGCCAATACGGCGAAGGCCGGATCGAGATCGAGGGCAAGGACGAACGCGTTCTGCTGGAAAGCGCGATGCCCGTGCCCGACGACGAAGAGGTGTTCGAGCTGACCATGCGCCGCATGGCGCCCTCGGCCTGATGACATACGGCGCCGGGGGACCTCTGCGGGCGCTTGACAAGGTCGCCGCGTTGATCATCTGATTGACCTGTCTTAAGGGGAAAACCCCCGCCGATCATGGGAAATGCCGCCGCCGCTCCGCGCATCGGGAGCGACGCGTCAGACGGCGGCGGTCAACACTTAACCTGGCTGCACCGGCCCGGACAGGCCTGTTGGTTCGTCTGGGATCGGCCTAGGGGCGGCAATACGAAGGATAGGACGATGCGCGGACAATACAAGCTGCCGGACGGCGCGATCATGATGAGCGATGGCACCACCATGTCGGTCCAGGATTACCAGCATGCAAACCTGCGCCCCGAGCTGACGAAGCTGAAGTCCGAGGCCAATTACAAGGCGAAGCATGGCGCCACGGCCGATGCGACGTCCGATCTGGTCGATCGGGACGAGCCTCCGCAGGCTTGATCGGACCAGGCCCGCCCTTGCCGTGATGATCCCGGCGGGGCGGAGCGGGAAAATCTGGTCCTCACGGGGCGGCAGATGCGGCCGCGCGCACAGCCAGCCATTTGTGATGATGATGTGCTCCACGTCTGCGCGGCGGCATGAGCGTAGGGGATGGGCCTGCTGCCACGACACGGCGTCCAAGGGCGGGTTGTCCGGCAAGAGAATCCGCGGCCTGTCGCGCGGGCCGCGGACGGTCGCATCATGGGCGGGGCGAGACGGGGGTCAGGATCTCCCTCAGCCCGTCCAGCATCGATATCCCCTTGGTCCCGCCAAGGACCTGCTTTAGCCAGCGATCATCGCCCCGCGAATAGCGGATGTCCCCGGCCCGCGCCGGCAGAAAGGTCGTGCCTTGGTCGCTGCCCGGAACGATGCGGCCCAGGATGTCGATCAGGTCCAGCAGGCTGGTCTCTCGGTTGTTGCAGACATTCGACACGATCGCCGACGGCGTGTCCGACAGCAGGGCCAGCGCGCGGCAGATCACCGCGACCACGTCAGCGACATGGATGAAGTCCCGCGTCTGCTGCCCGTCGCCATAGACGGTATGCGGGGTCCCGGCCCGCGCATTGGCGCAGAACCGCGCCACCACCCCCGCATAGGGCGAGCGGATGCTCTGACCCGGGCCATAGACGTTGAAAAAGCGCAGCCCCGCCGAGGGTTGGCGGTGGATCGTCCAGAAGGCGCGGGCGTGATGCTCGCAGGACAGCTTGTCCGCGCCATAGGGCGACAAAGGCGCCGGGACCAGCCCCTCGTGGCACAGCGCCGCCCCCTGATCGCCATAGATCGCCGCCGAGGAGGCATAGACCACGGGGATCCCCCCGCAGGCCCGCGCGGCTTCGAACACCGTGATCGTGCCGCCAATGTTCACCCGGTGCCCGCCCATCCAGTCGGCGACGCATTCGGGCACCGACACGGTCGCGGCCAGATGCACGACGCCGTCGCAGCCCGCCATGGCCCCCGCCACCAGCGCCGCATCGCAGACCGACCCGCGATGAAAGACGGCGTCGGGATGCAGGGCATCCGCGCTGCCGGAACTCAGATCGTCCAGGATCACCACCCGGTTGCCGCCCGCGATCAGCCGCGCTGCCAGATGCGCGCCGATGAAGCCCGCCCCACCGGTGATCAGGATGCTGCGCGGCGCGGTCATGTGTCGGCCCCGCTGGTAATCTGGTCGGGCCAGGAGGCAAAGGCCTGGTTGATCTGCTGCACGACCTGCTTTCGGCGCCCGGCCTGTTCGGTCTGGAAATTCAGCAGCCCCTGATGCGCCAGATGATCGGCAAAGCGGACCATGGCGGCGCGCCCGCGGGGGTTGCGCTGGTTCTTGAACCGCGCCTTGAACAGGGCGCGGCTGTCATCGTCAAACGCGCTCCAGGCCATCTCGGCCAGGACGGCGTGCATGATGTCGGGGTGATGGTCCAGCGTGGCAGCCAGCGCGGCCGAGGCCTGCCCTGTCATCGCGGCGGCGTCGCCGTCGGCCTGGCGCGAGGCGACAAAGGCCGCCGTGCCCTGGGTCCAGACCAGGGCGGTATCGGCGTCGATCTGGGACAGGGCGTGGATCTTCATCGCGGTGACCGGGTTCCTGGCCGCCGCGGCCCGCAGATGGTCCGGGGTGATCTGGTGCAGCGCCTCTCCGCTCCACTGGGCCAGCTCCTCCAGCAGGACCTTCTGGGTCACGGTGCGGGGCTGCTGGGGGATGGGTTCGGCGGGATCGACATTGCGGATCAGCCGCATCGTCTCGGCCAGGTCGGGCTGCGGATCGGCAAAGAAATCGTCGCGCAGCGCCTCCTGGGCGATCAGCGACAGATAGCCGATATGGGTCTGCAGCCGCGGCACATGCCGGTTGCGGCGGCGCAGGGCGTCGGCCTCGGCCAGGCAGCCGGTGTCAGACAGGTCGAAATAGTGACCCCGCATCTGGTGCAGCAGGATCGAGGCGATGGCCATGTCGTGGCGGTGATCCTCGAATTCGGGATAGGGCTTGCCCAGCTCATCGGGCTGGTCGGTCAGGATGCGCGGATCGCAGGCCAGCTCCAGCCAGCGTTCCAGAAAGGCGAATGACGCCTCCGACGGCATGAACAGCGCCGGGCAGGCGTTCATCTGGGGGGCATAGCGCATCTCGTCGGTGTCGGCGCCGGTCAGGATCATGCAGTCGCGCTTGGTGAACTGTCCCTGGACCAGCCATTCGATGCGCGTGCCCAGGATGAAGCGTTTGGGCATCAGCGCCGTCAGCTCGGCCGCGGCTTGGGGGAAGGCGGGGAACGGCTCAAAGCTGCCGACCTTGTAGCGGCCGGCATCGTTGTAGATGACGATATCGTTCGGCCCCACCTGGCGCAGCTTTTCCAGGATGATGTAGGGCTTCCACAGCCAGTATCCCGCACCCCGCGACTGTTCCAGGATGTCGCGGTTCTGCTCCCAGAAGGGGGTCTGGCGCAGCAAGCTTTCGGTGTAATGGGTCGCGCTGTCAAAGCCCGCCCGCAGCGCGCTGTCGCAGTAATAGTCCGAGTTCGCGCCAAAGGGCTGAACCTCATTGCTATAGACCAGAAAATGCGCCTTTTCGATGCGGGAGTTGGGATACATGACAATCCTGCCTGAAAGATCTGAGGTTATTCGACGGTTACGGATTTAGCCAGGTTTCTGGGTTGGTCGACGTCTGTGCCCTTTGCGACGGCGGTGTGGTAGGCTAGGTACTGCATCGGCACCGCATAGAGGATCGGCTGGAAGATGCCGCCTCCGG
>NZ_SUNH01000055.1 GCF_005048265.1 Paracoccus hibiscisoli
CTATGGAAGAGACCACTTCTTGACGGCGGAGCCCGCTTGGGCAAACATCTTCAGAGCATCCGGTCACTCGGATGCCCCGTGATCTGATGCCCTAAACGGCGATTTGTTCCCGAGCTAGGACGTTGTCACTGACGATGCAGGCGGGCTTTCCATAGACCCTGACCAGAGCATCCAGCTCCCGCGCGACCCTGGCCCCCGAGATGCTGGTGTCGGCAATCAGGCCAAGGTTTTCACGGCAGCAATCGTCGTTCACGGCCAGGATGCGGAACCTGCGGCAAGCTCCGAAGGTGTCAGACAGGAAGTCCAGAGACCAACGCTGGTTCGGCCTCAGCGGGACCGGCATTGGCGTGCGGCTGCCACGTGCGCGTTTGCGGCCACGCCTGCGGCGGACCGCCAAGCCCTCTTCCCGGTAGATGCGGTAGAGCTTCTTTGCGTTCATCACCATGCCCTGGCGCTCCAGCATGATCCCGATGCGCCGATAGCCGAACCGGCGCCGCGTCTCGGCGACCTTGTGCATTTCCTCACGGATCTCCGGGTTGTCGGGCGGGCGCTCGCGCCGCACCGTCTTCGGATCGACACCGACCAGGACGCAGGCCCGGCGCTGTGAGATCGGATGACCCCGCATTGCCCGCAGCGCTGCGTCCCGCCGCTCGTTCGGTGTCGTCAGGGTTTTCCCAGGAGATCCTTCAACACCACGTTGTCGAGCATCGTGTCCGCCAGAAGGCGCTTGAGCTTCGCGTTCTCGTCTTCAAGCTGCTTCAGCCGCTTGGCATCGGACAGGTCCATTCCCCCATACCTGGCCTTGAGCTTGTAGAACGTCGCCGGGCTCAGTCCATGCCGGCGGCACACCTCGGCCGTCGGCATCCCGGCCTCCTGCTCCTTGATCATCCCGATGATTTGCGCCTCGGTGAAACGGCTTTTCCTCATGTCGTCTGCTCCTTCTCAGGTTGGGCAGACTCTACATCAGAGCGAGGGACATTCCGGGGGGCAGGTCATCCACTATCGCACGACGAACGGGAACTCCGACAACAAGGCCCTAAAGCAGCGCGGATCACTGCTGATCTGGCTAGGCGATGACATGGTCTGGCTAGCAGCTGTGTCTAGCGGACCGGCAGCAGTTCACCGAAATCGGATGGAAGCGACGATGCGTTGCCTTAAGTCCTTTGGCGAACGGATCACCTCACAAGACCCGGACAGGCGAACGGCCGAAATCCACATGCGTGTGATGCTCATTAACCGCTTCAACGCGCTCAGCACAGCCGAGACGGAACGCGTGGCCTGAGGCTGGCGGGGTAAGGGGAAGTCCCGCGTGAGTGTCGAGTTCTGCAACGATGCCCATACGACGGCAAACCCACAGTCGTCTTGGAACGAATCCCGATGACGCAGCTTTCTTGTCACAGAGCCTTGTTACTTGTGACATGCGAGAGCTGACGTGGAAGAGCGTGACGACTGGACCCTGACCGAGGCGCTGCACCATGAAGATGGTCGCGGTGATCCATTTGCAGCAGCCGTTCGCTCAACACGAATGGCCATGGTCATCACCGATCCCCGCCAAGAAGACAATCCGATCATCTTCGCGAACGAAGCGTTCCAGACCCTTACCGGTTACGGACGACAGGAAATCATCGGACGCAATTGCCGCTTTCTGCAGGGACCCCAAACCGACCGCGAGATCGTTGAGCAGATCCGCAAGGCCATTGAGACCGAGACGGACGTGTCGGTCGATATCCTCAATTATCGCAAGGACGGGACCTCGTTCTGGAACGCGCTTTATATCAGCCCGGTCAAGGATGATGCTGGCAAGGTCCAGTTCTTCTTCGCATCCTCGCTGGATGTCACCGATCGGATCGATGGCCATCTTCGGGTTATTCGCGAGAAGGCGCGTATCGAGGCGGAGGTTGCGCGGCGCGTTGCAGAACTGCGGACCGCGCTCGACGCGCAGACATTGCTTCTTCATGAAGTCGATCATCGCGTGAAAAACAACATGAGCATGATCGGCTCTATCCTGCGGTTGCAACTGCGGGAAACGCATGATGAAGCGACGCAAGGACTGCTCCGGGCGATGATGTCGCGCGTTGATGCCATGGCAACCGTGCATCGCCACCTGTATCAGTCGGAAGACGTCACCAGATTTGATATCGGAGCTTACTGCGTCAACCTCGCTTCTGATCTCGGCCAGATGAAACAGGGGACGGATATTCGTATCCGGGCTGATCTGGGGCGTGCCGATGTACCCGCAGGACAGGCATCTGCACTTGGTCTTATCGTCAATGAGATCCTTAACCACATGCTCACAGCCGACTGCGGTCGGCAGCATATGATCTTGGACATATCAGCCTCGACGGAGGGGAAGCAGGTACATTTGGCGATCCGTCTGACCGCTGATGATACGCAGGATGCCAGGATGCCGCCTTTGGTACCAAGTTACTCACCTTCCGGGGTCAATGAGCAGATCATTCTAAGGCTTTCGGCGCAGACGAAAACGGCCGTATTTTGGTCAGATCAGAACAGCGGATCTTCAGAGGTTCGTATCACAATCAATCTCGAGGCACTATGAAGCGCTCCAAGCCGCCGCTTTCTATTTTGATCGTCGAAGACGAGTTCATCATCGCAATGGATATTGAAATGCTTATCGAGGACGCAGGGCATCGTGCATTCGGGGTCGCGTCTAGTCTCAAGGATGTTCTTGCGTACCCTGTCGATGTCGCCCCAGACGTCGCCTTGGTTGACATGCAACTTGCTCATGGCAGCACAGGTCTCGAAGTGAGCGAGGCTATCCAGTCGCGCTGGCCCGAGACAATCATTGTGTTTGTTACAGCCAATCCGAAAAAGGTGCCCGAAGACTTTGCCGGCGCTCATGGCCTGATTGCAAAGCCGTTTTCCTCCGCAGGATTTATCGGCGCTTTGAAGTACCTCGAAGATGGCATATGCGATCCGCCACCGCTCTCTCCTCAGCCCGGCAGCTTCATTGCCTCACCGGCATTCGCCGCGACTTTCGCCAACTTGGGTCGTTAATCCAAATCGCCTCTCGGTCAGGCCTTATTTGGCATAGATGCAGGAGCGAGGACCGCGTAATTGGGCGGGTCAGCGGTGAGCAGAAGGTTCTGGACCATGTCATGGCCCAGCAGACCACTGCCCTGCCGAAGGTCGGACCAGCTGGGCAACAGCGCAGCCGATCCGCGCTGACGGGAAACCCCTATCGTGGCAGAAAGGGATGGGTCGAGAAGCGCGCCGAGCGTCGCGCGGCTGACGCTGTCGTCATGCCTTCACCCCCAACAGAATGACCGCGTCTGTGCGGCCTGGGCCTAGGGTCCAGACCGCCGACGGGGCGCCGACAATGGCCGGTGCGGGGCTAACAATCCTTGCCGACTGTCCCGCTCAAAGCTGGGTACGCAGCAGGCTCCACGCCCAGTCTTGCAGCCGGTCCTGCCAGGGCCTCGACTGCCATTCCGCCAATGTGATGGGACGGGCCTGCGCCAGGTCAACGTCGAACATGGCGATCTGTTCACGCGCAAATCCCGCATCGAAGACATTCAGATTGGCCTCATCATTGAGCCGGAACGAGCGTTCATCGAAATTCGTGGACCCGACCGAGGCGAAGACGTCGTCAACAACCAGCAGTTTGGCGTGAACAAACGTTGGCTGGTATTCGTGGATGCGCACCCCCGCCTGCAGCAGCGGCCCCCAAAGGGCCCGAGAGGCACGGCGGACCGGCGGCTTGTTGGTCTGCGACCCCGGCACCAGAATGTCGATCTCCACCCCGCGCGCCCGCGCGTCCAGAAGCTGGGCGATGGCGATATCGTCCGGGACGAAATAGGGTGTGGCGATGCGAATACGCCCCTCAGCCGCAGACAGCGCGGTCATCAACATCAAATGGATATAGTTGCGGCTGCCGGTGCTGCTGACGACCAGTTGCGCGACCGCATCGCCTTCAGCCTCCAGCAAGGGAAAGAAATCCGGTCCCTGAAGGATTTCGCCAGTGTCCTCGACCCAGTTAGAGACAAAGGCGCCCTGCAGCATCGCCACCACCGGGCCGGTGATCCGGTAATGGTTTTCGCGCCATTCGTCAGGGTGGCGGGCGTCGCCCCGCCAGTCATCGCTGATGCCCACGCCTCCGGTAAAGCCGATCCGCCCATCGACGATCAGCAATTTCCGATGCGTGCGGTTGTTGATGCGGTCCAGCGTATACCAGTTCAACGGCCGGAACCGGACGACATGCACGCCGGCAGCCTCCATCCGCTCTACCAGGGCGGCATCGATGGGGACCGAGCCGACCCAGTCCATCATCACGCGAACCGGAATCCCGGCCTGGGCCCGCTCGATCAGGGCGTCCGCAAACTGGTCGGCAATGGTGCCGGACCAATAGACATAGGTTTCGAAATTGACGTTTACCTGCGCGCCGCGAATGGCATCCAGCATGGCGGGAAAGATCCGGTCGCCGTTGGACAGCGTTTCGATCCGGTTCCCGGCCAACAGGTTCGACCCGTAGAGCCCGGCGAGACTGCGCTGGAAATCCGGCCCCGAGGTGGCCAGCACAGTGGGCACGTGCCCACGCAATTCGCGACGGTCCGGCATCAGGTTCAGCGCGACCAATCCCAGAACGGTCGCCAAGACAACGACAACAAGGGCCTGTCCGACGCGGCGGGCTGTGGGCATGGGGCTCTCCGAGTTCAGGCGGGGTCTGTCCCCGTTTTGGCAGTTATATCAGCGTGCCGCGCAACTTCTATCACCTGCGTCGCGGGCGAAACCGCGCCGGCAACGACTCCGAGTCCCGACCGGATGCGGCCAGGGAGACCGGGATAGACGGTGAGCTGAGTGGCGCCACGGTGACCGTCCGATAAGGGTTCGACGCGGCCGTTCTAAGTGATCCATCCTAACGACCGCTTTGGTGAAGGTTTTCTGATGCGGGTCGCGACGTAACGGTGGCAGTGATATGCGACCACGACCCGGGTTGGAAAACCTCCCAAGGAGGAAGCCGCGGGGGTCTTGGATCATCCTATGGGGAAAGTGCGCGGACGGTTGGAGCAACGGCTTCGTCAGGAGTGCGGCTCAAGGAGCGCATGGTGCCTGAGACGAGCGCAAACTTGTTCGATGATCCCCACAAGGCTGCTCGTTCTCGGGTCCGCGAGGCTGTCATCTAATCGCATGTCGTTCTGCAAGGTCTTTCTTGGCGATGGGACATCGTTTGCCGGGAGCAGTGTCATCTTCGCGGCCGACATTAAGCCGCCGCATGGTGGGGCTTCGCGGACGAACCTTCCTACGTGTGAAGCGCACGCATCGGCCAAGTCGGGCAGATGGTGCAACAGCCTCGGCTCTAAGCGGTCATATGCTGCATCACGCGCAAACGTCGGCTTCGCTCTTCTCGCCAAACATCCGCGTCGTTTAGCGCTGAAGAAGGCGCGCCACAAAGCGATGGAGGTCACACCGCTAGTGGATCACTGGAGTGCCAAAAAAGCCGTTGCGCAAATTAAAGCAACTCTGCAGGTCGTCCCCATGCTTTTTTGCCGACAGCAAGGTGGCTCAGGAAGCATACAGCGCCCAGATCTAAGCGCCCGTTCATGCTGTGGCGAGCACTAGCGGCTGCTCTGGGCTTTTCACGTCGATACATGTGCGCCGCGCTGGCGGCAGCTATGCGGGACCTTCCGGCCGTTCGCATGTCCCACCATAGATTGCTTTGATCACATTCGAAAATTCTTAGAGCAGCAAAATGATGATCATCGGCCTGACCGTCCGGTCTAGGCTTGCGTGACAAGAGCACCAAAGTCCGAGCAAAGAAGGGCAGCCAATCGCGTCGATTACGAATGGCTGCCCGCAGTTCAGTAAGTTTCGACGACGGCGCTGTAATCGCCGCGCACATTGATCGTCATGGTGATCGGCGTGCTGTCGCGGTTTCGCCAGAACCAGCCGTGATCACCGGCAAAGGGTGCCTCGATGCTGCCCTCGCCGTCCGTCGCGCCGCTGCCGCGCTCGTAGTCGATGGACTCGCCGCCGCTATGGGCGTGGAGGTCAAAGTTGACCCGGCCGCCTTCGGCGGTCCATGCGTATTCCGCCACGTCTCCAGCTGCCATTGTCAGCTTGATCTCGGCTGTGTCGCCCGGCTCCAGCGTGAAGGTCACGGTGTCCGTCCAGGTGTCCTGCGCCTCTTGCGCATAAGCCGTGCCGATGAGCAGACCCATAACACTATCCAAGACGCTAGACGTCTGGTCCTGAGAGGGCTGCTGGGTGGCACGCTGCTCGTCCAGCAGACGATCGGCCTCGGCCTCGGCAGCAAGCTGGACCTTGATCTCGCCCATCTCGGTCAGGCCGATGACCCGGCCGATCCCGGTCGGGTCGATGGCGTATTCAGCAGGCAGATAGACGGTGACCGCGATCACCGCCGCACCGATGCTGGCCAGGATCGTGGAGCGGCGCAGTTGCGCCTTGGTGGGCAGCTCGTCGATGTTGGGTTTGGGTGCATTATGCATGGGAATATCCGATCTATGCCGAGGTGGAAGCGATGTAGCCGGCGACCTGGTTGAAGGTCAGCCAGATGCCCAGGACCATCATCACCACGTTGGCGATGGTGGCCTGGCGCAGGAAGTTGGGGCTGCGACGCCAGTAGCCCATGACGATCAGGATCACGGCCAAGGCCAGCAGTTGGCCGACCTCGACGCCGACGTTGAAGGCCAGCAGGTTGGCCAGAAGCCCATCCTGCGGGATGTCATAGTCGAGGATCTTCGTGGCCAGGCCCGTGCCGTGGAACAGGCCGAAGATCAGCGTGGCGACCTTGGTATTGGGCTGGAACCCGAACCATTTCTGGTAGGCGCCAAGGTTGTCCAGCGCCTTGTAGACCACGGACAGGCCGATGATCGCGTCGATGATGTAGGCGTTGATGCCCCAGCCATACCAGACGCCAAGAAGCATCGTGACCGAATGGCCGATGGCGAACAGGCTGACATAGATGCCGACGTCCTTCATCCGGTAGAGGAAGAACACCACACCCAGCAGGAACAGGATGTGGTCATAGCCGGTCACCATGTGCTTGGCGCCAAGGTAGATGAAGGGGATGATCTGCACCCCCCAGATTTCCTGGATATAGCCCGCGTCACCGGCGGTGACGTTATGGGCGAGAGCTTGGGCGGCCGTCAGCACGACTGCCGCCAGCAGGATCAGGGTCAGCGCAACCGGTTGGCGTGGTGCCAAGGCGCGCAGGACCCCCGAGGTCGAGGTCATGGAAAAGTCTCCGGTAAGGGTCTGTCTGTTCGGATACGCCGCGCGGTGGCGGCACCGATCAGGCCCGCGGAGGTCGCTCGATCAGATAGACCCGCTGCGGTCCTTCCCATGACGCCCGCAGCCGGAACGTATCGCGCCAAGCCACCCTTGGGTGCGCACCGGCGCCGGGGACAAGCATAGCCTGGCTGTGATCATGGTCGGCCACGTCATGGCTGTGACCGTGCAGCGCCCAGACAAGATCCTCTGCGAACCCGTGCGAGTGGCCATGATCAGCGATCATGTCGGTATGCTCGGCCAC
>NZ_SUNH01000056.1 GCF_005048265.1 Paracoccus hibiscisoli
GTGGCCGAGCATACCGACATGATCGCTGATCATGGCCACTCGCACGGGTTCGCAGAGGATCTTGTCTGGGCGCTGCACGGTCACAGCCATGACGTGGCCGACCATGATCACAGCCAGGCCATGCTTGTCCCCGGCGCCGGTGCACACCCAAGGGTGGCTTGGCGCGATACGTTCCGGCTGCGGGCGTCATGGGACGGACCGCAGCGGGTCTATCTTATCGAGCGACCTCCGCGGGCCTGATCGGTGCCGCCACCGCGCGGTGTATCCGAACAGACAGACCCTTACCGGAGACTTTTCCATGACCTCAACCTCGGGGGTCCTGCGCGCCTTGGCACCACGCCAACCGGTCGCGCTGACCTTGATCCTGCTGGCGGCAGTCCTGCTGACGGCCGCCCAAGCTCTTGCCCATAACGTCACCGCCGGTGACGCGGGCTATATCCAGGAAATCTGGGGGGTGCAGATCATCCCCTTCATCTACCTTGGCGCCAAGCACATGGTGACCGGCTACGACCACATCCTGTTCCTGCTGGGCGTGGTGTTCTTCCTCTACCGGATGAAGGATGTCGGCATCTATGTCAGCCTGTTCGCCATCGGCCATTCGGTCACCATGCTTCTTGGCGTCTGGTATGGCTGGGGCATCAACGCCTACATCATCGACGCGATCATCGGACTGTCCGTGGTCTACAAGGCGCTGGACAACCTTGGCGCCTACCAGAAATGGTTCGGGTTCCAGCCCAATACCAAGGTCGCCACGCTGATCTTCGGCCTGTTCCACGGTACGGGCTTGGCCACGAAAATCCTCGACTATGACATCCCGCAGGATGGGCTTCTGGCCAACCTGCTGGCCTTCAACGTTGGCGTCGAGGTCGGCCAGCTGCTGGCCTTGGCAGTGATCCTGATCGTCATGGGCTACTGGCGTCGCAGCCCCAACTTCCTGCGCCAGGCCACCATCGCCAACGTGGTGATGATGGGCCTGGGCATCTGGCTGACCTTCAACCAGGTCGCCGGCTATATCGCTTCCACCTCTGCATAGATTGGATATTCTCATGCACAATGCACCCAAACCCAATATCGACGAGCTGCCCACCAAGGCGCAACTGCGCCGCTCCACGATCCTGGCCGGCATCGGTGCGGCGGTGATCGCGGTCACCGTCTATCTTCCTGCTGAATACGCCATCGACCCTACCGGGATCGGCCGGGTCATCGGCCTGACCGAGATGGGCGAGATCAAGGTCCAGCTTGCTGCCGAGGCCGAGGCGGATCGTCTGCTGGACGAGCAGCGCGCCACCCAGCAGCCCTCTCCGGACCAGACATCAAGCGTCCTGGATAGCGTCATGGGTCTGCTTATCGGCACGGCCCATGCGCAAGAGGCACAGGAGACCTGGACGGACACCGTGACCTTCACGCTGGAGCCGGGCGACACGGCCGAGATCAAGCTGACGATGGCGGCTGGAGACGTGGCCGAATACGCGTGGACCGCCGAGGGCGGTCGGGTCAACTTTGACCTCCATGCCCATAGCGGCGGCGAGTCCATCGACTACGAGCGCGGCAGCGGCGCGACGGACGGCGAGGGCAGTATCGAGGCACCCTTTGCCGGTGATCACGGCTGGTTCTGGCGCAACCGCGACAGCACGCCCATCAACATGACGATCAATGTGCGCGGCGAGTATAGCGCCGTGGTGGAAACCTACTGAACCTGGGGCAGCCATTCGTAATCGACGCGATTGGCTGCCCTTCTTTGCTCGGACTTTGGTGCTCTTGTCACGCAAGCCTAGACCGGACGGTCAGGCCGATGATCATCATTTTGCTGCTCTAAGAATTTTCGAATGTGATCAAAGCAATCTATGGTGGGACATGCGAACGGCCGGAAGGTCCCGCATAGCTGCCACCAGCGCGGCGCACATGTATCGACGTGAAAAGCCCAGAGCAGCCGCTAGTGCTCGCCACAGCATGAACGGGCGCTTAGATCTGGGCGCTGTATGCTTCCTGAGCCACCTTGCTGTCGGCAAAAAAGCATGGGGACGACCTGCAGAGTTGCTTTAATTTGCGCAACGGCTTTTTTGGCACTCCAGTGATCCACTAGCGGCGTGCAGGTGGGTCGCAAGGAAACCGCACGTTTTTCTAACAGCGCCTTAACCTCTCGGTCCCTTGTCCTGACCACCTGTGCTGACGCACCTTGGTTGACCTTAACCTCAGCCATCATCACGCAGCCACCGGACACTGATGACTTATCCACAATTTTCGGGGGTAATATCGGGGATAAAGCGATAACGTTAAACGCTACAGTGCCTTGCGCCTTATTCTTGAAGCGGCATTCTACACTGCTGAGCCAGATGAGGCCAAACAAGTCTTGATCCTCCTATGTCATTGTGTATCTCATATGAGATACCAAGGAGGATTGAATGCCCACCCATACCTCGATGCTGCATGTTCGTGTGGACGATCATCTCAAGGCACAGGCCAGTAGCGCACTGGCAAGTGTAGGCCTGACCCTATCAGACGCAGTCCGTATCCTGCTGACCCGTGTGGCCGCTGAAGGGGGTCTGCCGGCCGGTCTGACTACAAATCCTGAAAGCTATGATAGCTGGTTCCGGGCGAAGGTGCAGGAAGCGCTGACAGACACCCGGCCTGGCGTTCCACATGACCAGGTCATGCGTGACGCCCGGGCATTGATCGACGGAAAACGGGGTGCCTGAACTCGAATGGAAAGCCTTCGCAGTCGCTGACCTCATGGCAATTGTCGACTATATCTCAGATGACAATCCTGATGCCGCTTTTGCTCTGATGGAGGAAATTCAGGGAAAGGTTTCGCAACTTCCAATGCATCCCAAGCGGTGCCGGTCAGGACGCGTTCAGGGAACACGTGAATTGGTCGTTCGCCCGAACTACATTATCATCTATGCTGAGACGCCGTCTGTCGTGACGATCCTTCGCGTGCTTCATGCCGCGCAGATGTGGCCCTGATAAGCGATCGGTCGAAACACAAGGGCGGGCGTCGGCTCAGCGGCAGTGTCCCGGTCAGATCCATCCTGTTCCGGTCACGGCAACGCGATCATCTTGTCGTGGATTTTTCTGCAGCATGCCGCTAACTCGATAGTCATGAAGAACTATCTGCGGGCCCTGTTTCTTGTCACCTTCACCGTATTTGCGGTTGCATCGATCATGCCCGCGCCGACGACTGCCGCGTCAGTGCCCGATGACGGCATGATGGCAATGGCACATTTCGGCATGTCAGAATGCCTGGACTGCAGTGACAGGGGTGAAATTGGAACGGCGGGCTGCAATCTTATCTGTGCGGCGGGGGGCTTCGTCACGGTTCCTGAATTCCAGACCTCTGATTTCAGACACGCTCGGCGCCTTTCGAAGCGGCAGGTTGCCGATGTCATGTTCAGTGACCTGAATTGGCTGCCGTTACGAAGCCCCCCACGCCCATTCATCTGATTTGACTGCCGCTGCGGCTGGCGACGCTTGCGCACAAGGTTTTGTGCCCTTGAGCTCGCTCGCCGCTAGGACTGCTGAATCCATTCAGATCGGCAGTCCCGTTTCAAATCCAGATAGTCAGGTGTCCTATGCAGCAAAGTTTGCATGCAGCTTTACACACTCAGTTTTCCCCTGTGATTTCTGCGGTCAATGCCGCTTGCGAAGAATGGCTTGACCACCCTCTGTGGAGGGCAATGGCATGACAGTGATGAATAGCCCCATGGCGAGCATGATGATGCTGGGCTGCGGACTCTTTGCGGTTCTCGTCCTGGCGATCCTGGTCCTGGGCATAGCCGCCCTTCTCAAGTACCTTCGGGGACCGGCATGAGAGTGCGTGCCATGATGCTCGCCGGCCTGTCATTTGCCGGTGTAGCGACCGCGGCAGCTTTCGCCCAGGTCAATCGGTCCGAAAGGGCTGAAGTGGCTTTTCTGGGCGTCCCCGTCACGGCACAAGAGATCGCGCAAGGAAAAGAACTCTACGCGCAAAATTGCGCGTCATGCCACGGCCCGGATATGGAAGGACAGCCAGACTGGAAACGAACGCTGGAGAGCGGGCGGATGCCGGCACCGCCCCATGACGAAACAGGGCATACATGGCACCATTCAGACAGTCAGCTTTTCACACTGACCAAGCTGGGGGTCGGTAGTGTCGTGCCCGGCTATGAAAGCGACATGCCGGCCTTTGATGGCATTCTGACGGATGCAGAAATCCGTGCCACCCTGGCCTACATCAAAAGCACATGGCCCAAGCGCCAATACGAGTATCAGGCCGAGGTCTCCGACCGTGAGGGACCCGAAGAATGATCGCAGCAAAATCCACAAGCCAATCGGCGGTCCCTGGCCGCCTTTTCTGGGAGGATCGGCGTTGAACCTCATCACCCGTCGCTTCGTGTTATTTGCCGCCGCCGCCGTGACCGCACTGCCTGCATTTGGGCAGCTGCCTGTCGTATCCACCACCATTCATGTCGTGGAGGGCAGGGGGTGCGAATGCTGTAGGCAATGGACAAAGCACCTTCAGAATGCCGGCTTTCAGGTCACGAGGGAGGAGCGTTTCGGGACGCTTCTCATGCAGCACAAGATCGATCTCGGCGTTCCCATCGACATGACGTCCTGTCACACCGGGTCAGTCGAGGGCTATTTTGTGGAAGGACATGTTCCAGCCACCGATATCCGCAAACTGCTTCAAGAGCGCCCTGACGCCCTTGGCCTGGCCGTTCCGGGCATGCCCTATGGCAGCCCCGGAATGGGCCCGGAAAGCCACCGTGAGGCTTATGATGTCCTGCTCGTGCTCAAGGATGGAAGCCACACAATCTTTAACCGATACGCCGCTGCGCCGGCCTGATGCATGATCTCCAAGGAGCTCTCTCTATGATGACCTTTAATCGTCGACATGCGTCGCTGGCTATGCTCGCATCCCTTGCTGCATGCGGATCGTCAGGGCCCAGCTCGGCCCCTGCACCGCAATTCAAGCGATACTCTGGCCCGCCGGTAACACAGGTGGCTGTCTACAAGGGCCAACGCCGGATGCACCTGCTGAACGGCCAGACAGTCTTGCGATCCTATGATTTTGGGCTGGGCAACCAGCCGGTCGGTCACAAGCAGTTCGAAGGCGACGGAAAGACGCCCGAGGGGCTGTATTTCATCGACCGCTTCAACCCGCGCAGCAGGTATCACCTATCTGTCGGCATTTCTTACCCCAACGAACAGGACAAGGCTTATGCCGCACAGTTTGGTCGGAGTGCGGGGAGCGACATCATGTTCCATGGGCGAGGCCCGGAGGGGAACGCCCTCGCACCACGCAACCGCGATTGGACAGCTGGGTGCCTTGCCCTCACGGATCAGGAAATCGAAGATGTCTATGCAATGCTGCAGCCGGGTGTACCGGTGATGCTTTATGCGTAGGGTTCTGAATGATCACGTTCGAGCAACGGCAACAGATCGCCGAGATGGTAACATTTCTGCGCAAGACGCTGGAAATTCATTGATGCCTAACTTTCACCCTATTAGACAACACCTATGATCCACGTGCTGCGCCAGCTTGCTATGATCTTCGTCGTGACCTTGGTCTCGATGGGCGTCACTGCATCCGCTGGAAATGCGTCGATGGATCTGAAATGCGACATGATGCTGACGGCCGCGTCCGCCGATGGGTGGGACGATCACACCAAGCACCTCACAGGTGACAGTTCAGATCACTCATTCCAGAACACTGTCGTCGTCGAAGACCATGTGCATGAGGAAGACACGTCTTCCGAAGGACATGGCTCGCATTGCAAGGCCCATGCCTGCCCGGTTACGGCATTTCTGAGTTCCAGTGATATGGCCCAGGCATTTCTGATGAGCCAGATGATCGAGGCCGTTCGTACGGCTCCGCTGGTGGAGTTGACAGTTTCCGAAGGACTGCGCCGCCCTCCGCGGGCCTGATCCGAACGTTGCAAGCCGACGCCTGAACGGGCTGCGGCGACCACCCTTCTGATCTAAAAGCGGATTCATCACATGAAACTTCTGTTTGCGGCTGCGATGCCGCTCGTCGCGGCGGCTTGCGCCCCGCTGGCGCCTCTGGATACGTCCTCCGGGCTTGTCACTGTCGCCGATACCGCGTCGCCGGTTTCGACCCTGCAGGCCGGTCCCGCCGTCACCTATCGAAGCCGCGCCGTTCAGGAACCGGGAAACTGGATCGATCTGAATAATGCGCAAGGCCCGGGTGTCGAATGAAGACGGCATTGGGACTTTCGATGGGCGCACTGCTGTTGCTGACGGCCTGCGCAGATACGGCGACGATGAGCAAAGCCCGCGACGAGAGGGCAGGGTTCGCGACCGTTGCGGGGATCTCCCGGCAGGCAACCGGGGCAGAGGCGGCATGGCTTCAGTCCCCGGCTGAACGGCAGGCCCATGCGCAACGCGTTCGCGCCATCGTTCAGGGAAAGACGATCAGCGCCGAACAGGCGGTTCAGGTGGCACTTCTGAACAACCCCGGCCTGCAGGCCAGTTACGCCGACCTGGGGCTGTCCGCGGCGGACCTGTGGGAGACGGCCCTCGGGCCGGTGCCGAGCGTCGGCATCTCCGTGTCCGGGCTGGTCAGTGGTGATGTCACCCGGTCGGTGGAAGGCACGGTGGCATCGTCCATTCTGGACTTGGTCACGAAGAAATCCCGCACACGGGCCGCTGATCTGGAGTTCCGGCAGGCGCAGCTGGCTGCCGCGGGTGAGACCCTGGCGCTGGCGCACGAAACCCGCCGGACCTGGATCGAGGCCGTCGGTGCGTTCGAGGCCGCCGGACTTGTCGGGCGCGCCCAAGGCGCCGCGGACGCGGCATCCGAGCTGGCAGCACAACTTGGCGAAACGGGAGCGCTGAGCCGTGCCGATCAGGCACGGGAGCATGTGTTCACCGCCGAGCTGGCCGCCGAACAGGCTGAGGCAAGGCTGGAGGCGCAACTGGCGAAAGAAAAATTGGTTCGACTGCTAGGCCTGTGGGGCACCGATACTGATTTCTATGTTCCCGACAGCCTGCCGGCACTGCCGCGCAGCGCGCCAAACCGCGCCAATATCGAACGGATGGCGCTGGAAAACCGCGTCGATCTGGTTGCGGGTCGCCTGGAGCTGGAAGCTGTGGCTGCGCGCTACAAACTGAGCGGCCAGACCCGGATGCTGTCCGATGCGGAGGTCGTGGCGGGCGTCGAAATCGAGCGGGAAGGGCGCGACAACGAACGCTCTCCTATCGTCGATGTTGCCTTCAGCATTCCGGTTTACGACACCAGCGGCCTGATTTCCCGGCGAGGAAAGCTGGAATACCTGCGCTCAGCCAACAGCCTGGCGCAAACGGC
>NZ_SUNH01000057.1 GCF_005048265.1 Paracoccus hibiscisoli
CCTGCTTGGCCCGATCGGAAACATCCCGCCAGCAGAGGCAGAACTGAACTTCCAAGTTCAGCGCGACATGCTCGATCTTGTCGCGTAAAGTCAAGCTATAGGTCTCCGATAAATCCGGGGCGATTCAAACACCATCTTTCCATAACTCCCAGTCGCTCACAATCAGGTCCACCAGAGGAGCCCCCACCAAGGCAATGTTCTCTACCGTTTCGGCATCCGGGTGCAGGGTCCAGATGCTCCAACGTCGTTTCATCTGGGTTGCCTTGGTCAAAGTTCACGGCACTCCGGATCGCCGCGATCCTGTCCGTTCCATGCAGCCGCTTGATCACCTGGGCAATCGCATTGTCTTCCATTTCCGTAACCAGGTAGTCGTCTGCTCCGTAAATCTTGGTCATGTATTGTGCTTCGGCAGACAGTCATGGACCATGGAAGAAGGTGTCGCCGGTCATGTGCGTGCCAACTTTCACGGAAGGTGCAGCTTGTGCGGCATCGTCGGGATAGCGCATCCGGTAAGTTCTTGCCTCCTCGGAATCCATAAGGTCGATGCCTGATGACAGCTGCACACCCCAAGCAACGAGATCCGGGTTGAGCTGATGGACGTGGTAGTCCTCATAGCCCTTGCGAGGCATGAAGACCGGCGCACCCGGCTCCCCCTCCTCGGGCGCCCAACGATGGCCAAGATCGTAATCGATCAGCCAGCTTCCCCAGACGACATCGCCGACGGTTCCCTTGGAGGGCGGCGTTCCTGCAACCCCCGTGATCAGGTAATACGCTTGGGAGAAGTCATAGTCCGGGTTCAAGAGAACGGCTTGCATGGACGCGGATGCGTTGACTTTGCCCATGCCCAAAACAGAACCGCAGACTCCGACATCGTTGCAATGGACCGGCGCAATGGCACCGGGCACGCCATTCGCGTCTGCCTCCTGCCAGTAGCGCTCATACCAGTGCTGATATTCACCTGCGCGATCCCCGGTGTTGTCGCCAATCTCGAACATCGAGCCGATGAAAACCTTGACTTGAATCAGTTCGGCCGAGGCGGCCCCCGCGAACGCCACGGCAAATGCCGAAGCGAAAAGGGAACTGTTGATTGCAATCTGCACGCTGTGTGTCGTGTTTCTTCCGGTTGATGGGCAGACCGAAATCAGCAGTGACAGGTGCCTGCAATAGCGCCGCGCAGCTCACATTGGCCGTCACATGCGCCTGCCGCAATCACAAGCAGATCACTAGGCCCCGCGGATTGCACTGGCGCAGCAGGTGGAAAACCACGGAGCAGGCCACCTCATTGCTGAAGCTCGGTGTTCTCCAGAATGGCGATTGCTACCCTTGCCATCGCCGCGGGCGCGGCGATGGCTCTTGTTCAGTCTGCGCTGACCCCTGACAGGCGGATCAGCCCGTCGGGATAGGGAGTAAAGCCGCTTACGGCTGCGTCCATTCCCCAGATCCAGGTCGGATGATACAGATAGATCAATGGCTGATCTTGATCGAGGATCTTGCGAGCAGCGTCATAACTGGTCTTGCGTTCGTCGGGGTCCGTTGCACTGCGGGCATCGTTCAGAAGCTGGTCAACCTCCTCGTTGCAATAGCGTGTATCATTGATGCCACCTGCGCATGTGACCATCTGGTTGAGGTTTGCGTCAGGATCGACGTAGCCGGACCAGCCACTCAGATCGGCCTGATAATCCCCGGCGGTCTGGGACGACAGGAGCGTGGCGAACTCAAGAGCCTGGATCTGAATGTTGAACCCGACCTCGGATGCCATGGCCTGTATGACCTGTCCGACCTGCTGCGAGATCGGATTGTTGGGGACCGTCAGGGTCATGTCCAGAGTGTCAACGCCGACGGAGGCCATCAGCCGGCGCGCCTCTTCGACATCACGGGTAGGCATGGGGGTATCGGCGTCATACCAGGTCGAGCCGGGCGCAAAGGGCTGGTTGCCCGGGGTGAACAGACCGTCAAACACGACCTGGTTCAACGCCTCACGGTCAATGGACAGCGACAGCGCACGTCGCAGTTCCGCGTGCTGAGACAGCGGATTATCCTCGCCCGCACCGGCGCCATTCGCGACGTTCACGACGATCCCCTGATAGCCCAGGCTTTGCACCTCGGCATAGGAAAGGCTCGGATCGCCTTGGACCGTGGCAACGTCCGATGTCGCGACGCGTTCCACCAGGTCCAGATCGCCCGAACGCAGGTTTGCCAAGCGCACCGTCGCGTCGGGGATGGGCAGATAGGTCACCGTGTCGAAGTGAAAGTCGCTGGCTGCGTAATAGCTAGGGTCCTTCTCCAGCACGATCCGTTCCTGCTGCACCCGCTCCCGGAACTTGTAAGGTCCGATGCAGACCGGCTGGCTGCCAAAGTTGGCCTCTGCCTCCTCGGCGGCCTCCGGTGATACCATGATGCCCGACCGCGCGGCCAGCCGCGCCAGCAGCGTCGCATCCGGGGCGTTCAGATGGAACGTCACCTGATCCTCGGCATCCGCCGTCACCGAGGCGATTGATGTTAGTTCGCTTTTGCGACGGCTTTCCGGAAGGTCCCGCGACCGATCGATATTGCGAACCACGTCCTCGGCGGTGAAGCTGCTTCCATCCTGAAAGGTGACGCCCTTTCGCAACGTCATGGTCAGCGACATGCCGTCCTCGGCATAGGCCCATTCGGTCGCCAGTTGGGGGATGATGGTCGCATCCGGCGCAATCCCGACCAGCTTGTCGCACATTGATGCCATCACGATCTCTCCGACGAAGGTGCGGGACTGATCTGGATCCAAGGTGTCGGGATCGTCGGCCAGACCGATGCGAAGGTCTGCGGCCGCAGCCGGAAGGGCAAGCGTCGTAGCCAGCACAACGCTTGTCAGAAGGGTGGTCGTCTTCATTCCATCAGCCTTCATTGAGGAGGGTTTTTTTCAGGCGTCCGTGAACGCCTTTTTCGCCGTTCACGGTCTGGGTCACGGCAAAGTCGACGACCAGCGAACAGAACTGATAGGCCTCGGTCTGGGTGATCCCGGTTCTTTCGCAGATGATGGCGATCATCTGGCGCAGCGCGATGCGCAATGCCTCGTCCAGCTCGGCATGAAAGCCCATCGAGATGATTTCATCCGCAGTCTCGGCCTGGGGGTAGGTAATCGCATGGCTGCCGGCCTTGCGGAGCCTGAAGTTGAAGGTGCCGACCAGCGACATCTCCAGCGCGGTGATGCAGACTTCGCCATCGCCTTGGCAGCCATGTCCGTCGCCGCAGGAGAACAGCGCTCCCTCGGCATGCACTGGCAATGACAATGTTGCACCCGGCGTCAGCAGCTTCAGGTCCATGTTGCCGCCATGCAGCCGCGGTTGGATCGAGGTCAGCTCGCCCCACGCGGCGGGCGGCGCGACCCCCATCACGCCAAAGAACGGGTTCAGGGGCAACACGGCCCCCCAAGGCAGCCGCGCCGTGCGGGCCGCGCGATCGACCGGGATCAATGTTGTGGTCTGCTGCGACACCGGAAATTCGCCGATCAATGTTCCCGAACTGGGCCGCACAAGGTTGAAGCCCCAGTCTGCACCCAGCTCCACCGCATCGATCCGAATATCCAGCACGTCGCCGGGCTGCGCCCCGCGGACCGCCACGGGTCCGGTCAGCAGATGCCCCCGTCGTGGCAGATCCGCGGCCAAGATATCCCGCAGGTCCGGCGCGACGGTCATGCCCGACCCGTCGGGGGGAAGGACCTCTTCGCGCCCCGAGTGGGTTTCGATCGTCACAGTGTCGCCGTCATCTATTTCCAGCACCGGTGGCAACTCGGACCAGAAGCGGCCCCAATGGACGGTCTCTGGCGTGGCCTTAACGTAGTGATTGCGCATCGTGATAAATTCTCCTGTCACCAACCGGCAAACTTGCTTGACCGCGCGTAGTGTCGATCAGCTCTGTTGATCCGTGATGATTTGCCTGAGCGGCACACGGCGCGCCCGATGTGTGCGTTAGCCGTCGGGCAATATGCAGCCTCTTTTGATTGTCAGCGGCGACAAGCGCGCATCGCATCGTCTCCGTTCATGCAAGATCTTTCAGCGGATGAAACTGGATTACCAGCAGGCGGGATCTTGTGATCGTCGTTAGCAAATACACGCTGGAAATTCAGGCAATAGTCCCATGAAGACGAGACAAGAACAGGCAAACAGAATTGCCACTTACGGCCGAGCCTGTGTCAAAACCCGTTGATGTGCTATGCTTTCGCCACTTCCGGTGTCTGGCCCGGCGCTCTGACACCGGACCGGATCAAGTCAGGGCCGAACGGCAGTAACTTCGAGTTCGACCAGCCACGCCGGGTTCACCAGCGCTTCGACCACCATCGCAGAACGGACGGGCAGGTTCGGCTGCTCGTCCGTGCCGAAAAACTGACGGTAGCCCGCCATGAAGCCTTCGAAATCGACCGCTTCTCCCTCTGGGGCCACCAGGAACGCCTGCATCTTGATGATGTCCCCGACGCTCATGTCCATCGCCCCCAACTGGTTCTGGATGCGTGTCATGACACTGACCGTCTGCTCTTCCGTGTTGCCATAGGCCTCGAGGCTGCCCGGTTCGGCATCCTGATTGATGACGGCCGGGACAGTTCCGCTGAGATAGACGGTCGTCATCCCCGCCGGCACCTCGACGGCCTGCAGGATCGGAAAGTCCGAGTTCGGGATCGGGTGGCGGATCAACTCTTGCGCGGCAGCGGGCAGAGACAGGGCGGCAGACAAGGCAAGTGCGGCAAACATGGTCTTCATGATTGGTCCTTCTTCGTTCAGTTCAGCGTGCGTCAGCGACGTGCTCGGGAGTGGCAGGATCTTCGGCAAAGTCGTTGCCGAATGAGGTGCGGATGTAGTTGACGACGTCGGCGATCTGCGTGTCGTCCAGAACACCACCCAAAGGCGGCATTGCTTTCTGCCCGTTCAGGATCAGATGGATGGCGTAGTCTGGCATCAGCAGGTTCTCGTTGCCTGCCAGCGCCGGATAGTCGCCGGCGCCACTGGCGCCTTCCCCTTCCGGCATGTGGCAGGCGGCGCAGATCGCGTCATAGACCTCCTGACCGCCGCTCTGGGTCAGGCGCGAGGGGTTCTCGAACCACCCGGCGCGGTCGATCATCAAGGCCTGGCCCGCCTCTTGTGCGACAGCGGGAAGGGCAAGTGTCGACAAGGCGGCCATCAGGGTCATCATTCGGCTCATCATGGCCTCCTCAGCTTTCGGTCACGGTGACGTGCAGACGCTCGACAGCGTCCAAGGCTGACAGGATCGCACCTTCCATCCAGGCGGGCAGATACGAGATATGCTCGCCCGCCATCAGTGTCCGACCATCCATCACGGTTGCGTCCATGTAGTCGGCGTCACGGTCCTTCCAGATGCCGTAGCAACCAAGCACCCAAGGCACTTTGTGCCAACCGACCGACACGCCCGAGACAAATTCGTCCCGATATTGCGGATGGATCTGGCTGCCATAGTCCAGCACAGCCTCGATCCGGTCCGCCGGGGGCAGCGCGTTGAACTGATAGGACGAAGCGCCCCAACTGTAAGCCGCCAGCAGCACGCCCGGGCCGTCGCTGAAATAGTCGTTCGACGGATAGGAAATGAGCGAGATCGGCAGGTTGGTATAGCTGATGCCGCCATAGATATGCTCGTCCTGTTCCCAGAAGCGGCGCCTGAACTCGAGCCCGCATTTGAAGGAGGACGCGTAATACATGCTGTCGATGATGCCCGACATACGCGGCGAGAAATCATGGTCGATCTGCCCAAGGATCGAGAAGGGAATGGTGCAGATACAGTACTCGGCCGTCTCGGTCTGCTCCTCTCCTCCGTCGGCAGGCACCCAGGTTGCCGTGACGGTGTCCCCCTCGTGGCGGATGCGGGTCACCTTGGCCTGGAAGGTGATCAGATCGCCCACCTCGCGCTCGAAAGCCTGGGCAATCTGGTCCATTCCGCCGACTGGCTGGAAGATCGTCGACTGCATGTGCAGGTTGTCGCCGGCCGTCAGGTTGCGCCACAGGTTCGACTGCAGGATCGCCGACAGCGGATGGACCTCGGAAGCTTCGGGCTTGCCCGTCGTGCCGCCGCCTTCGGGAACAGCCCAACCGCGATAGGCCGAGGATGCCTCGCCGGTCACATATTCCATGTCATCGTTAAGCGCACCGTAGCGCTTTAGCGCGTCCATCAGCAGCTGGGCATCCGCTTCGGTCACATCCGCATCCAGCGCCTGCTGGTCCACGACCTTTGCCAGAAGCTCTGCCACATGGCCGCGGAAGTCGGTCGAGATCTCCTTGAACCGCTGCGGCTGGCCGTCAAAGGCCTCCGTGTTGTGAAGATAGGCGTTGTAATTGACCTGGATGAACGGCTCCAGCTTCACGCCGAACCGCTTGCAGTAGTCCAGAACGGCGTAGTGGTCCGAGGGGATCCGCCACGGGCCGGGGTTCAAGTAGTTGCCTTCGGAGAAGGTCACGTCCTGCGTGTCGCCGCCCAGTTCAGTGTATCTGTCGCCGCCGCGCAGCGTCCAGCACCGGCCCCCCGCCTTCTCCCGGAACTCCAGCACCTTGACTTGGTAGCCTGCTGCCCGGAGCTCATAGGCCGCCGTCATGCCCGCAAGTCCTGCACCGAGGATCAGCACGCGGGTGCCGTTCACATCGCCATCCAGGTCAAGCCGCCCTGCATAGTTTGAACCCTGCGCCAGGCCCATGGTGCTCATGGCGCTATACATCGCGCCTGCACCCGCCACTGCTCCGATCATCGACAGCAGCGATCGCCTTGATATCCCATCCGTGTTGAACGTCATGCCTGTCCCTTGTTCCTTCGCTCCGGCGGCACGCGCCAGTTGCGTGAGCAGAGGTGTCGCGGGGTCGTGCAGCCAGGGCAATGGAGGGCAAAGTGCAGAGCATGCAAAATCATCGGGTGCGGAACAAAGCGGCAAGCCATGCGCGCTTCTGCTCGCACCGCGTGCATCTCTGGGTTTGCGTGTCGCAGAACCGCTGGCCAGAGAGCAGGTCCGGCTGCGACCAACCTTCTGGTGCAAAATGCGTCAAGCTGGCGGGGGAAACCTTATGGGGAAAGACAAGGCGGCCGAGCCTGTGTCAAAACCCCACCAGCGTGTCGGTGAGGCAAGGCGCTTCCGGGTAGTTGGAGTATTTCCGTCCTTTTCTGGCTACTGCCCCCGGTCGTTCGAGCTGGACGTGTGGTGAGAACGTCCGGGTGGCACAGCACAGGGCTACGGAGGGGCAATCAGGCCTGGATTGCCTGCATCAGCCGCCGGATGCCGATCAGCGCCACCATCCGCTTGATATTGCAGGCCAGCACCTG
>NZ_SUNH01000058.1 GCF_005048265.1 Paracoccus hibiscisoli
GCGGTTGCAGCAGAGGACAGGGCGCATCCGGTCAGGAAAGCGGCGACGGCCGCACCGCGGCGTGTTTGGCAATAGATCATATGAGGCTCCCCCGATGAATGGTGCATCGTTTGTTGCCCTTGCTTGCAGGGGCGTCAATGGCCAGTGGGCAGATGGGTGCGATGCTTCGAGACGCCCCATGCCTGCCGTCAATCTAGCTCGATCTATGGCAACGGTCGTTACTCGTCGCTCCCCCTGTTTAGTCCAAGCGCACTCGGCCTAAGGCCGACGGCCGGTATCCAACGAGGGTGCGGCGCGCTGCCCCAGTCCGAACGCTGGTGTTCAGCACAGTAGAGCAAGCCGCGCAGTCGGCACCATGCGGGATCTTTCTTTGGTCACTGCAGACGTTGTGCAATAGACATTGGTCGAATGTCTTGGCCGCATATCTCTATGGGGAGCAAGTAAAGAGCAGTCATGTGTAAATCAATCTCCGTGGAGGTAGGCGGCCCAAGTGATGGGCCGCCTTCTTGGGCAGTAAATAATGCATCCCAGCCTAATTCTTGCCCTAACGTGGCTTAGTTGACGCCGTAAGTCGTCTCGTCGATCTTGTCGTAAATTTCCGTGCGCGCTAGTTCGGCAAGAGCCTCTACATCCGCCGTGTCCACCTGAGCAAGCAGTGCATCCCATTTGTCGATGAGCGCCTTAAATGATGTCAGGATTACTTCCGGGTCTTCGACACCGCGCTCTTTTGCGTTGGCAACGAGCGTCGCCTCGTCTGCCGCTACAAATTCTGCAAGCGCGTTCTTAAGCGTGTCATCAGGATCGACGACCGTCATGCCGCCGTCCTTTGCGGACTGCACCGCTTTCTCAACATCCTTGTCGAACTCGATGCGGTGCTCTCCCAGATAATAAGCCATCTGGTTGAAAAGCACACGACGGTTTTCCGGCGTGATCGATTGCCAGAAGGGGACATTATAACCCCATTCAAACCCCGCGTAGTAATTACCAATAGGCAGAGTATTCATGTCGGTCACAACATCCTTCAAACTGAAGCTGTCGAGCGCATCGGCAGCCGCTACTGCGCAATCGAGTGACCCAGCGTCCAGACCCGTATACATCTCACTGGAAGGGATGGAGACAGGGACGGCTCCGACATGCTCCGCGAACCGAGACCATGCCCCGCCGGCCATTCGCAACCGTTTACCCTTGATGTCCTCAAGAGTCCGGATCGGTGTGTTGCACTGCATGAAATACTCGGACGTAGAATAGCCGCCACCATAGACAACCCCGTTTGTTTTCCATTCCGCCTGCTGCTCCGGGTTTGTCAGGCCGAACTCCGTGGACGCGAACGCCATAACGAGCGGGTCCGTGTTGTAGAACGCCATGTCGCCGATCAAGTTGGCGATGGGCAGCTCCGACGGCGTATAGGTGCCCGCATGATAGGTGACCTGTGCCACCCCATCACGCACGCCCTGAAGCGATGAGGCAGGCGGCAACAGGGAGCCTGCAGAGAATACGTTGAACTCAATCGCGCCATCGGTTTCTTCTGCGACTTTTTTGGCGAATTCAACGTAGGGACCGCGCACCATGGAATGGCGTTCCGCAAAAAAGTGGTTCGCGTTATAGCTCTCTGCGGCCGCTGCGGCGGACATCGTCACAAGCGCGACCACGGTGGATTTCAGAATGGATACGGTCTTCACAGGTTTCCTCCCTTTGGAATATTCAGTTGGTGTGTATTCAGCCGGCCATCAGAGATGGCAGGAAGAGACTGAGCGCTGGAAATGCGATCAATAGGAACAGAGTCACAACATCCATCGCGATAAACCACGTGGTCCCGGAGATGATGTCGCTTAACTTGACCTTGCCGGACAGCGCACTGTGCAGGACGTAGAGGTTCAGCCCGACCGGCGGCGTGACCAGTCCAATCTCTAGCAACTTGATCGTTATGATCCCGAACCAGATCAGATTGACGTCGGCACTCTCCAAGACAGGCAGGAGAACTGGCAGGGTCAGCAGCATGAGGCCAATCGAATCGATGACCATGCCAAGGATGATGAATAACCCGGCGACCATGAGGATGATGACGATCTGGTTATCCGACACTGACAGCATCGCGTCGCTCAGTGACCGCGGCACCCCCGATAAGCCCATGAAACGGGTGAACATGATCGCGCCGATCGATAGAAAAAAGATAGATGACGTGGCAACAACGGTTTGGCGGATAGCAGAGCGCATAGCCTCCCAGGTCAGACTGCGGCGCAGGACGGCGATCAAGATAGCGAGTGATGCACCAACTGCCCCTGCCTCGGTGGGGGTGAAGAACCCGCCGAAAATGCCGCCCAGCACACCCATGATTAGCACGGGGAACGGCCAGACTGACCATAACAAGCCGAAGAAGCGTGACAGGTCGAAGATTTCGTTGCTCCGGGGTGCCAGACTAGGACTAAGGGCACAGCGGATCGTGATCATGCCCATGTAGATCAGCGCAGAGATCACGCCCGGTATCACACCTGCAATGAACAGCTGTCCAATCGATTGCTCGGTGAATATCCCATAGAGGACCATCAGAATCGACGGCGGAATCAAGGATCCGAGGGTGCCCGAGGCCGCGACGACGCCGGTTGCCAGAGAGGGGTGATACTTGGCTCGCAGCATCTCCGGAACAGCGATACGCGACATGGCGGCCGTCGTCGCGATACTGGACCCGGAGGCGGCGGCGAATAGTCCGCACGCCCCCACGCTGGCCGAAGCAAGCCCGCCCGGGACGCGTGCAAGGAGTAGTTTTAGAAGATCAAATGCACCTGTCGTTAGCCCTGTGTTGGCCGCAATGAACCCCATCAAGAGGAACATAGGAATGGCGGTCAGTGACCAGTCGCCAATGAAGCTGAAGGGTAGCGCGCTGACAATTCCGAATGCAGCTGTCGTATTCAACATGACAGAGATGCCGACGAACGAAACGATCATCAAGGCGATACCAATAGACATGCGCAGGGCAAGGAGGCCGAAGAGGCAGCCGACCCCGATCCACCCAATTGTCAACATGCTCATGCTGCGAAATCCGCGTCATGCAGTTTTGTGACAGGAAGACCGCGCAGAAGCATGATCCCCCGCATGACGGCAGCAATCGCCGCCAACCCAAATCCAAGCGGCAACATGCAGCGGGCCGGCCACACGATGATCTGACGGCTGCCCATGACGACCTCGCCGACATTGAAGGCCCGAACAGCATCCAGCCCGGTCCGCCACGTCATGATCGACAGCATCCCCGCTGTGGCGATGAAAGTGACCATCAAGCTGGTTTTCTTAAGCCAAGCGGGAAAGTGGGTGAACAGTAGGTCCACGCTAATCTGCTCGTCGTCGTATTCGACCATGGCCATCGGTAGTAAAACGATGGCGACCATGTAGTAATAAGACGAAATCTCGACAGTTCCTTGGATCGGAGCATTCCAAAAAACCTTCAGAACAACGTCCAGCGTAATGTTGAGCATCATAAGAATGATACCCAGACCACCCACGAGCATCAGCCCATGAGTCAGTCTGCGAAATGCACGATCCATAATCCCTCCTTGCGCAAAACTCTCTCCCGATCGTCCGCTCGCTGTCACAGCATTCCGCACAGATCAGCTCACTTCAAATCGCAAAGCTTGATCGGGTGATCGCACTTCGTTATCGGTCTGTCATTCCAGTAGGAGAGCTCCATGGGTCCGACGCGCATTGGCATCCGTCATCTGCGTTACACGATTGCGGTTGCGGACGCCGGGGGATTTCGCGCGGCCGCTGAGGCACTGAACATCGCTCAGCCTGCTGTCAGCAAGACGGTGCAGGATACCGAGAAAGACCTGGGTTTCACGATCTTTCAGCGTGGCGGCAGTGGCTTCGAGATTACCGAACCCGGACGCGTGTTCCTTGATGATGCGCGTCTGACGCTGGCTGCGTTCGAACGCACCATCCGCGCATCTCGCCAGAATGAACTAGGCGCCCGTGGTCATATCATTGTGGGATATTCTGCGCTTGCTACCTCATCTCACATTTCGGCAGGACTGGACAGGCTCAACAGACTTCATCCGGGTTGCCAAGTCGAGATGCACGTCATGTCCACGGACACCATGATGAAGAATTTGAAAACCGGTGAAATCGATATTGGGTTTCTATTATTCCACGAGAGCGTCCAGGACCCGCAGGTTACGCAGAGGCCGATCTGGTCAACACAGATCGGGGTCGTCGTGCCGCGGTCTATTGATGACGTGTCCCTCGATATGTTGCGCGATGCCGACTTCGTTATAGGGGTTCGGGAAAACTGGCGGTCGTTCCGCGCGCTCCTCGATGCGGCGTTTGTCGAACCAGGTTTGCGCCCCTCAATTGTTGATGAAGCTTGGGATGTGCAAGTTATCTTTCAACGGGTTGCAGAAGGACGTGGGCTAACCTTTTATCCGATCAGCGCCGCAGACAGCCTGCCCGCCGCGCTCAAGATCATGGCCGTGCCGGGCTGGGCACCTCAGCTGACCATCGCAATGGCGTGGAGCAACGTTGCTGATACCAAGCTGCTGCGAGCCTTCCGGGACAGTTTCTGCGATAATTTTGCATGCAAGTGATCCAATTCTGCGATCACCCGATCACACAACCCTATTTGAGCGTCGTGGGATTCTTGCCTCTTATGGTGAAGCTGCAACGAGCGACGAGTATGAGCGTGTGATGGACTGCGATTCCGATCCAAACCCATTCTATCTGCAGGGATCAAGCACAGGGGTGCTGTTGCTGCACGGTTTTACGAGCACACCACAGAGCGTCGCTTATGTTGGCCGGCAGATCCATGCTTCGACGGGTGCCACGATAAGCGTGCCGCTGCTGGCGGGGCATGGAGAGACTCCCGAGGCGCTGGCGCGAACTGGATACAGGGAGTGGCTGGCCACCGCGGAAAGCGCGCTTGATCGTGTGCGGACCGAGTGCGACCAAGTCGTCGTGGCAGGTCTGTCGCTCGGTGGCACGATCGCGCTCAATCTGTCTGTCCGATTCCCGGATCGTGTTGATGGGGTCATCAGCATCAATGGATCAACCGGCATCTACCGACCGGACCAGGTGGCGGGACTGTTTTCGACCAGTATCGGTGAGTTTCACCAAGGTATCGGATCCGATATAAAGCACCCCACAAGGCGCGAGACGTGCTATGATAAAATTCCCATAGCTACGATGCGTGAACGGTTCATATTGACCTGCGCGACAGGCGTAATGCTACCAAACCTGAAGCAACCCATTCTCGTGTTCCAGTCTCGCCAAGACCACGTCGTAGCGCCCGAAAACGGGTCACGCATTGTTCGTGAAGTCGGTTCGTCGAAGGTGACCTTACAGTGGCTTGAACACTCGTTTCATGTCGCGACGCTCGATCATGACCGGGACGAAATTGTTGAACGATGCTCCGCATTCATCACGGAGTGATCGCTCGGGCAGTGGGGCACCGTTCATGCATCCGGCTCTCATACGGCATCATTACCTTATGCGACATTGCTAGTATCACATGACGCCTGCCCATAAGGCATGCAGCGCTCCCATTCCGACTGCGTTCATTCTTTCTCCAGTGCCCGCATTTCATATTCGAGAGAGAAGGAGATGAAGGACCGGATGAGCACCAGCCCCCCCAAAAGCACGACATTGGCAATAGTCAGGTGCAGCACGGTCCGGATCAGGTCAGCTACGATTAAAACCTCCAGGCTCGCCAGAATATGCCTGCCAAGCGCCAGTCGACCGCGATTGAGCTGATGGTCGCGCTCATGCGCATCGCGCCGCATAACCTCGCCGGAGACAAACCACCTCGTGAACCGCACCACGCCCAGCAGCAGAATGGCGATCGCGAACAGCTCAACTAGAACGACAATCCATCCCAGCACGGTCGCAACAGACTCCAGATGGTCTGCCAAGGACAGAAATGTCGTAGCCTCCATAAGCCGGTCCTCCATCATCGGTGGTTCTCCGGAACCTGTCACCTTGCCATAAGGGTAACAAGCCCGCCACGCGGGATCAGTGCGGGATCACTCTCATGGAGCCGTCTGTTTCCAGAGCGACGGACAGAATGTTCTCTATATCGGATTCACCTCTCTGGCGCAGAGCCGCGTTATGTCCATGCGCCGCCTGGTGCCTGTGGTTTGCGTCAACCTGGGGTCTGACAGACCCTAAGTTGACGCTCAGATGCACTTCGGCCGAGGCGCTGGCGTAGCAATTCTGACGACCGAGTGC
>NZ_SUNH01000059.1 GCF_005048265.1 Paracoccus hibiscisoli
TGGTGCATCGGCTGTGCAGCGGGCAGGTCTGGCATCCGTTCACCCAGTAGCGCCGCACATGAACGCCGCGCTCTTCGCGGGTGCTGCGATAGGTCAGCTCCTCACCGGCAGGGCAGATGTAGACATCGCGCTCGGCGTCGTAGGTGAAGTCGGCCTTCACATACATCCCTTTGGCCGCGTTGCCCGACGTGGCCGGGCGCGGCACGGTCGTGGTGATCCCGGCCTCTTGGCAGGCCAGGATCTCGGGACCGCTGAAATAGCCCTTGTCGGCGATGGCATGCAGTTCATCGCGCCCGAGCGCCTCCTTGGCGGCGACCGCCATCGGGCTAAGTTGACTGCGGTCGAAACCCTGGTTGGTGACCTCGTGAGCGACGATCAGGTGGGTCTCAGTATCGACGGCGCTCTGGACGTTGTAACCGACCATGCCGCTGTGCCTGGCGCTGGTCGCCATGGCGCGGGCATCAGGAACTGTCAGGGAAATCTGTCCGTCCGGCGCTTCGGCCAAGGCCTTGTCCATCGCCTTCAGCCGGGCGATTTCTTGCCGGATGCGGCCGCAGCGGTGGCCGAGGTGCTGCACCCGCTCGGTCCGCGCCTCACCTTCCTCCTGACGGTCGATGCGCACCATCTTGTCGATGCAGCGTTCGACATCGCCCTCCAGATGCGCCAGCCGACTGGCGGTCTTGCCTTTGGTAAAGTTCCTGTCATTCGGCCGCTCTCTCGGACCAATGGCGTTCGCGGCCTCATTGTTCACCGCCTTGAACTTGGCTTGCCGTCGATGGCAACGCAGTCGCCCTTCAGCACGCCGATCCGACGGCACAGCTCGACGAATTGCGCGCAGGTCTTGCGGACGGCATCGCCGTTCGTGCGCCGGAACTCCGCGATCGTCTTGTGGTCGGGCACAAGCCGCCCCGTCAGCCACATCACCTCGACATTGCGCCCGGCCTCGCGCTCGAGCCGCCGGCTGGAGGGGATGCGGTTCAGGTAGCCGTAGATGAAGAGCTTCAGCAGCGTGGCCGGATGATAACCCGGCCGCCCCGTCCTTGCAGCCATGGCGCGGTTGAACCCGAGGCCAAACAGATCAAGCTCATCGACAAACAAATCAACAACGCGGACAAGGTCATCCTCACCGATGCAATCGTCGAGCCGATCAGGGAACAGCAACCTCTGGCTGCGCTGCACACCTTCGATGAAACCGGTCATGGGCTGCCCTCCCAATGTCAGGAAAGCATACCATGTCGTCGGGTTTTGACACAGGCTCGGCCCATAGCTGGCGGTCACCCCGCGTCAGTTGCAGCCTCGCATTTTCTCCAGACCGGACATTCGTGCTGTTAGCAGCGAACAACAGGATGCAGCGGTCGCTAGGCCGTAGGCACCGTCCCTCCATCGATCACATATTCCGTGCCGCTGATCGAAGCGGCACGGTCGGACGCCAGAAAAGCGATCAGGTTCGCGATCTCGTCCGGTGTCGACGGTCGACCGATGGGGATGCCGCCGAGGCTGTCCATGATGATCCGGCGGCCTCCGTCGATGTCCGTGCCTGCCTCGGCGGCCACGCGTTCGGTCAGTCGGACCGAGGCCTCGGTCTCGATCCAGCCGGGCGCCACGCGGACCACGCGCACGCCCTTGGGTGAGACCTCCTTGGCCAGGCTCTTGCTGTAGACCGACAGCGCGGCCTTGGCCGCGGCATAGGCGGTGGTCGCCTCGGGCAGCGGCAGGCGGGCCTGGATCGAGGTGACATGGACCACTACCCCTGCGCCCTGCGCGATCATGGCGGGCACCAGCGCCCGATCCAGCCGCAGGGCGGGCAGCAGGTTCAAAGCCAGCTCAGCCTGCCATTCCGCATCGCCCAAGGCCGCGAAGCCGCCGCCGGGGGCGGAGGAGCCGCCCAGCATGTGGACGATGATGTCAACGCCGCCCATCCGGTCATGCACAGCCTTGGCGACGGTGTCACACCCCTCGGGAGTGGTCAGATCGGCGGCGACGAACAGCGCGTCCGGCAGGTCGACAGGCTTGCGCGCCGTGGTCAGAACCTGCGCGCCCAGGTCGCGGAACAGCGCCACGGTGGCCGCACCCGCGCCCTGCGTGCCGCCGGTGATCAGGGCGCGCTTGCCCTTCAGCGTCAGGAAATCCGACATCACCCGATCCCCAGATCGGTGATGTGGTCACCGGCAAGACCGAAGGTAAAGGTCAGCACCGCAGGGCTGCCGGGGAAATCTCCGGTCACGGTCGCCCGGACGACAGTCCTTCCTGCCGTGTCGGTCACGTCGATCGGCCGTGCGTGGTGGCGATATTTGGCCTTGGCGGCCAACCACCACGCGCGGATCGCCTGCGGGCCCCGATGGTCGTGGCCCTCGTCATGGACGATGGCATTCGGGGCAAAAGCCGCAGCAAGGGCGTCGCCGTCCTGCGGCGCGCGGGCGGTGAAGTAGGTCTGGATGGGGCGGGGCAGCTGCATGGATCGGTCCTTTCGCTTCTGATCCCATCAACATAGCGCTGGACCGGCATGCTGATAACCGGGATAAATCGGCATCTGACGATGACAGGATCGGGACGATGGACCATGGGTTGAAAGCGCTGGAGGCGGTTCTGGCCATCGCGCGGCGCGGATCGTTCCGGGCGGCGGCGCTGGATCTGGGCATGTCGACCACCGCGTTGTCGCACAGCATCGCACGGCTGGAGGCCAGCCTTGGCGTGCGCCTCTTCAACCGCACCACGCGCAGCGTGTCGCTGAGCGATGCCGGGCGCGCCTTCGTCGATCGCATCGCCCCCGCCGTGGCCGAGATCCGCAGCGCGATGGAGGTGGTGCAGTCGCATCGCCAGACGCCCTCGGGGCTGTTGCGGATCAACGCCTCGGTCCAAGCGGGACGAGAGATTGCGCCGCTGGTCATGGCGTTCCTGCGCCGATACCCCGACATGCACGTGGATCTGGTGACCGAAGGCCGTCTGGTCGACATCGTGGCCGAGGGGTTCGATCTGGGCCTCCGCCCCGCCGATCTGGTGCCCCGTAACATGATCGCGCTGCCCTTGGGAAAACCGCAGCGCTATGCCGTTGTGGCCTCTCCGGACTGGGTCGCGGCGAATGGCCTGCCTCTGACCCCGGCAGACCTGCCGCTGAAGGATTGCCTTCGTGTGCGATTGCCGAACGGCGCGCTGTTCCGCTGGACCTTCGAGCGTGACGGAGAGGCGGTCCAGATCGAGGCGCAGGGCCGCCTGACCCTGGACGAAGCCGCCATCGCGCGCACAGCCGTCCTGGACGGCGTCGGCATCGGGTTCTTCATCGAGCAGGACGTGGCGGATGACATCGCCGCAGGGCGGCTGACCCGCTTGCTGGTCAACTGGACTCCGCCCCGCCCGGGGTTCAGCCTATACTACCCCGGCAGGCGCAACCCATCAGCGGGATTTGCGGCGTTCCTCGCCATGGCAAGAGAAGCGGCTGCCCGAGCTGCGACGATCGGCAGATGAGCCAGAGAACGGCCCGAGGACGAAGCCGCTCCGTGGCATTGGCGCTTTTGGCTGATGGGGTGAGTTACCCGTAACCGCGATCATTTTGCGATCTGGCTGTCCTGCCTGACGATTGAGGCCTTCTCAATCATCAGACAAGAGGCTTCCATGACAGAGGAGAGAATTAGCCCGCTTCGTCAGCGGATGATCGAAGACATGCGCATTCGTGGGATGGGCGACAAGGGGCAGAAGTCGCACATCCGGGCGATCAAGGATTTCACGGCCTTCCTGGGGCGATCACCCACACGACGATGCCGGAGGATCTGCGTGGCTATTAGCTGCACATGACCGACACCGGGGTCACCCCGTCGACATTCAACACGCGTATCGTGGCACTGCGCTTCTTTTTCGGCATGACCTGCGGGCGGGAGGAGATGAAGCGCTACATGCAATTCCGCACCGAGCCGCGCAAGCTGCCTGTGGTCTTCAGCGTCGAGGAAGTGTCCGACATTCTGATGGCAGCGCCCGGGCCGGGGCTGAAGTATCGCGCAGCCCTCAGCATTTCCTATGGGGCCGGGCTCAGGGCCGCCGAGGTCTGCAACCTCAAGATCGGCGACATCGACAGCGACCGGATGCTGATCCATGTGGAACTGGGCAAGGGTCAGAAGGACCGCAAGGTGATGCTGTCGCCCGGCTTGCTGGAGTTGCTGCGTGCCTGGTGGCGCGAGGCACGGCCAGAGGGCTGGCTGTTTCCCGGCAAGCCCAGGATCAACCCGATCTCACCAAGACAGCTGAACCGCGCCTTCACCTCGGCCAGGCACATGGCCGGGGTCAAAAAGCCTGCGACCTTGCACACGTTGCGGCACAGCTTTGCCACCCACCTTCTGGAGGCCAACACGGACGTGCGGGTAATCCAGGTGCTGCTGGGCCACGCCAAGCTGACGACCACCGCCCGATATACCCACGTGGCCACCAAGACGATCCGCGACACCGTCAGTCCCTACGAGATGCTGGCCGATTTACAGGATCAGACGGTGAAGCGAAGCCTGGAGTGACCTGGCACCGGGGTGTCCCGGTCAGAGCTGGAGATCGCTGACATCGTCCGTGTCCATGGTCCTGCGTGGCGGCAGGCCAATGCGGGGCATGTCAGCCTCTCCCAGCTCAAGGTGATGTCGGCTATCGAGGCCTGCCGAACCGAGGCGCTCGGCGGGCATGTAGCAGGCTGTGCCAAATGCGGCCATCATCACATCAGCTACAATTCCTGCAAAAACAAGCACTGCCCGAAGTGCCAAGGACCGGCGGCGCGCGACTGGATGGAGGCGCGTGCCGAGGATCTTCTGCCCGTGGAATATTTCCACGTCGTCTTCACTCTGCCGGCCGAGATCGCGCAGATCTCCTACTGGAACAAGCGGGCGGTCTACGGGCTGCTGTTCAAGGCTTCGGCGGAAACGGTGATGACCATCGCGGCCGATCCCAAGCGCATGGGCGCGCGGGTGGGCATGACCAGCGTTTTGCACAGCTGGGGAACGGCGCTGACACATCATCCGCACATCCACATGATCGTCCCGGGCGGCCGCCTGTCGCCGGATGGCGCCAGCTGGGTTGCCTGCCGCCCCGGGTTCTTCCCGCACGTGCGGGTTCTGTCGCGGCTGTTCCGACGCCTGTTCCTGAACGGGCTGAAGGATCTGCACCGGACTGGTCAGCTGGCATTCTTCGGCGATCTGGCCGTGCTAGCCGATGCTGACACCTTCGCGCAGTGGCTCGCGCCGTTCCGCAAATCCGGATGGGTTGTTGATGCGAAACCGCCCTTCGGCGGCCCCGAGACCGTGCTGGCCTACCTCAGCCGCTACACCCACCGCGTCGCCATCTCCAATACCCGCCTGATCAGCGCGGACGCCGAGACCGTCGCGTTCCGATGGAAGGATTACCGCATCAAGTCCGGCGACCGGCAAAAGATCATGCGGCTGGCGACGCCCGAGTTCATCCGCCGCTTCCTGATCCACGTTCTGCCTGACGGGTTTCACCGTATCCGGCATTATGGCGTGCTGGCCAACTCGGTTCGCAAGGCCAACATCACGAAGATCCGCAGCTTGCTCCGCGTCCAGAAGCCTGAACAGCCCCCTGCGCCAGAACCACAAGCCGAGATCGCACCACTCACCCTGCGCGAACCATGTCCCTGCTGCGGCAGCCCAATGCGCATCGTCGAAATCTTCCGGCGCGGGCAAAAGCCGTCATCACGAGCACCTCCGAGGGACCAAGCCGCATGACACACCGCCTGTCAGATGCCAGACAACACCACCGGCTGCACCCCGCAGACCCGGCCAAGCCCGTAGGCGCATATCGCTCCTCAGTGCGAAAACCGACGGCAGGAAGGGCAATATGCACAGCAACGCCGGTATATTCGGCCGCATCAGTGACCGTCTCAGCCGTCATGCGCACCTTGAGCCGAACCCCTGACACAGGCGCCGCCCCAACCGTCTGCACTCTTTCCCCATAGGATGATCCAAGACCCCCGCGGTTTCCTCCTTGGGAGGTTTTCCAACGCGGGTCGTGGCCGCGCAAGTGAGCACCGTTCCGCCCCGACCCCCGTCAGAAAACCTTCACCATACCTTCACCATCGCGGACAATTGTTGGCAATCGCAACGGCATTGTTTCAGAACTGGGCGTTGAAGCGGGGCTCCCGCTTACCCCATTAAGCTCATTCCACGCGCTCGATTTCGGGGGTGCCGAGTGCGTTGATGCGGTTCATGAGCGCGACGCGGA
>NZ_SUNH01000060.1 GCF_005048265.1 Paracoccus hibiscisoli
AGTCCGGCAAAAGCAGGAGCTGGGACCGATCACCGCCTGAAATATGTGCCATGCCCAAGAATACCACGGCCGCTCAATGCTGGAAATCCGGTTCAAGTTTTCACACGGTCTGGATCGTTTTTGAACATGGCTGCCATGAGGGTAGAGGGGGGTGCATCCACTAATCCGCGATAGATCTCTTAAGCGCGGGGTCTGGATGGATTTACCCAGGTAAGAAAGCAGAATGGCGTTTTGGTCAGACAGATTGGCTAAATTTTCGTTTGTGCTTGACTCTGTATGGGTAAGCTAGACCAACCGCGGCAATTCCGTCGAAGCGGTCGTCATGTACATCGCAGCTGAAGACATGCCCTGCACCCTACGATGGTCCACTGCACAGATTTTACATGCCACCATGCGCGTGCGGTCAGGACATATCCTCGAAAATCGGCCAAGTCCTACCAAAAGCGGCTAGTTGAGGAGCCGAGCAAACCACGGTGATGTAGCTACCACGTACATCTCGCTTCAGGCGCGTGATCGCCGCATAGGCCCCAGCCAGATCCTCGGATCGGATGGCCTTGTTCAGGTGCAGGACCAACATACGGCTTTCCCACCCCTTGAAGCTGTGGATAGTGGCGGCCTTGACGCGCGGCTGGCCCAGGAAGAAAGCCATCTTTCGACGATCCTGCTCCGGCTTGCCTTCAGCAAAAATATGCGTGCTTGAAACCCCGTAAGGCTCACGATCCAGCTCTTCAACGATCTGACGCCCCACTTCATGGCTGCCGGACAGCAGGACAATATCTGAATTTGCCAGACCAGAGGTCAAGCCGGTCCGCTTCATTAGATTCACGACAGAATTGACGCAGGCGTTTACTGCTTCCTGCTCATCACACTGGATCCAGCGCAACTCACAAGGATAGTAATCAAGCTCGTCATTCTCGGGCTCCGGGATGATGCGGGTCGCCTCGGGCAAGAGCCGCTTAGCGAAGTCCTGACTCAGTGCCAAAAGTTTCGGCGGAAGCCGATAGCTAATATCCAGTGTCGCCCACTCGCCTGCAAATCCCGCCCCCGTCATCGCGACTTCCGTCCAGCTTTGCGCTGATCCGTATAGGTCTTGCGAGCTGTCGGCTACAAGCAAGGCCTCTCCGTTAGGTCGCAACCCCGCACGCAGCGCATTCCACCAAAGGGGTAGGTAATCCTGTCCCTCATCCACCAAAAGCGCATCATACTTATCTTTATCCGCCAAGGCAGCCGCAGCTTTTCGCGCGAGCGTTGGTACCTTTTCATTTAAGATCGGCGGTAAAATAAACTGCAATCTTCTTTGTTCTTCCCGCGCGGGCAGCTTCATATTCTTGATCTCAGCAACGGGCTGCATAATAGCAGCGTATTCATCGCTGAAGGCTTTAGAGGTCTGGCAGACATCCCGGCACCAATTGTGAAAATGCGTGAAGGTCAAAGTACCACTGCGCCGCCCTCCCTTGCGTGCCCGCACCACCAGATCGCGCAGGTAATGCCAAAGCGTCATATTGAAAGTGACAACCAGCACATCTCTGCCCTCATCAACCAGCTTGGCCGCCTTTGCAGCTAGGACCAGGGACTTCCCCGAACCAGCAGCCCCCTTTATGCGTCGATAGCCACTTTTTGTACGTGTTTGGGCCAGTTCACGCTGTTTTTGATCCATTTCCAGTGGCACCCTCTGTGCCTGAGAAAAGTCGGGTTCGACCAACCAACCCCGCAGATCCTCTGCCAGATCGGGGCGCATATAGGATTTGCCCTTGCGGGTCAGGAGGGGAAGGAGAGTTTCAACGCAGCCCTCATCCAGCTCGCGACGAACGATGACGGGCCAGTACTCATGGCGCCTGTCATGCTCTCCCGGGCGCAAGAACGGCTCTTGCAGTTGCAGAACCTTTTCCCGGTCTGCCGCGGTGAAAGCGAGGCCTGCATTGATAGCCCCGAAACCGTTCTTTTCTGCCAGACGGGGGCAATAAACTGAGTAGATCGCTTCCTTGTAGCGCCTGATCTTCGCGAAAGGGTTTTCTACGCGAAAATCACGCCCATCCGGCCCGATCGCGTAAAGTTCACTCCGCCCGCTCCTGTGATCTTTGAAAAAGTAGCGCATAGCATCAAGGTTCCAGTCCTTCACCTCGATGACGCCGATCCCCACATTCGGCTCAAGTAGAACGAAATCAGGCTTCAGCCCATTGAAATGTGGCTGAAGATAAATTTCCCACTTTGGTGGCAATTTGTCATCCAGCATGTCAAGCACCCGCAATTCGCCAGTCGTCAAAGGTTGGCGCAAATGGGAGTGCTGATCGCGAGGCGGTTCGATAATGCGCATGGCTGCTCTTTTAAATACTTAGTTCGTGAGAAATATGGTGGGGAATATCGGTGCAACACAAAGCTGCGCCTCTCAAGCGGCGACAAGGGCACCGTTTGCGCAAGCTAGCCGTCCAGAAGAGCCATCTAGTCGCGCTGGTCGGCTCAAAATGGCAGTCATCTCGATCGCCAAAAGCGTAGCGCCGTCAAAGAAATCCTTCAAGCTTGCTTCGGCGGTAATCTCCAGAAACGGCCTTCCCTTCGAATCCTTATTTAACCAAAGATCCACCTGCGGACCCGCCAGATTTTGGACACTTACTGCCATAGCCTCAATAAGACGCGCAGGCTCCGGAAAGATGGGTCTCCCCCAACCATCCCCTATCGTTGCTGTCTTCAGGGCGCCACCCGTCTGGCCATAGGTCAGGCGCAACAGCGTATATCTGCCTGCTTCGATGCGCCATTGGCGCTTTGCATGGTGAAACTTGGTCGATTCAACAATGCGAACATGCTGGGTCATTATGAAATCTCCACGCCAGGGAATGTCAGTGGTATTTGAACGAGGGGCGGCGACGGCTGCTGACAAGACGACGGTCGCTGGCATGGTAGCAGGTCACCACCTCGCCCTCATCGCTCACCACCGCTTGCAGCCGCGCAAGACTGCGCAATGTTCCCTCAGGTGCGCCTTCTGATGCCAACCTGCGCAAGTCCGCTCTGGACAGTTGAACATAGGAGCAACCTTGGCCCGCATTGTAGGTTCTGCCATGTTCCAGCAGAATACGCATGGCTTCTGCGGAAACTCCGCGCTGCGCGAGCCGGCAGATGGCATGCCGACTGTAGCGATAGGCTGATTGCACCTGCATCACACAGCCCCCTTGTCAAAAGCCTGCTTGCTGGCCTGACGTTGCCGCTCCAGCTCTAGTAGACGCGCAACCTGTTCTGCCTGTGCTTCTTCGGCTGGATCCGGTTCGTTCAAAAAGTGGAAGTAATGGGGGAAACAACCTTCCTTCAGCTCACGCCTTGCGTTGAAGGGATCAGCGTAGACGGCATCGCGCTCTTCGGCAGAGAGGCCTTCTGCAACATGTCCCTCCGGCTCAAAGTAGCGCGCGGCCAAGCAGTGATACTCTGCGTCCAATTCAGGGTTGTCGGCCGCATAGGCCGCTTGCCAAGCAGACTGTTTCCCCAAACTTTCTTCACGCTGCTCTGCCAACTTCGCAGACCGCGCATTTTCTTGGCGCAGAACCTCCTCCACTACGGCCTGCATTCCGAAACGCTCCAGGCTCTCGCGTGCCGGTAGTCGTAGCCGACCGGTCGTAAAATCAGAAACTCTCTCTGCATTCTCTTGCGCAAGAAAGGACAGGATTTCAGGGTCGACATTGAAGCCGACGGCCTTCAGTGGTGTTCCGGCATCCGGTTGGGGCATTGATGTCGCATCCACGATCCCTTTGAGGTCTTGACACAGCCGCCGTAATGCCACCGCGAAAAGGTTGCGAGGCGTAGCGTCTTTTGGATCTGCCGCAATGCCGAAGCATTTGCGCTGGTCAGCTGCGCGCTGATCAAGGTCAAACCCTTCCTGTTCCTCAGCATTGCCACCAATTTGCACATACAGACCGGCCTTCTTTGCAGCCCGCCACGCGTCCAGATCCTGCTCCGGGACACGGATGGCGTGGCCGGCCAGGATGGCGAAAAGAACGGGGGCAATCTCGATAATGTCGCGCTGTGTCACTCCGTAGCGCACCCCCATCACCTCAAAGGCATTGTGCGAGGCAACCGAAACAGAGGCGTGGATGGACACCCTCCCATCAGGCACGTCGACGAAATTCTCATAAAACGCGACGGGCTCACAGCTCAAAAGCTCTGCGATGATGCGGAGATCTCGATCTTTCGGGACGTTCGCGCCACTCATCCATCGGCTAACAGTCCGCGCATCCTTGCCTGTCGCTTCCTTGATGTCCTTCTGTGTGACCCCACGAGCTTTCATCAAAGCTCTTAGCTTTTCTCGATCCAACGCCATTTTGATAAGCCTCCTTAGCTGCACTTAAGATGCCAGACACTTTCTTATATTGTTAGATGTCATATTTTGGCGCGATTTACGCAGTTAAGTGGCAAATTACATTGTAATAAGCATATCGTTCGCAAAAATACAGACAAAATATGTCAGAAGATCGTAATGCGTATGTTTGCACACGAGACTGATTCGAATATTTCCATCCACCCGCGGCCAAGACTGAGCCGCGGGCCAAGTTGATCGACCGGCACTATGCTATCAGAGGTGTGAAGTCTGACGGGCTGAGTAGTAGGTCCGCAAGTTTGGCGGCCCCAAATGGCAACTGGAAGAAGTCCAGGATTAGAAGTGGGTCATCGCGAAACAACTCGAGAGTTTGTCCGTACAGACGCCAGCAGCAGATGCGGCCATGCTGTGCGATAGAACGAACAGCCGCTTCAGAAGCCGCGCTTTACAGCATCAACGATGAACGGGTGTCCGCTAAGGGCCGATCACTCTTTCTGCATCTGCATTGGCTGCGGGAGAGACTAATGTCCGAGGAGGGCTCTTCGCGCCGATCTGTGGCGCTATCTGACGCGCGGAAGTTGTTTGCAAAGCAAAAAATCTGGCTCCCAAAGCGGTATTATATGTTGTCACCAAGTTAAAATGTCGCGTGTTCCGCCATTTAGAAAAGTCGCTGCCCGTGCGGCGAGGGCTGAGCCGACCCCGGGCCGCTCTCTCCATAAAGGGCCGTAGGGACGGGGTCGGCGGCGGAAGCAAAGTTGCGCGAGAGGCAGCTATGCGGGACATTGCGGTAATTCAGCCTTCCCGCCATCATAGGTTTCACACGTCGAGGAAGCCGCTATGATCAGTGGATATGAGGAATACAAACGGACTCTGCTGGCCGTCCTTCGTGCCCATACAGACGCTGCACTGTCGGCGCTGCAGGGAATAGATCGCAATCTGCCGGACAAAGCGCGCAGCATCCGAATTGTCGTTCATCTTCCTCAAGACGCTGACGGCATGTTCGACGTCATGGTTCATCTTGATGGGCCTGACTTGCTTTCTTTAAACAAGGCCATCGGTGACTTCCGGTCTCTTTTTGAAGTGCGCATTACTGATGGCAACCTCTGTCCAGAGGTGCCGCTCTTCGATCCGTTTGATCAGCCGTTCAGCGTGAATGACGCAATCGTGGATAGCACCATGATTTGGCTGAAAGAGGTGTGGACTGCATATGGCGGAACGAGCAGGCGCCTGCCAATCACTGTTGAGGGTCAGGGTGGATATGGAAGCCGTCCGATGATCTCTCTCAATGCCTGATCGACTGTCCGCAGTGGGCTCTTCGCGTCATTCAGCCGGCGGCGGCAGCGCTGCCGCCTGGTCCTCGGACGCACGGCGCTCAGCGCGCTTATCGAGCCAGCTCTTGCGGCCGGCGCCACGCTTGCCGCTCGGGGTGTAGCGGGTGCGCTGTTTGCCGACCGCGCCGATCTGAGGCGGATTGGCCTCCTGCTGCGCCTTGATGTAGGCCAGCATATCGCCAAGGTGTTTATTCTCGGTGATCGCGGTATGGGTCACGCGCTGCTGGCTGGGATCAAAGATCCGATAGGGC
>NZ_SUNH01000061.1 GCF_005048265.1 Paracoccus hibiscisoli
GGCCGCTGGTGAGCGCGATGCGAACCGCATCCCGCTTGAACTCGTCGCCGTGTGTCGCTGCCATATCCTGTCTCCTTTGGTGAGAGCATCGCTCTCAGAAGACCGGAACGAAACCGGGGCAGGTCCAAATTGACCGTCTTGAGATTGTCCTTCGCCTTCGCAAGCTTGCTTCTAGAGAGCGAGAACCGGAGGCTGAATAGCAGCTCCATCAACCGTTCAAGGTTGCGAGCATATTCCTTGTCGCCGATCTCAATCCCGAATTCGTCGGTAAGAACTTTTCGCTCCGCGGCTGTTGGGAACCCCGCCTCGTCGGTCGCCCGCTCCTTCGTGAACTCCTTGGCAAGCGGTGCCATGGTCGGTATGCCGACCTCCCGCCACTCGTCCCCGAGCAGATCGTCAGGATCCTTGATGCAGTATGACGAGCATCCCGCCCCGAGTAGGAACGCCACATTCTTTGCGTTCAGCGACTCCGAGAGCGCTTTCCTGACGACATCTGCTCCATCCGGCCAATCGAGTTCACCGGCATCAGCCTCCGCACCCCGTAGGAATTTGAATGTCAATTTCTGAGGCGCTCCCTCGTTGTGACCCACCAAGTATCCCCCAAAAACACCATTGCAATGCCCATCATAGGCCGAGTTTTCACCCGTGAAGCGTAGGTCACTATCACAACTCGCTTATGGGGAGGCAAGCTCGCTGGTGGTGGCTATGGATCGAAGCCGGTGATGAAGCTGAAGGACTCGATTATGCGTCATACAAGGCGAGTAAATGCAGCTCTGCCGCAGGTCTGCTTTCCGCGCTTCAGGCTGATTGCGGCAACAAGGGTGCTGCTCGGCGACCGAACGTCCGCTTCCACGGTGCGTCCGAGGTGCCTTCGCACCCATAGCGGATGACCGCTTCCCGCCCTTTGTGTCGATATGACCGAGGACTGGGCCAAAACTGCAGTTCGACTGAGGCGGAGGGCACGTCGGTGAGTCTCCACCGTCGCGAGCAAGCGCGGGCAATGCTTCCAAGCCGGCAAAATTGTGACCAGGCTCGATGCGCTTGGTGATCGCATGAACGACGCGTGCCAAGCCTGTCGGCCAGATCCGACGCTGCGGGCGCGTTGTTTAAGACAGCGTCACTTGGCATGCGCCGTCGCTATCGGTATTCCCGATGACGAAGGAGAGCTCGACCTGCGCGCCGCAGGCGGAGGCGTAGCGCACGATTTGATCGAGTTCAGGCAACTCGGCGATCGGGCTCTCCAGCCGTGAGACCATTGCCGGCGTCAGCGGCCGACCGAGGTCCGCCGACGCGCGCCGGACGTCGGCTGCCGTCATCCCCTTGCTCTTGCGGAGCGTCCGCAGAGCCAAGGCGAGATTTGCGTTTGCTTGGTGTTGATCGAGCAGTGCGGCGCCTGCGGGATGGGCGGCGCGCATCCGCGCCAGGGCATCCTGATCGGGCGTCCCGCTTTGCCTAGGCGGTCTTTTCATCATGGCGATCTCCTCGCGAAACGGTTGCTTTCCATGCCCGTCGCAATCCGGCCGCGACGGGGTCACCCAAGCGAGCATGCCCGAGAAGGGGTTCAGACTGTGTCGCACCGTGCGACCAGCTTTCGAAAATCGCTCTCGCCGAGGATCTGGATGGGGTGACCGACAGCCTGCATGTCTTCGGCCTTCCGATGCTTGCTGCTTCGCGCATGTCCGGCAAGCAGGGACAAGTCCTGATCCCCGACGACGAGGTGAGTGGTCTGCCTGGTCACCCCCGCCTTGACCGACATCCCGGCTTGGGCTGCCAGCTCGGCGGCCTCGGTTCGGGACAGGCCAAGCGCGCCCGTAAAAACCACCGTGGAGCCGGCCAAGGGCCCTGACGGGTTTCCCGCCATGATGACCGCGGCCGCATGGGTCTTTTTGCTTGTGGGCTTGGTCAGCTCATCGAAGGAAAGACCAAGACGGCGCTCGGCGTGCTGCATGACCATTGCGGCTGCGCGGGCGTCCTCGCCTGCGTCATGGTGGTGGAACCTCAGGTTCAGCGTCCGCTTGAGATTTGCCAGCCCGTGCCCGCCATTCCCCTTCAGCTCGGGCCAGGCCCGCCGTGCGATCGTGACGCTGTCGCTCCACCGCAGTTCGGGCACAGCGATGCCGCAGGACCTGCAGGCGGCATTCACCGCCTGTTTGTCGAAGTTGCTGTGCTGGACAAGATGGTGCTGCGTCAGCAGCGGCATGAGACTTTCCAAGGCGGCTGCGAACCCGGGGGCCTGTGCGACATGGTCCGGACCGATGCCGTGAAGCCGGATGTTGAAGGGATCGAACCGGGTGCGGGGATTGATCAGCATCGAGAATGTCTGGATCTCATCATCGGGTTGCACACAGGCCAGGCCGATCTGGCAGATGCTTGCGGCATCGCTGCATGCTGTTTCCACGTCCAACGCGATGAATCGAAAGCGCCCCTGGGGGACTTGCTCTGTATGGCCGAAGGACGGTCTGTCAGAGGCCTGGACGGATCGGGAGGAGGACGGATCAAAATCCTCAGCCCGTTGCGGATCGCGCAGCTGCGGCTCAGCGCTGCGTCCGAGAAGCCAGTCAAACAACGCCACTCAGTTTCACTCCGCAAATTTGCTGCATCCTAGCCGAAGACGTGGCCAAGGCGAGACACTTGTTTGCGCGGCCTGATAGTTTTGATGGGCATGCGGATGGAGGTTGGCAGCCCAGACCTTCTCCGAAGCATAATGCCCTACTAGCGACACTGCCCGTTGTCTCACGCTGCAGCGGGCACCAATGGCCGGTTCCGTGATGCTGCAGCATGTCACCCGACAGGAGCCATCCGTCAGCTACGGGCCGAGGCTGTCATCTAATCGCATGTCGTTCTGCAAGGTCTTTCTTGGCGATGGGACATCGTTTGCCGGGAGCAGTGTCATCTTCGCGGTCGACATTAAGCCGCCGCATGGTGGGGCTTCGCGGACGAACCTTCCTATGTGTGAAGCGCACGCATCGGCCAAGTCGGGCAGATGGTGCAACAGCCTCGGCGGAATGGTTCTCGCCACGTCCCGGCAGGGACGCCTCGGCGCGTCGAAAGGCTGACGCGGAACGGCTTGGGATCAGGCCGTGGCCTCAGCTTCGCGCTGGAATGATTGGCCTGATTTCAGCATGGCATGCATGATAACGGCCAGCTTGCGCGCGACGGCGACGGCAGCCCGTTTGAATCCGATCCGTTCACGCAGTTTCAGCCCCCATGTTCTCAAGGCGCTATCAGCGCTGGTGCGAGTCAGGACCACGGTCGCTGCCTCATAAAGCAGGCCTCGCAGATGTGCATTACCCCGTCGCGAGATGTGCCCGTCGTAATCGACCTCGCCAGACTGATAGCGACGCGTTGTCAGCCCGAGCCATGCGCCGACAGATCGGGACTTCCGGAAGTTCTCGGGATCCTCGATGGCCGTCGTGAAGGATGTCGCGGTGATCGCCCCGATGCCGGGAATCGACATCAGCTGCCGACAGGCATCACTGTGTCTGGCAGTGCGCAACAGCTGGCTCCCGAGTTCTGCAGCCCGCGCCCGGACGGCGAGCCAGGCCTCCAGAAGTGGCAGCAGCACCTGTTCAAGACCAGCGTAGCCACCGAGCAGCCGCCGGACCTCGGCTTCGAACCGGCCTCCTTTTGCACCTGGGACGATCAGACCGAATGTCTTCATCAGACCCCGGATCTGATTGGACAGTTCAGTCGAAACCCGGACAAGGCGCCTTCGAGCTGCAACCAGCGTGCGGACCAGCATGCTGTCGTAGCCCTTCACGCGAACCTCGCGGTAGAAGCCGATCTCGGCCAGATGGGCCAAGCCGTCGGCGTCATTGGCGTCGGTCTTGTTCGGTGCCATGTCCAGCGCCGCCTTGGCATGTCTTGCATCGATGCAGATGGCCGGAAGCCCTTCGGCGCTCAGCGCATGGTAAAACCAGACGGACAGCGGGCCGGTCTCGAACACGACCCGCCTTGCATCCGGTGCGCGCCGCTGCAGAACCATAGCAATCGCCTGAGGATCTGACGGGCATTTGCCCCGCCAGACCCGCTGGCCCTCCCGGCGCACCGAGATCGTTGTCTCTTTCTGAGATACGTCCAGACCAATATAGTCGCACATGGTTGTTCTCCATTTGATGCTTGGGCCTGGTGTCGATCGTGAGCCCGTATCCGGATCCTATCGGGGAACAACCACCCGTCCAAAGTCCGCTGGCATTACGGCCCGGGCGACTCGCTCCGCGATTACCCCATGTGTGAAAGCTCGACCATGCGCAGGTGGCGCCAGAACGAAGTTCTCACACAGACGTGGGGGCGAGATTTTCTTCTGATGTTGGCCGCATGGGGGGCGAGCTTGGGCGACCTTGAGCCCTTCATGCCCATGTGCAGCGACTTTAAGTTTGCTGCACATGGGCATCGGGGTAAGATAGTCGTTATTTACATGGCAGGGCGGCTATCCTCACATGACCCTGATCTCCCACTCACGTGCGGCTTTCGTCGCTTATCAAGACTTGCTGCGCATGCATCTCGACATGTCGAAATCGGAAATTGCGGGTAGTGTCGAAAGTCGCCAGCGCAACGGGCGGACATATCTCTATGACCGGTTCCGGATCGGCACCGAGATGAAGAGCCGCTACCTCGGCGAAGACAGCCCCGAATTGCGCGCACGCGTTGCGCGTCAGAAGGGTTCCAAGTTGGATGCGCAGGACCGAAGGACGCGAATGTCGCGGCTCGCACGTGTTCTAAAAGCCGAGGGAATGGCAGCGCCGGATCGGGCAACAGGCGCTCTACTTCTCGCCTTGGCCCGCGCAGGTCTCTTCAAGCAAGGTGGGACGCTCATCGGGACCGAGGCCTTCATGCTGTATCAAGGCGAACTGGGGGTTAAGGTCACTCCAAACGCACCATCCGGCACCGGCGACATTGGTCCTTCGAACGTCAAGCGGCTCTCGATAGCCATTGATAATCACATGAGGGAGTTTCCGGGAGATTTCCAGCGGATGGTTAATTTTGAAGCTGCCCCAGGGGCGTCCGAGCGTCCGACCTGGAAATGGAAGCAGAGCGGCAGCGCGGCTGGGGTAGAGTTCCTGACACCAAAGCTCGGCAAGAAAGGCGTCTCTCCGCTACCAGCCTTTCTCGCGAGTGCACCTGCACTGAACGACCTGCACTTCCTGATTGAAAATTCGATCCCCGCGCTGGCGCTTTACCGCTCTGGTGTCCTTGTGCAGATCCCACAACCGGAGCGTTTCGCGATCCACAAGCTGATGGTCGCCAGCAGGCGACACGACGGCAGGGACAGGGTGCAAGCCCAAAAGGATCGCGCTCAGGCCGGCTTTCTCATTCGCGTCCTCGCCGAAGACCGTCCAGATGATTTGGCTGAGGCCTACGAGCATGCGCATTCTCAAGGCGAAGAGTGGGGGAGCCTGATCGCCGCAAGTCTGGAGCTCATGCCGGACGCAAAGAGGCTCCTGCCTGTCCTTACGTAGAGCAGGGTAGCGCGAAGCACGGCCCGTGTGTGACGTCAATGCTTTAGACGGGCACGTCCATAACAGAGTCTCGTTGCAAGCCACGAGTAAGCCCACCACGTTGGCCCTGTCCGATGATGTATTGACCCCATCGTGCGGCCAGACAGAATGTGCAGTATGATCAAACATGACGCGACCTATCAACTGGCTGCCCTGCGTGCCGGAACCGTCACGGCCCGAGAGCTGATGACGACGACGCTGGACCGGATCAACGATATCAACCCTGGGATCAACGCCATCGTGG
>NZ_SUNH01000062.1 GCF_005048265.1 Paracoccus hibiscisoli
AGTCCGGCAAAAGCAGGAGCTGGGACCGATCACCGCCTGAAATATGTGCCATGCCCAAGAATACCACGGCCGCTCAATGCTGGAAATCCGGTTCAAGTTTTCACACGGTCTGGATCGTTTTTGAACACTTTGAGAAAGGGGCAGGGGAGGCGGGCATTCGTTGATCCGCGTTGCAGCTTTGGAGTTGCTGCATGTCACTACGTTTGCCTACCAAGGAAAGCAGTATGACCTTTTGGTCCGACAAAAGGTCAAAATGACGTTTTTGCTTGACACTCACTGGCTGCCATTGGGATTGGCGATTGCTGTTACCGCGATCACCGCACCTTTTTGGAAAGCAGTCTCACGGTTGTAAGACAGCATCGACGCGAAGAGCTCTTAGCCGCCATTCGCGATAGACGGCTTCGCTGCAGTCGCAGCGGGCAATGCGGTCCTAAATTGCCGCTTAAACGCCACTTAACTAGTGTCCGCTTTCCGCAGCCCCATTCTTGTCGTTTGGGCCGTTTAGGCCTTTGCCTCACTGCGGACGTTGGCGCCGAACTATGGGCCACAGCTCTGCGCTCCCCATACTGCCTGCTTGGCTACGAGAGCCTATCGGACGGTATCTGAGCAACTGCGTACATGTCTGTCTTGATGGCCCCGACGATCGTCACCATGTCAAAAGACCTCGCAAGCTGCGCTAAAAAGGTCAATATTCCAGACAACAACCTATTCAAGGACCGATTTAGATGCCCTCCTCTCTTACGATCTTCCCCGTGGACAACGGGGACATGGCCCTTATAGAACTTTCCAATAAGCAGAACGTCCTCATTGACATCAACATCCGCGCAGCCGCGGACAATCCCGATGACGACGAGTGCTACGACGTTGCAAGCGACCTCAAGAAGCGCCTGCCGCGTGACGTAGAAGGGCGCCTCTATATCGACGTCTTCATGCTCTCTCACCCTGACGCGGACCACGTCACTGGCCTGCGCAACCACTTTTACCTTGGCAAGCCCGAAGATTTTCCCAAAGGCAACCGCGACCTCATCCTCATCCGGGAAATGTGGTCATCCCCCATCGTTTTCCGGCGGGCTTCGACAGCACATATACTTTGCGAGGATGCCAAGGCATGGGCCAAAGAAGCCCGTCGCCGGGTCGCGCATTATAAGGCGAGGCGTACCGCTGGACATGGCGATCGCATCATGATCATCGGCGAAGATAAGGACGGGAAAACCGAAGACATCATGGCCATCGTCGCCAAGCAGAACAGCTTGGTCACCACAGTCAACGGCGATGACTCGTCAGGGCTCGAGGCACGGGTGTTGGCACCTATGGTCGTAAACGACGTCGACGAGGAGCTTATCAAGACGCTCGAAAAGAACAACTCGTCGATCATAATGCAGTTCTCGATCCCCGCTGACGGCTTTAAGGACCAATGCCGCTTCCTTTCGGGGGGCGACGCCGACGTGGCGATTTGGGAGCGTCTGTGGAACCAGCACGAAAAGACCGGAACGACTGACTGGCTGAGCTACGACGTGATGGAAACGCCGCATCACTGTTCGTGGCGGACGCTGAGCTACGACCGCTGGTCGGAACTGGGTGAGAAGGTGAAGGTGTGTCAGGAGGCCCGCTCCGCCCTTAGCCAGACCCGCGTCGGCGCGTCCATCGTCGCCAGCAGCCGCCCGATCCTGAAGGAAGAGCCGAACCCGCCGCACGAGCGCGCCAAGCGTGAATATTTGTCCATGGTAGGCAATGACGACGCGCGTTTCGTCTGCACCTCCGAATTCCTTCAAAAGGAGGGGCGTCCGGTTGAGTTTAAGATCGATTGCTCGGGGGTAACCCGTACACGGCTTCTGACCGCTGCCAGGGCAGCCACGGCCGTCGGCGTTAGCACCGTTGCCACGACCGCCCGAGGCCACGGCTGAGGTAATGGCGTCAGAGCAGCAGATGAATGCGCACGCAGAGACGTTTCTGCGTGCAGCCCTCGGGCATCCGCAATGCGCGGGTGGCTCCACGGATCTTGTCAGCGAACAGGTTGTTTCACTCACAATCGCCCTTGAGGTCGAGATGAGCCAGTCGGCAGTAGCCGCTGGCGAAAGCCAGACCGGCGTACGTCGGCTGGAACGGGTTGAGGTCATCCTGTCTGAAGGCTACCCTTGGATTGCGCCGTTTTTTTTTCTGCGTAAGGATTTTCCTCGAAATCTCCATCACTTGAGCAGTGCTACTGTGCATGCAGCGCCGATGCCCTGCCTTGTGGATGGTGACGTCAATGAGTTCTTCACCAGCTATCCGCTTCTAGAATCAGGCATTCTGGCAATGATCAACCAGATGTGCCTCTGGCTCGCCAGGGCTGCGCGCGGGTCGCTTTCAAACGCAGTGCATGGTTGGGAGGCGATCCTCCGGAACGATGCCCGACACGATATCATCTGTGATGCCGAGATGATCCGGAAGCGCGTCGGAACCAAGCCTGGCTGGTTTGTCCTTGAAAGTAGGTTCTATCGGTTCGGCACCTTTACCGAGTCTATACGTAGCAGGGTCGAGAGCTTCGTATTCGTTGGAAACAAACTCAATACGCTTTCTCCTACCTTGGAAAATAGGAAAAATCTCCCGTTCGACGCGACCACGTCCACGGAGCCTGTCAAAGGCCATACGGTGACCGTCGTCCTGTACCCCGGAACAGATAGCGTCCTTGATAAGGTACTACCAGATACGGTCTCCACGATCAGGGAGCTCAGAGAGCGGGCGGTGGATCTGGGCTGCGCGGCCCCGTTTAATGCTTTCCTCACACGTCTTGAGAACCGCCTGCAGGGTTATTGCCACCCCAGCCCAATCACAATCGGCGTCCTTTTTTGCGTAAAACGCCCGCATGTCCTCATGGACCGCTCAAGCGACCTAGAATTGATCCCGTATGTGTTCGACCTCATACTTGAACAAGGGCGAATGTCGCTATTTGCGCCGGTCCGGGCCAAGGACGTTGCAGCTGCGCGACAGATCGATGATGTCTCGGCCGCACTGCTGCACAGGGTCTCGGGGGCCCAGACCATCCCGCCGGTCAGCTTGATCGGCTGCGGGAGTGTCGGTTCGAAGATTGCTTTCCACCTTGCCCGCTCAGGTGTCACGATCACGTCAGTGACTGACAACAAGTATATTCGCCCGCATAATCTTGCGCGGCATGCTCTGCTTGAACGGTTCTCAATTCCTAAGGCACAAGTATTAGTGGAAGAGTTGGAAAGACTCGATCAACGGCCATCTGCCATTGTTCGTGATGTTGCCTCCGACCTTGCTGACCCGCGATCTGTCTCTGCTTTTGTTCCGGAGGGAACAGGTTTGGTAATCAATACCACAGCCTCTCTGGTCGTCCGTGAACGATTATCGGCGATCCCGGTCGGCGATGTGTCCGCGCGCCTTACAGAAGTCGTGCTTTTTGGGCGTGGGAAGTGTGCGGTCGTGCTTATCGAGGGTGCGGGCCGAAGTCCCAACTTGGTCGACCTGCTAGCCTGGCTCACAGCTCACCTGACAGACGACGAAAGGGATCTGATGTTCGATCCCCAGCATGGCCTCACCCAAGTACAGATCGGTGATGGGTGTGGGTCGCTAACTATGCCGATGACCGATGCGCGTCTTTCTGCAATGGCGGCGATGGCCACCGAGGAAATCATGAGGGTCGCTTCAGCGCCCGAGGACGGCGGGCAGGTCGCAATCGGAGTAATTGGTAATGACGGACTTTCAACAGCTTGGCGGCGAATGTCAGTGGAACCATTTATCCAGATTCCAGTGCAAGGCGGCGACTGGACACTGCGCCTGTCAAATGATGTTGATAGGCGGATACGCGAGGAGACTGCTCGCTTTCCAGCCGTCGAGACTGGAGGGTTGCTGATCGGATCTTGCAGCGCCCGCCTGCGCACGGTCTCGATTGTAGATATCATCAATGCACCGCCTGATAGCGAGCGCACGCCTTCTCTGTTCGTTTTAGGAACCCAGGGGCTGAAAGCGGCGGTCAAGGCTCGTCACGTCGCGAGTGGCGAAAGCCTTTTTGATATAGGTACGTGGCACAGCCACCTTGCGGAGCAGGGACCTTCAGCGCTTGACCTGAAGACTGCGGTCGAAATTGCTGCGGAACGGTCGCCGCCCGCAATACTGTTGATACGCACACCAAACGGATATCACGCTGTCATGGGCGAGAGGAGGGCGTGAAATGGATTTCTTCGATGCGTATGTGGTCCGTGCGCGACTATTCCCTGCTGTTATTGCCGTGGCGCCGGCACTCACCCTACTTCTGCTAGCGGGCAGTTGGACCGATCCCGGCCTTCCTGAGATCATCAGTTCACTCGGCATTGCCGTCCTGCTGTTCGCAGGCGCAGACCTTGCCCGGCGGGCAGGTTTGCGTAAGGAGCGCAAGCTTTTTGCCGCAACCGGAGGGCGGCCTTATAACACAGAACTCACTCGCGCCGACGACAGCGTGTTCGACGAGGTTTCAAAGGCGGAATACCGCGCTTTCTTGGCTGCCAAAGTCAACCGTCAGGTCCCGTCCGAGGCAGAGGAGACCGCCGACCCAATTGCCGCGATGGCATTCTACAATGCGTGCTTCCGCTGGCTTCGCGAAAACACGCGGGACAGGGAGCGTTTCCACGTCTTGCTGGGCGAAAACATCACGTACGGCTTCCGTCGTAATATGTGGGGGCTCAAGTGGTTTGGAATTGCGATCAATTTGGGTACTGTGGCCGCTGCATACGCGATATATCGATACGAACCCCAGTTCATGTCAGTTAGTAACGGGAAGCTAGTCGCCCAAGGCAGTATTGCCGCCATCCATGCGATCTACCTACTTGTAGGTGTCTCAAAAAATGCAGTCCTTGATGCTTCCAAGACTTATGCACGACAGCTGGCTTTGACCGTGGAAGCTTTGAAGTCTTCCTAGGCACGTAGCAACTAATCGAATGTCAGTACCTTGAAGCTGTCAGTCTGCTTCGGCCCCAAAACCGCCGCCCATTAGCGGACGCTAGAGTTAACCTCTGCTCCCAGCCCTTGTCATCCTTTGTGCTGCAGATGCGAAGCGAATTCTACGGTACAGCAAGTGGCAGGAATGTCCCGCATAGCTGCCGCCAGCGCGGCGCACATGTATCGACGTGAAAAGCCCAGAGCAGCCGCTAGTGCTCGCCACAGCATGAACGGGCGCTTAGATCTGAGCGCTGTATGCTTCCTGAGCCACCTTGCTGTCGGCAAAAAAGCATGGGGTCGACCTGCAGAGTTGCTTTAATCTGCGCAACGGCTTTTTTTGGCACTCCAGTGATCCAGGTGATGTCCCGGGGCGTGGTGTAGCTGTCGGTGGTCATCGGGTTTCTCGGTAGGGTGGGGTTGCGACACCAACCTGAACCAAGGACGAACCCGATGACCAAACCTATGATGGACCTTCGCGCGCTGATGGAGAAGAGCGCCGATGCTGACCTGCTGCGCGAGATGATCGGCTTTGCTGCCGAACGACTGATGGAGCTGGAGGTTGGCGCCAAGACTGGCGCTGACTATGGCGAGAAGTGAGGTGCTCCCCCTTCCTTGGACAGGATCTGGCGCTTTTTAAGCTCTGAGTTGCTCCTGTTGATCGGGTTGCATGACTTCGATTTGCAGTGAGTAGACCACTGCCGGCGGTCGGCCGCCAAGGGCC
>NZ_SUNH01000007.1 GCF_005048265.1 Paracoccus hibiscisoli
CGCGGGCGAGGATCTGGCTCTGGCGATACAATGGCAGGTGATCGGCATACTTGCTGACGAGGACATGCGCGAGGGCGCCCTCAGTGGGCAGGCCGCCCTCGATCAGGTGTGCGGGTGCCGGGGCCTGAGACACACCCTCGGCACACCGGCGGCACGCATATTTGGGGCGCACGGTCACGATGACCCGCAGTTGCGCGGGCACGATGTCCAGCCGCTCGGTCCGGTCTTCGCCGATGCGGTGCATCTCACCGCAGCCACACGGACATCCCACTGGAAGCCTATGACTATGTGGTGAACGGAAAATCGGCACTGGACTGGGTGATGGAGCGCTACGCTGTGACTGTTCACAAAGAAAGCGGCATTAGGAACGACCCGAACGACTGGTCCGACGACCCCCGCTACATCTTCGACCTAGTGAAGCGGATTGTACGCGTAAGCTTAGAGACGGTGCGGATCGTGGCGTCTTTGCCACCAGTGAACGAACAGTCCGATTAGCCTACCGTCAGGGCGCATGCGCAACCGATGCAAATGCGCCCTGCATGATCCGGCTAACACAGGAAACGTCGGTGGACTTTGGCCTTTGCAATCAGCCGCCGCATACCCCCAACAGGCCTGCGTGAGGCCCGTGGGGTAGTCCCCTTGCGAAGGGACAACCTGTTCCTGTTCCTGTTCCTCCACTTCAATCCGTGTGAATTCATCCTTTCACAGCCAGCCGCACCTTCAACCGTGCCACAGCCATAGGCGTCCACGTCCCGCGTCCGCTAGGCGTAGGAACGCCCTTATCATTGAAGCATCTGGCAATGGCAGACAACGACGCAGTGCTTTCAGGATCGGCGTCTAGCAGCGCTGGCTGTATATCTCGCGCAAACGCATCTGCACGCCGGGTACGGCCCTGTGTGGCGCGCTGGGCGTCCTCTTTCGTCCCTATGCGTCCAACGAACCGCCCATCCCGATAGGGCCCTAGCTGCGTGCCCTTGGCCTTAGCAGCTGCTAGTGCTGCCTTTGTCCGCTGAGAAATGGCTTCACGTTCCTGCTCCGCAACTAGGGCCATGATCCCCACAGTTAGCCGATTGGCATCCGGCATATCCGCAGCAACGAAGTCGATCCCGGCATCACGCAGGTTCAGCAGGAAGGCAGCGTCTCGCGTAAGGCGATCGATCTTTGCCACCACTAGCTTGGCCCCATAGGCACGGCACTTCTCGATTGCGGCCTGCAGCTGTGGCCTGTCGTTCTTCCCGCCGCTTTCGACCTCGATAACTTCTTGAACTAGTTTCCAACTTCCACCGTTCAAGTAGTCAGCCACGGCCTGGCGCTGGGCATCTAGCCCTAGTCCTGACCGACCCTGGCGATCTGTCGAGACACGTAGGTATGAAACAAACCTAATCTTACCCATTACCTCACCCGGTACCTTATCATTTTATCAAACGGTGGTATCATGAAATGATAAGGCGGCCGAACAGCTGTGTGGGCTTGTAGTTAACAACGATGGCCTGCACAGGGCGCTCGTATAAGCCCACTGACAGTCGTAACGGTCATAAGCTCCCCCGCGGGACCGTAGGCGGTAAGATTGATGGCCTGTATGGGCTTCCTATAGCCTCCTACGGCAGGCATGGTCACGGAATGTGAATCCATACGCGCACTAAGACGATCTTTGGGCGCCCATCTGATCCAGCAGCTGGCCCATCCTGATAATCTCGGCCTGTGCGTCCGATTGTCCCTTGAGCGTCCCATCGCGCAACACCACGCATAGCATGACGGCGTTTTGTTCCCAGTTAGGAGCAATGCAGACTTTCATGGATTGGTCGTCATCGGTCATTTGATCAGATCCTCGTCAGGTTGCATCTGAATTTTCACCGCCTCCCAGCAGCGCCAGGAAGCCCCTACCACCGTCAGGCTATCCAACCCCTATGGAAAGCCCTTTCGCGGCCTGTACGGGCACTACAGAACGCCTGAAGGCCATACCAATCACCGACCGGGGGCAGGTGCCAAGGGGTACCCTTTCAGATACCGTATACAACCCTGACCCGAGCTGGGCGAAATCCATTGTCAAGCTCGGGCGTACCTGCAGCTGTTGGGCTATGGGCGGAACGCCTTGGGAAGGGCTACCGTCGCAGCACGGCCACAAACGACACCTAGTACGATACCAACAAGATCGGCAAACCAATCGTAAAAGCTGCACTCCCGCCCGACATACGGCTGGATGATTTCAATCATCCCGCCAAAGCCCGCAAAAGCAGGAACTGCAACCAGCAGCCAGCTAGGCCGGAAGAAGCTGATCGGGAAGGCTAGAGCTGCAAATGCAAGGGCGTGGTAAATCTTGTCCGACTGTTCGACAGGTGCGGGAACATTGATGATTGGTGTCAGGGTAAGTGCCGCTATGCCCACCGCCAACAGGAAGGTCAGGCCAAGAGCAAGTTTGGATTGTAAGAGCATCGAAATCCTTGAGCAGGTCGCATACCCTTGTTAGGGGAACATCTAGGGTAATTTTCATTATGATATCAGTCAGTTGACTCATTTATAGACTTAGTTATAATAGGTGCCTTCCTTCTCCTTTCCTGCAGCAAGCCGTGTCCCATAATCCTGATCATGAACAACTAGTTGCCCTGTCTGGAGCAGACCCTGAAACACGCTTCTGGCACAGCGCAAATCCGGACAATTCAGTCCCCCTGTTCCAAGAAATCCAAGGGGACGTACCCTACAAGACCAGCCTCCGCAAAGCGGCCTATGACCTGTATGGCCTGCTCCAGAAGAATAGCCCTGCCGTAGCTGAATCCCCAGCGCTTCCCCGTAAGCCAACTGATGACTTACTAATTTCCGTAATGTTGCTATTGCACAGCCTGTCCTATATTGCGTCCCATCCCCGCATCTTGCGAGACGGAAAGACTTTCGATCAGCAGTATGTTGCGATCCCGCTGAACAAGAACGATTTCCGACCAAGTCAGAAGTACCAAGATCTGGCCTACAGCCCGTTTCGGAAAGCCGTGTCTGCTTTGAAGCATTTCGCGCTGGAAGGTGGCCGACCATGGATCGAGTACGTGCCAGGCTTCTTTGACCAGCAGACCAAGCAAGGCAGACGTACGCGCATCGCCCCTAGCAAAGATCTCTGTAATTGGATGCTGCAGCAGGGGCTGATCTTTCCCAGGCGGACCATCAGCACGACCCCGTCTGATCTGACGGAAAAGCATGGCGTGCTGCAAGTTTCAGTTCCGGACCCTGCTGACCCCGATAAGAAAATCAAGTTGTTGCTCGACCGTCCCGCGGTAGGTGACGAACTTGTCCTGCCTTTGCTGAATAAATGGCTGGCCAAGCTCGATGTTGCCTGCACGTTGTCTGACTACGACACCTACACAGCCCACTACGACTATAACCACGGGCATTCGCGGCTTTTTCTGGGCGGGAAAGAGCACTTCCGGCCGTGTTCACGGAGAAAGATGGCCGTGGGGGAAGGCTGTATGGGCGCTGGGTACAGAACGTCCCAAGCAAATTGCGCCAGTACCTGACCATCGAAGGGCAGCCCACCACCGAACTTGATTACCGGAACATGCAGCTGGTCCTGCACTATGCGATGTCTGGAAAGGTTGTGCCTGATGGCGACCTTTATGAAATCGAGGGTCAGGACCGTGATTGGATGAAAGCTGTGCTGACTGCCTCGTTGGGCGTGGCAACTAGGGATGACGCGCTGGGCGCATTACGTAAAAAACTTGTCGAAGCAAATCTGTCCCGTGCAGGCCGTGCAGAAGCACTGTACGACACCTTCTGGGGCCAACACAGCCGCGTCTATCCACATGGGGAAGGCGCAGAAGCGTTGTGGGGGAAGCTGCAGTACGCAGACAGCCAAATTGCCCTTAGGGTCTTGCGCTATATGCTGGAACAGAACGTCCCTGCCATCCCGATCCACGACAGTTTCATCGTTCAGGAACAGCACTGGGAAAAGCTGCACATGGCCATGAGGACGGCTTGGCGGGATTTCTGGCCCCTTACACGGATTAGGATTAAATAACGTTTGCCATATGGTCTTTAAGGTTACCCCGCCCGCCGCTGCTGCGAAATTGTCAAGTTAGCGGATTTGTGTGCTGTCTTTCCGAATGACTGCCGCTACGGCGTCAGGAATTCTTAAGGAATCCTAGGTCCACAGCATTCATGGCCGTGGCTTTAACTGATAGGGATGGACCGCTACCGTAACGACTGCCTTCGTTTGAGCCAGTGTGGCCCATGATAAACTCTTGAACGTCAATCGGCACGGCCGCATCCCGCAGCAAGTCCTTGTAGGTGTGACGAAGGCTATGCACGGTTACGCGAGAATCAGCTTGATCCTCACGGATCTTGCGAACGTGCCGCATCAGGGACTTGGACGCGGCATTTTGTGCCTTACCATCCACATCTGTGCGGTAGCTGAACAGCCGTCCTTTGCCTGCAGGCCCAAGTTTAAGCATGTTCGGGACTGGGATTTCCCGCTGGGACCGGAAGTTCTTCACTATCTTGTTAACCCGGCTCAAGTCGAAGTACTGGATGCCGCCTTCGACCTTGATGTCGTCCCACTCGAGCAGGGCGGCTTCATCCAAGCGCATACCCGTGGACGCCAAGATACCCAAGCAAAGTCGATCCTGTTCCGGCATGAACAAGCTGAACAACTTTTCTAGGTCGGACCGCTTAATGCTCTTGCGGGCAACTGGAGCCCTGCCCTTATTTGCCAACCTTAGTCCAAGGAAGGGGTTGGACTGCAGCCAGCCCTGTTCGGCCGCATGACCCAGCACAAGACGTACTGCGCCGACATCCCGCTGCAGCGTATTACGTGATGCCGTCTTGCCCAAGTCTGCCGCGAAACTACTGCCCTGTTGCGCAGTGATGCTGGCGATATCAACATCACCAGCGAATGCCTCGAACTTCTTAACGCCCCGCTCATAGTCATGCCGCGTCCGCTGCCGCTTGAAGGTCTGCGACGCAAAATACGCCGCAGCTGCTTCGGTCAGCTTCATGCCACCTGTTTCCTTTGCTGTCGCGCGATGCGCTTCCAGCTGTTCCTCAAACTCCTCGTACGCCGGTTGAACGTCATCTTGCATACGGGCGATCACCATACCTTCTTCAGGATCACGCATTCCGGGGTTTGGCAGATGAAGAACCATCATGGCCCGCCCCCTTACATCGTCGATCTGTTCACGAAGATCGTCATCCTGCCACTGGTGAGGGTCCCAATTCAGTCCACCGGGCAACACAGCTTGGAGACGTGCCGCAGCCACGGCGAGAGGGGTATAGACTTTCCCCTTTTCGTCGAACTGCGCGTAAATCTGGCCAGCGATCCCATGTAAACGCCGTTCCGCTTCCGCACGATCCGCCGTGCCCGCGCTGCGTCGTTCCTGCTTACGCTCGTTGAACGCTGGACGAAGGTCCGGGTGTATCGTCACTTGGACGTACCACTTGCCTTTAACCTGGACGAGTTTTGCGGCTGGGTAGGTCATCGTAATGTCCGAAATAATGTCCACCGCAATGTCGTGCGGGCATGAACATTCAACCAGACAAGGGAATCAAGGGCAATAGGTGTGGGTGGCGGAGACGAAGTTATCTAAACTTGCCGCTCAAACCCAGCAATTGCTAGGGGTAATCGCCAAACTGTGCCGCAAATTGTGAACCATAATGTGAACCAAATCTAGTACTATTTCTTAGCCTGATCAGGTGATGATGCGCCTTTGTAGGCGCGTAAGATAGCGTGAAGCCACGCGCGGTCGGGCGGGCGACATACGCAGACCATTGCAGAATCAAAGGCGCTTTGTAGGATTGAGACTTTAGCGGGGCGCAGCTTTGAACAACGTGGTTTTCCAAGGCATTGACATTGGAACGGGGGGGGCGGGCGTTCCTGTCTTCGCAGAGTGCCCCAATTGCGGCCCGACGGTTGCCTTAGCACCCAGAATGCCAGGTAGAATTGTTTTACAAGACGTGCTGCTGGAGTGTCAGTCGTGTGGAGGCGGTGCTGAACCGATCCCTGGCAAGTATACCTTTGAAATGTCCGTATTTCCTATGCTGGCGTCGGCAAGTTTAACCCGACAGCAGGCCCGGCGTTTCCTGAAGAAGGCCGAAAAATCGAAATCACTGGAATCTCTGGAACAAGTCAGCGAAACAATCAACCCGGCCTTGGCTCAAGCGGTCAGTCTCGCCAAAGCAGACAGTAACCCTTTTTCGTCAATCAAAAAGCTATGCAGGATGGTTGCTTTTTTGGGTTCTATTTCCGTTAGGACTTTAGGTGGAATTGGATCTGCGGCTGGCGGTATGTACGCACTTGATGAAGCATGGAAACGGTACAATACTTGGTCTGAATCCTCAACGATTGACCAAGGTCCGAAGTCACAAGCTCATCCAAATCTTCCCGACACTAATGCCAGCCCCAAACGCAAACCCGACCTGAAACCATCGAGCGCCAAGAGCAGAGAACAGAAGGGCTACTAGCGGGAAGTGCAGGATGGATGACATCATTGCCTCCTGGGTCTCGTTATGAACCTACATCTATCTAATAGATGTCCTAACAACCCGTTAATTACAACATGAGCAATTTCAGCGTACGCAGTGTTGCGCGAACCTTGCGGCCACCACGACTACGGGGTCGCCATGAATGGCCTGTAACCTCGAGACAATGTTTTGGATATCGGACACCTTTCTCTGGGCAGATGAGCATGTCAGGCTATCCGTCCCTTCAACAGAGCCCGAGCCCGCTCGACAGGGCTATTCATTTCTCGGGCGGCCACCATCAGCCGCGCCGCCTCAAGCTCGCGGTCGATCCGCTCGAAGATCGGCAGCGCCTGCGCGTCGTGGTCGACGGCGCGGGCCGCGATCATCAGCGCGCGTTCGAGGCGCGCGACAAAGGCCGGGCTGATGGCCTGGCGGGCGTGCGCGGTCACGGGGCGGGCTCCTTGGCGATCTTGGCGAGGGCGGCGTCGGCTGCGAGGCGGGCGCGCTGGAGGTCCGCAAACATCCCTTTCGTGTTCACCTTGTCCGACTTGAGGATATGTTCAGCAAGGCCAGCCATGACGTCCCGCGCATCCGTCAGCGCCGCATACAGATCGTCGGCAGGGGCGACGCGGCGGTGGGTGTATAGCGGGGTCACGCGCCACGCCGTCGCATAGGCAGCTCGCCGCTCGGCGTGCGCCTTGTCGGTGGTCACGCTGGTTTCGCCCTCCCATGCCAGATCCTCGCAGAGCCAGGCGGCGGGATCGTCGGTCAGTCGTTCGGTCATACCCCTGCCCTCCCCCACGGCGACGGCGCCCGGCGGCTTTCCAGCATCTCGGGCCCCAGGTTCTTGCGCACCGCCAGATCGGCCGGCACCAGCGCGATGTGGTGCGGCTTGACCTCGGCGCGGTCGGGGATCGTCACGGCGGCCTTGTCCAGCCAGACGCCATCCTGCCCATGCGGGCGCTGCGTGACCAGGTAGCCGGTGTCCGTCTCATTCAGGATCCGGCACGGGATCGGGACGATGTGAGGGGTCAGGTCAGGCATGGTGGGCTCCGATCCGCATCATTTCAGAAAAATGCGCCCCGTAGACAGCTCGCAGGTACTTCTGGCCCTTGACCGTCAGAACCCATTGGTTGCCCATCTTCCGATCCTGCCGGATTAGATGATGCCAATGCAGTATCTCGATAGCTGTGCTGCCGTGGCTATATCCAAAGGCGGTTTTCAGAACGCCCTGATTGACCACAGTGCGAGGGGAAATATCCCCAAAATTGGCAGACCCGTGGCCTCGCTCAATTTCATGATCCGAAATGATCTCAGTAGGGTTACCCATTGCTAGTCCCTTTCGCTACGGTCGCTCGGGATGGGGGCGGTCGCGCCGCCCCGCACCAGAACGGCCCTTATCGATTGCCGATTTCGGGGATGCCCATCATCAGCGGCACGCCGGTGTGCTGCGCGGCCTCGTCAAGCGCCTCGCGGGCGGCATCCCGCAGCGCGGCGTCGGGGTTGTAGAGGGTCGCGAAGAACCGCACGTCCTGGCCTGCCTTGCGGTACCGGAACCGGACGGCAAGGCGGTAAAGCGCGCCTTCCTCGAACACCGGGATCGCGATCATGAACAGGTTGGGCAGGCGCAGGGGCTGACCGTCAGGCGTCCGATGCTCATCCAGGAACTGCACTTGGGTTTCGCCCGTGTCGCGGTTCGTCGTGACGTTCAGGTGCCCCGTCTCGTGGACGGCAAAGCTGCGGGACAGCTGGACCAGGGTGGAATACTGGCCGAACCGGCCCTGGAGCTGCGCGGCCACCTCGATCATGCGCTGTTCCCAAGGCTCGGCCCCGTCGATGTTGCCGCTCAAGAGCTTCGGCGTCGGATCGAGCAAGTCCTTGGCGTTCTCCTCGATGAACTCGCCAAACTCGTCCTTGGTCAGGGCCTTGCCGCTGATGCCGGTCCACCGCTTCCATTCATCGGACACCGGAAACTGATAGAGGGCGGTGTGGCGACCATAGTTGGCGCTCGGATCGCCCTGCCCCTGCTTCAGGTCCGGGGCACCTTCGCCGTGATAGTCGATGATCGAAACCAGCTGGGGCCGAGGCTGCAGCTGCCCGAACAGCACCGTGTCATCGCCCTTGAAGCGATTGGTCCACTCGATCAGGCTGGGCAGATCGGACAGGACCGCCTTGCCGGTGCGCTGCAGCGGCTTGAACTGTTCCAGGATGGCCTGATGCTTCTGGGTCAGATCATGCAGCACCATGCCTTTCGGCGCAGCGACGATGAACGGCACCTCGGCGTCGTCAGAGCTGGGCGTGCTGACCGTCTGGACGGTTCCAAAGTCGCCCAGGTGTTCGAGGATGGTTTCAGCCACGTTCTTGCAGGGTTCTTGGCTCACAGGTTCTCTCCTTATTCAGCGGTGCGCAGTTCACGGCGGCCGCCGACATCGCGGACCTCCATGCGGGACTGTGCGGGGTTGTGGGTGGTCAGGGCGCCGTCGCCGGTGATCCAGCCGATGGCCTTGTGCTTCGGCGGCTTGGGGCCGACGATCTTGTCCTCGATCGCCATTTCCATCTGGCCGTGCCGGTCCAGCTTCATGTCGATGGTGATGGTGATCTTGCCCTTGGCGGCGGTGCCGAAGTCGTGGGCGAATTGCTTCATCTCGACGTTGTTTGTCTCGATGCGCGCCAGCAGGTCGGGCAGGTAATCGCCGTTGTCGGCAAGCGATAGCAGCTGGTCGATGCTGCGCAATTCGGGGGCTTTGTTCACATCAGTCTCCTTGGGTTAAAAGTTGAGGGCCGCGGGTTCGGGCGTCAGGTCAAACCCGCGCCCGCCGTCCAGCTGGGCCAGCTCCTGATCCATGCTGTAGGCCTTGGGCGTGCCCTGCATGACGGGGGTGCCCGCGCCGCGCAGACGGTTGCTCCAGCCCTTCTCGCGGGCTGTGCGGGCGACGTGCCGGGCGGTCACACCCCATTCCCGGCAGGCGGGATAGCGGGACACCAGATCGTCCGCGATTTGTGCGCTGGTGCGTTCCCAGGTGAACTCGGTGCAGTCGTGGTGCAGGATCGCCGCAAGGGCCATGGTGCGCGGGGTCATGCGACACCGCCTTTCGGCTCATAGGCGGTCCCGTCCCGGAACATCACCTTGACCAGATTGCCGTCCTCCTGGTGCAGGGACCGGATCAAGGGGTGCCCACCGAAGATAGCACCGGGTTCCCCCGCCTCGTGACGTGCGATCAGATCGTCCTTTGTCTCGAAAGACATAAGCCCGGCACGCAGCAGGATGCGGACGGCGTCAACTTCTGACCTAGTGCGGACCTTGGCGCGGAATGCCTCGATCTGCCCCAGCAGCCCGTCGCCCAACTCATAGACACGCCGGGTCATGCGGCACCGCCTGACTGCGCCGCGAACTCCCCCGCAGCGGTGATGACCAGCCCGCGCTTGCCCCTTGTGGCGAACCCAGCACTGACCAGTTCCGCGACCGGGTTCTTCGCCTTGGCAGGCGCGCTGCCCGTGCTGGCGAGCTGATCCAGCAGCTTCTTGGCCTCGGGGCTCATGCCGTCACCTCGGCCAGCTCATAGCCGCGCATGAACCCGGCCACGTCGCCCAGGTAATAGTCGGCGCCCATCTGCATCGGGTCAGAGCCCTCGCAGTAGAAGTAATCGCCAAGGCGCGTGGCCATGACCGGGTTGCGGTGGATCAGGTTCGCATCCGCAGGGTGCAGGATGATGCGCGAGAAATCGGGGATTGCCTCGAAGTCGTGGCGGAGGGGGCCGGTCATTGAACCAGCCCTGCATTGCGCAGTGCCAGCTCGCCAGCACCTTCCCCATTGTCCCGGTCGAACAGGCGCGTGTCGATTTCGTCGCGGGCGAAGTTGAGCTTCATCACCCGGCCCTTGAGATAGTCGAAATAGGGGCGTTCCCCCCGGTCGGCCAGCAATTGGGCCGCCTCGTCCTCGGTCATGGGCTCGGGGGTGAAATGTATGAACCCCATGCCTAGGGGCTGCGATGCGTTGTAGAGGGCTGCAAGTGCCTTCGGCTTATCGGCGTCTGCGATCTTGAACATCGGTTGATCCTCGATCTGTTGAAAAGGGCGGGCCGGTGCGGTTCGCTTCCCGGCCCGCCAGTTCTCCCCGCGCGCCACAGGCGACGGGCGGCGGGGAATGGGGTCAGGCGCGGTCGGCGGCGTATTTCCGCAGGTATTCGACCAGGGCGTCATGTTCGCTGGCGTCGGCCTTCTTGATCGTCTCCAGACGCGCGGCGAACATTTCGAGGGTGGCTTCAATGTCCTCGCCATCATCCAGGCTGAACTTGATTTCATCCTCGGTGCGCTGCAGCAGGTCGGTCAGGCTTTCCGTGCCACCAGCAGGCTGCGACAGGTCGAGGCCGGTCTGTTCCTGTTGCGCGGGCTCGTTGCTCGCCTGGCGGCGCGGCGCGGGCTTGTCCTCGACCTTGGCGCGGGTCTGGCGGCGGGCCGGTTCCCGTTCCCGCTCGGGTTCGATGGTCTGCTGCGTGGCCCGCTGGTCCTCGATCACCGGATCGCCGCCGACCTCGCCTGTCTCGGGGTCGTGTTCCTCGGCCTCGCCTTCGACCTCGTAGCCGCCCTCCGGGTTCTGGGCGAATTGCGAGAAATCCACCTGCTGATCGTCGATCGACAACGCATCGCCCAGCTTGCCGCCGTCCATTTCGATGCTGATGGGCAGATACTTGAACAGCGCGCGCACGGCGGTCTTGGCCGCCATCTCGTGCTGGTGCGCGATCCAGGGGCTGTCCTTCTTGTTGTATTTGACCGCCGTCTTGTAGCCCTGCGACCCGTCGCGGATCGCCATGACTTCATCCCAAGGCAGCACAACAAACGCCTCGCCGTCCGTGAGCTTGGCGTGGCAATAGGCATAGATCGGGTTGACGCGCTTGCCCTTCGGGCGATGCTTCAGGTGCTGTTCGGACCCATACTCAAAGCTGAACTCGTCGCCTTCATAGACCACATCACCGTGGATATTGACGATGTGGCCGGAGCGGCGGGCCAGGTCGATCATGCCCTTGTAGCCAAGGATCAGCTGGACCTCGGTGATGTTCTTCCGGTTGTTCTTGAACGGGATCAGGTAGGCATGGCCGAGAGGCGTGTTTGCCTCAACGCCAAGGCTCGCGCAGGTCATCATGGCCCCTAGCAAGGACAGCGGGTCACACTCGCCCAGCTGGGGCGTGGTCCGCATAGCGTTCGCCATCAGGCGCAGCATCCGTTCCGGGCGCATATGGCCCGCAGCGACGGCGGCCAGCTGCTGCTTGGCCTGATCGTTCACCAGCAACTCGCGGACGTTCGCGACCTGACGGAGGGGTTTGGCGGAAATGGACGTTCCGGCAGATGGGCGGGCAATCTGGTTCATGGTTCGGTTCTCCTATCGACCGCGGGTCAGGCGACGGTCTGGGTTTCGATAAAGGTCACGCCCGGGATCTCGGCGGGCCCGCCCTTACGGCGGCGCGCGGCGGTGCAGAGGCGTTCCATCTCCGCGATTAGCGCATCCCGGCTGTCGGCATCGGCCAGCAGGAAACCGAAGGCGCGGCGGGCGTTGCTGTCGCCGTCGATCTTGGCGGTGTGGACGGTGCGCGTGGCCATAGTGCGGCCCCCGCCGGTGGCGCTGGCGATCTGGGCGCGAACGGGTTTGGCCGCTGCCTTGGTGGCCTTCGCGGCATCCTTGGCGGCTTCCTCGGCCGCAGCCTGCGCGATCACGTCATTTCGGGCCGCTGCCTCGCGGGCCAGACGGTCGGCCTCGTCCTGCTTGCGCTTGGCCTCGGCCTGCGCAGCGCGGCGTTCCTCATCCAGCTTGCGCTGCTTCTCGGCAGCGAAGGCGGCCAGGATTTTCTTGAGGGACTCGCCCAGCTTCGTCAGCGGCCCGGTCAGCGTCTTGAACTTGGTGTCGACGGCGGTGGCCGCGTCCATATGCGGCTGCTTGGCAGCCTTGCGGGCGGCCTCGATGTCGGTGTGGCACTTGCGGGCTTGGGTCAGAAAGTCGTTCAGCTTTCCGGCCTGCTCGTCGTCCTCGACCGTGCCCTTGTCGAGCCACGCGCCGCCAGCGTCGGCCAGCTCGCGAACGCGGACCTCCAAGGCAGCGGCAATCTCGGGGTCATAGGGCGGCGGATTATTGTGCCCGACACGGGCAAACTGCTTATTCTGAGCTTCTTCGAGGAAAGCCAGCGTTTCGAGGCGCAGCTTTTCAAGCTCCGGTGCCCGATCGCCCGTGTTGGCGATGTCTGGCAGAACCTTTGTCTCCAGCTCGTGCATCAGGATGCCGACCGGCTGCAGCGATCCACCGATGAAGCCGCGTCCGCATTCCACGATATGCCGATGCAGGCTGTCGGCAAAGCTGCTCTGCTGTTGGTCGTTCATGGTCGTGTCCTCTCTCAGGGTCTGATTGCGGCCATCTGGCCGAGGTCGATGGCGACGTGCGTGGCCGCCATGTCGGGGATCGAAGCGTGGGCGCCGGTCAGCCCGTCATATTCGCTGGCGCTGATCGGTCGGCAGTACGTCCAGACCGTCTCCGGACGGCACAGGTTGCCATTGCAGATCGCGCGCAGACGCTCGGGGGCGGTCAGCTCGCCCGTCTCCGGGTCGATGTCCTGTTCCATCCAGATTTCCACCGGGACGAACGGGCCGCCGCGCACCATCCGGCGCTTGAAATACCCGCATTGCGGTTTATCCTCGACGCGCGACACGCGCTCGCCTGCCACCGATCGACGCCAGAAGTCGTAAAGCGCGGCGTGGCTGCTGGGCTGGCGGATCATGCGGGCACACGCGCCGGCAGGGCGTCCACCATGGCGTCGGTGCGCTTTGCGAGCCGGGACCATTCGTCCGCGGCCGCGGCATCACCGGCCCGGCGCGCGGCGCGCGCGGCATCCCATGCCGCGTCATTGAGTGCGCGAAGGGTCGCATCGACGGAAAGCAGCTTGCTCATGTCGCCACCGCCTTCGCTTCCAGGTCTTTCATCGCCAGCCGTTCCCAGGCCTCGACGTGCTGGTCGAGGATGGCGGCATCGCGTCGGCCGAAGCTGGCGGTGCCCATGCGGACTCGGACCAGCCGCACGGCGAGCGGGGTTTGATCGTCCCAAGCAGCTACGAAGCTTGCCAGCGCGGGCCGAGGCTCGGCGCGTGGCATCTGCCACATAACCTGAAGCTGGATTTCGTCCTGGCGGATCATGGCGGCGCTCATACGTTCGCACGCGGGAATGAGGTGTTCGCCAGCCCGTGCTCGACCAGGCACACCACATCGCCCGGATGGACCCGGAACATCGACCATCCGCCGCCAGGCGACGTGAAGATCAGGATGTCACCGTCCCGCCCGCCGGATGCGCCGAACCAAGTGGGCTTTTCGCCATACTCGGCCTCGTAGTAGGCCTGCGTTGCGGCCATCGACATACAATCGGGCGGGACGGCGGCGGCGGGGATGGGTGCCAGCGCGCAGGCGGCACAGATCAGGGCGCGGATCATTTCAGAATCCTCCTCATGATGTAGGCCAGTGGCAGTGCCGCGAAGGCGCTGGCGAGAAACAGGCCGGAGCCAGACAGCGGCACAGCGGCGATGGGCGGCAGCTCGTGGTCGGGCGTACCCTCGCCGGGCTGTGGCAGCAGGCCGGGCCGCGTGATCGCGCAGCAGTCGATCAGACCGCCGCCGCCGACAAAGATGGGCAGGCCGCCATGCGAGGGGCCGATGCCACCGGGGGTTGCCAGCAGCGTGCCGACCGGATCGAATGTGGGCAGATCGAGAACAAATGCCTCGGCGGTCAGCGGATGCGTCAGCGACGGCGCGTCAAAGTCGAATTTGGAGAGATAGGCCACGTCCGGTTCAGGTGTGACGTGCAGGCGGTCGGACTCGTCAGAGCGGTGATGCACTAGGACCGGGATGCGGAACCCGATGAGGTCGAACCAGACGGCAGCCATCACAGATCCCCCCGGAGCAGGGCGATGCGGCGCTCGATGTCCATGATCCACTCCGGCACGTTCTGCCAGCGGGCAACGGCCAGAGCGATGCGGAGCGCGCCCAGCTTGGCGCGGCGTTTCACGTCGCGGATCATTGGGCACCGCCTTCCGACATCAGCGCCTGACAGGCTGACTCGGTCAGCCCGTTGCAACCTGCCGGGCGGGCGTCGGCGCGGGCCAGACCTTCGAGAAAGGTCGCAGCGATGAAGAGCACGATGGCGATGGCGGCCAGGGCGACAGCGAGCCGCGCGGGCCAGGACAGCGGCTTGATCGCGCACTCCTTGGCAGGCTGCGCAGCCTTCTCCTGCAGGAAGGCAAACAGCTCGTCGTGATCGGGATCGCCGCTGCTGCGCGGCGCAGAAGGATGGAAGGGGTCAGCGTGCATCGGCGGTGCCTCCAGTCTCGGCGGCAGCGATTGTCGCGGCCTGTGAGATGAAGGTGACATGGACAATTGTCCGCGTCAACTATAAAAAGGACAATTGTCCGCATAGATCGGGACAGAGTAGCACTCAGCCGCTATCCTACCGTGGCTAGCGTCAAGTAGTAGCGCATGAAAAAGCCCGCCGGTTGGGGCGGGCTGGGTTCAATCTGGTGGCGAGATCAGGAGAACAGGCTTGCTATTTCCTCACGGAGGATAACCGCAACTATCCCGAGGACATATACCGTAAGCCACTTGTAGTCGATCTTGCTGTCCAGCTTGCCTTCCATCCTGGCGAGCTGGATCTTGATAGCGGACATGTCCTCGCGATACGAACGCAGGTCCGCTTTCACTTCTTTCATGTCCTCTACCAAGCGATCTACGCGCGCGTCCATGCCGCCTCCTGTTGGGCCACCCCCACCATGTGGGATGTTTGGTCCGAAAGGCAAGCGCGAGACGAAGTCCACGACCCGCGGGTCTGGAGGCGGATCCGGTCTATCTGAGTTTGCCATCTTCCCCCCAAATACAATCGTGTGCGGCTGTCATTGCTTCCTGTAGTTGTTGCGCACGCTCTCTAAGGGATTGTGCCTGCTCCTCCGTGATTTGTTGGCCAGAGATTGTGCGAGAGTTAGTTGCGCTCAGTTCAAACGACAGGGTGCCCACCGTCTGAATCGCATTATATAGATGCGCCATAGCGGTCTGTGCGTACAGAACGTCTTTTTGCAATCGGTCGAATTCGTCCCTGCTGACCAAGCCGCTGCTCATGTTGATCCTCTCATTCCCGACCGCTACGAATTGAGTCGTGCTTCGCCTGCATCTCGGCGCGCTTAAGGTCGATCCATGTGCCGACCAAGGAGCGCCCAGGGCGGATCGAAGACAGACCCGCGTATGCTAACACGCAGCCTGAGACGGCGAGGATCGCGATCACCATCAGCCAGCCCTCTAGGTTGAGATCGTCCACATAGGCGACCATCGTGCCGAACGACATCCCGCCAAAGCCAGCCAGTGCGGTGATCACTCTCAACATCTAGTTATCCCCTGATTCTTCCTCAAGAAAATGTGGTCAACCTATCTTTAGGGCAGTTGCGCACTACGCAATGTTCCGCTTACGTTCTTATGTGTACAATGGGGTGGGGGTTGGATGTCAGATGATCTTGTCGGATTCGTTTCATCCCTGCGGCGCATCATTGCGGAGCCGTGCCCGCGTCGTCGCGCCGTCCTCGTGCAGCGGCTCGCAGAATGTCCCGCTCTTCTGGCGTCAGTGAGCGCCACAGATCTACGGCTTCGGATCGAAGATCAGCGGTCTGGTCATGGAGCATCTCGTCGAGAGTGAAGCCCAGCGCGTTTGCGAGCTTCACGGCGTCGTCGACATTGGTCGAGGCGCGCTCGCCCTTGCCCGCCCGCTGCATGAATTTCGTCACTTGGTCGGTTGATACGCCCGCCTCTTGGCACAGGCGCGAGATCGACCAGCCAGAGCTGGTCAGGGCTTCTTTAAGGGCGTCGTAGAAGCGTCTAGGCATGTGGGTATTTAGCTGGATAGCTGGCTAGCAAGCTAGCGGACAAAAGTCCATTGACATGATCAGGACAAAAGTCCATGTTCGCTGCATGGACCGAGAAAAACTCATCACCCTCATCAAGGAACACGCCGAGAATTTCGGCCTTGCTCCTGCAACCATCACTGGGAAGGCGGTCGATAATAGCCGCCTTTACAGCCGATTGGTCAGCGGCGGTGACTGCACCACATCGATCGCCGCAAAGGTGAGCGATTGGGTTGATGCAGATCGTGCCCGCCGCTCCGAAGCAATGAAAGGGGCGGCAGAATGACCGCCCCTTCAACCCACTGTTTTGATGACTTCTCCGCACAGGGAAACATCAACACAGGAGCCTACCCAATGTCCTCTGGAAAGAATTCCGGCCTATCCGGCCGCCGGTCGGTCATGAGCTATCGCCAGCACTTCGCGATCGTCTGGCAACGGTTCATCACCGAGAACTTCGACAGCCCAGCCCACGCGGCCCATGTGTTCCAGGTCGATGCCTCGACAGCCGCGAACTGGTGGACCGGGCAGAACGCCCCGTCCGGCTGGGTGGTCGGTCGAGCGATTGCCGATCCCCTCCTGCGCGATGCCGCGCTTCACCTTCTGACGGGGCAACCATGAGAAGAATTCTCATCACCTTCTACAGCGCGCAGATCATGGCGGCGCTGCGCCTCGGCACGTTCGGGGAATGGTGGGCTGCTCGCGCAGCGCATCGTTTGGGAAAACTTTCGGGGGAAGATTCCTCAAAATGAATATCCTGATCGCCTGCGAAACCTCTGGCGTCATGCGCCGCGCCTTCGCCGCCCGCGGCCATGATGTCTGGTCCTGCGACCTGCTTGCGGCCGAGGACGGCAGCAACCGCCATATCCGGGGCGACGTGCGCGACATCCTGGACGATGGGTGGGATCTGATGGCTGTGCTTCATCCGCCCTGCACGCGCCTCTGCAACAGCGGCGTCCGGTGGCTGCACACCCCACCGCCGGGCAAGACCCGCGACCAGATGTGGGCCGAGCTGGCCGAGGGCGTGGACCTGTTCGCGGCCTGCTGGAACGCACCGATCCCGCGCGTGGCTGTCGAGAACCCTGTGATGCACAAGCACGCCCGCGACCGGATGCCGGCCAGCCTGCCCAAGCCCCAGATCGTTCAGCCGTGGTGGTTTGGGGAACCGTTTTTCAAGGCGACGGGGTTCTATCTCCGTGGTTTGCCGGAACTGACCCCCACCAACCGCCTGACGCCTCCCAAGCCTGGCGCCGATGACCACAAAGCATGGTCTGCCATCCACCGCGCACCGCCCGGCCCAGATCGCTGGAAGGTCCGGAGCCGCACGTTTCAGGGCGTGGCCGAGGCCTGCGCCGACCAATGGGGGAATGAGGCAGTCAGCGCCGCAAAGGTGGTGGCGACATGACCGTCAACGCCTCTGCCAGCAGCTATTTTGAAGCCATCAGCGGGCAAGGGAATCGACCCGAAGCCGCCGTGCCGCTGCTGCCCGACGCCCCGGTAGCACGGAAGCCAAAGCGTGACGCTGCTCGCCGCGCCGAGGACTTCTACCCGACAGCCCAGCCCGAGGCGATCCGCGCGCTGTTCGCCCGCGACGGCGCGCGAATCCGCGAGTGCGGCACGGTCTGGGAGCCCGCCTGTGGCGACGGTGCGCTTGTGCGCGAGATCCGCGCGATGGGCATGCCCTGCTGCGCGTCTGACCTGATCGACCGAGGATGCCCCGACAGCTGGACCGCCGATTTCTATACCTGCTTTCGCAGCCGGGGCCGGGCCATCATCACCAACCCCCCGTTCAGCGAGATAACCGCCCGCGACGGGCACGGGCGCTGGTTGCGGCACACGCTAGACATGCCGGGCTGGGACTATCTGGCGCTTTTGCTAGGCTGGGAGTGGCCTGCCGGGAAGATCAATGGCCTTGGCAAGCTGATGGATGAACAGCCGTTCTCCTACTGCTACCTGATGCGGTGGAAGCTGGACTTCACCGGCCAAGGTCAAGCACCGCAGCGCAATGCCTGGTTCGTGTGGGACCGGCGCGACCCGCGCGGCAATGGCCTGGGCGATCCTGGGTTCCGATGGCTCGATCGAGTGGACGGGCGCCAAGGGGAGATGCCCCTATGACCACCCCCAACCGCTGCTATTGGGTTCGCGACACCGCCGATCCGGGTTTCGAAATCCTCATACCGATGTGCTGGGCAACCGTTACGGCAGGGCCGGAATTCTGCACCTGTGCTGTTCCTGCCAGCCGAATTGAAGCCGCCGAGCGCGGCCGATCCATTGCGGAGCAGCATGTGCTTCGGATGCGCGACAGGCGCGTCTCAGACCTCGATCATCAGCAGCAGCATTGGAACCAGGTTCGACGCCTGCGCGCGCGGATCGCAGAGCTGGAAGCGGCATTGGCCGAGCGGGTGGAGCCATGAGCGACACCGCGAGCGTCAAACTTGAAGCAGGATGGGCCGTCATACGCTTGCCCGAGGCTGACCGCGATCAGCTCTTGGCCGACCTGGCCGAGTGCCCATGCCGGGCCCCCAAATCCGCCGCCACAGCCGAGGAACGCGCCTGGCTGTGCGAGCAGCTGGCGGAGCTGCCCGTGCGCGTGCCGCTGCATCGCATCCACGGGCTGCGCGTGGCGCTGAATTCGTGCCCATGCACCGGGCCGACCGCCGCGGGCGATACCATCAGAGAGCGCCTGAACAGGGCGCTGGGAAGGCTGAAATGACAGCGCACCGCATGACAGCCGCGCAGCTGATCGAGATGCAGAAGCCGAAGGCGAAGCCGCGCGTGGACCGCGAGGGCCCGATCCATAGGGCGATCCTGGACCATCTGCGCATCGTGCTGCCGCCCCAGACCGTGATCCATCACAGCCCGAATGCCATTGGCCTATCCGGCCAGCAGATCATGCGCCAGATCGCCCTGAACGAGGCCATGGGCACCGTCAAAGGGTTCCCCGATCTGACCTGCATCCTGCCGGGCCCTCGCTTCTGGCTGTTCGAGGTGAAGGCCGAGGGCAACTATCCCGACAAGGACCAGCGCGCCCTGCATGACCGCCTGCGCGGCCTGGGATGCGCCGTGGCCGTGGTGCGCGACACCTTCGATGTGGACGAGGCGATCGCCTCTTGGGGCGGCGTCGATGGCCCGCTGACCGATAGGCAGCTCCGCGACATGATCGTGGGAGGATCGGAGGAATGAGCTATCGCCTCGTTGACATGGTGCTGGAGTCTAGCCTGACGGACGCGACGGAGACCGCCGTGATGATCGCCTTGGCGTCCCATGCCGACAAATACTGCTCGTGCTATCCCTCGATCGCACGCTTGGCCAAGCTGTCACGCTACAAGGACAGGGCCGTTCAGAGCGCCCTCAAGCGGCTGTCTGCGCGTGGCGTGATCTCGGTTAAGGTCGGCGGCGGGCGTGGCGGGGCCAGTTTCTACACCATCAATCCGGCCGCATTGAAGCCCGCAGCAGATGCGCCTTTTCAGCCGGAAAACCCCGCAGCAGATGCACCCTTTCTCGGTAAAAAACCCCGCAGCAGAAACACCGTTTCAGACGACAAAACCCCGCATCTAAAACCAGAAACCCCGCATCTGACGACAGAAAACCCCGCAGCAGATGCACCCGAACCTGTCATAGAACCGATCAAGAAGAAGCAGCCGCCGCCGGAATCGCCCGCGCAGCTTGTCGATTTTCAGCTTGTCCCGAAGCTGACGCAGGCCCTCGGTTTCGACCTGCACGGGGTCATCCCGAAATACTGGATAACACCCGATGCGGCGCTGATCGCGGCACGATGGCAGACCGATCTGGGCCTGACAGCCGAGGAAGTAATCCACGTCGCTGTGCAGAGCATGAAGGTCCACGGCACCCCCGCCGAAGGCCCGAAGGCATTGGTCCGCGCCATGCAGGACTATGCCGCCGCGAAGAACGCCCCCCCGCTAGAACCCACCCAAGGAGGCCACCATGCCCAAGGACGCCAACCTGCCCGCCCAGATCGCGGCGCCGCTGCCGCCGACGACGCCCTACGCGATCGCATCGAGGGAGCCGTTCGAAATCGCAGCCCATCGAAGCGCGGTATCTGCTTTGACTGAAGTGATCATGGACGGCTACTGGCGCGATGATCTGAGCCAGGCCAAGCGATCCGCCATCTTGGCAGACTGGTGCGACGAACTGGAGGACTGGCCGCTGAACAGCATCCAGGCCGCGTTTCGCAAGCACCGGCGTGATCGCCCCGACAAGAAGCCCAATCCTGGTCATATCCTGCAGCTGCTGAACAAGGCATGGGGCGAACACAATGCGCCGGCCGTGCGCGCTGCCATGGCCGCCACGCAGGAGGCGCCGCGCGAACCGATCAGTGCCGAACGCGCCAGCGCGATCCTTGAGGAGCTGGGCTTTGCCGTGAAGCGCGTCGAGCCCACGCAAGACCGCGCCACCAACGCCGAGGTCAAGCGGCAGGTCCAGGAGCTGCAGGCCACACCGGAGGGAGAGCCGTGACCGCCGAATATCAGATCCTGCGCGGCCTTTTCATCCGCGTGATCCACCTGGCGTTCGATGACGCCCGCAAGGAGGTTCTCGATGCTCGTCGCAAGCTGCGCAACGAGGTCAGCCGGGCCAAACCGCAAAGCCGCCAGAAGGTCGAGGCGTTCTACCAGGCGCGTGTCGACCAGGCCATCGCAGCCCATCGCCGCTACTTCGAGAGCAAGGATTACCGGATCGTCTGCAGCTGGGCCGATCTGTTCATCCGCCCCGATGACATGATGCGCGCGATCGAAGCCCCGGAAGTCGAGACATGAGCCGGTTCCGCCTGACAGCAAAGGTCCGCAAGAACGCCGACTACATTGCCCTGTCGCGGTTTCTGGATGATCTGGGCCTGCCCCACGAGGTCGTGCAGCCCAACGCCAAGGGGCACCCTGCCCTGCGCATCACCCTGCCCACCGGCACGCTCATGGATCACCACATCGCCTGCACGCCGCGCGGCTGGTGCAACGCCCCGGCAAGGGTCGCAGCCCTGCGGCGCAAGCTGATCGAGGCAGGCGCACTGGCCAAGCCGCACAGCATCGTCTGAGTTTACAGCCGCAGATTCGGACAATTGTCCGTTGATTGCGCCCACTGTTCGTGAGATTTGTGAACCAATCACAGCCGTCGATTATCCGTCATTACCCCGTCATTCGGAAGCCATGCTCAAAAGCCCCCGCCAACAAGCCTTTTGCGAACAGTACGTTATCCTTCGGGATGGCGCGAAAGCGGCTGTCGCAGCGGGCTACAGCCCCAAGCGCGCAGCCGTGACGGCCTACGAGTTCATGCAGCGGGATGACATCCAGGCGGAGCTGACGCGCCTGCGCGAAATTCGCGACAAAGACTTTGGGATGACCGCAGGCGACGTGCTGCGCGAGATTGCCCAGATCGCCCTGGCCGACATTGGCGACGTGCTGGAATGGGGGCTGGAGGAGGTTCTGGGCGACGATGGCCTGCCCATGACCCTGCCCGATGGCAACCCGATCATGCGGCCCGTTATTACCCCGGTCAATTCACGCGACATCGCGCCCGGCAAGCGCCGCGCGATCAAGTCCGTCAGCATGTCCGAGAAGGGCACCTTCAAGCTGGAGCTGGCCGACCGCAGCAAGGCCCTCGAAATGCTCGGCCGCCACTTCGGCCTGTTCGAGAAGGACAACGAGCAGGCGGGCAAAGCCGCCGCCGGGTCCGTCGCAGCCCTCATTGCCGCGTGCCAGGGCAAGCCCCTGATGCCCGGCGCAGATTGACCGGCGCCATGGATTACCACCGCGCCCAACCCAAGCCTCACAGCGTCCAGGAGGGACAGATGAGCGATACCACCCCTAAGACCGCCGCCATCGTTGAGCTTTTCGATGTCGATTCACCGTTTGAAGGGCCTGCGGTCCGCTGCCGCATCAAGCCTACCGGCCTGATGGTAACCGAAGGTGGCCGCGATGCCTCGGGTCGGGTTTCGCCCGACATCGCAGAAGCCATCGCCAATCTGGCGCTTGCGATCCGGCTGAAGAACGAGGGACGGTCCCAAGCGCATCTGCGCGATGCGATCAGCGAGGCGGGGCCGGGCCACTTCATCACGATCAAGACACGCGAGACTAACACCATCTCCAAAGTCCTGACCGATGGGAACGTCCTGCTGATCGAGGGTAGGCTGATCGACGACAAGCACATCTACGAGCCGGGGGACGTGGTTCCGCGCAGGGTCTGGCATCGCCTCACTGGCAACCCGCCTACCCCCATTGTCGACCCCGACATGACGCCCGAGGAAGCACGCGAGCTGCTGCGCCGCGCGGGGCCTGGGCCGATTAGCTTCACCAAAGACGACACCGCAGCGTCAGGGTTTTACAAGGTCAACGTGCCTAACATAGGCAAGCTGGACGCCAGCAAGATCACGATTAAGGGCGAGGAACAGAAAGCCCCCCCGCTGTTCACCATCCAGAGCAAGCGCGGCGTGGTCGAGATTACCGAATCCGGCGTCCGCGCAAACGATGGCGACCATGATGGCACGCTGATGAAGCACGCCATGGCCGCCCTGCCCCTGATCCTCGAACGCGAGCGCGACCGGCAGCTGTATGGGCCCCATAAGGTGATCAGCCTGCAGGACGCCGTGACGGCGATACGCGAGGCCATCGAGGATGGTGACGACGCGACGGTGGACGCCGCAGGTGATGCCATCGCGGAGCTGGTCCGGTTCATCGGGCGCGCGGATGACGACGACACGGAGCTGGCCGAGGCCATCGCTCACGAGCGCAAGCGGGCGCAGGCCGAGGAAGCAGAGCGCGGCAGCGCAGAGACGATCACCGACGCCGAGGCCCACACGGGCGTTGCCGAGGGGCTGGCCGCAGCAGGACGGCTGACCTTTCGCGGCGAGCCGGTAAAAAAGGACCATCATTTCACAACCAAGGAACACAGGTCGGTCGATCCGGTCACGGGCCGCGTCACGGAAACCACCACGACCACCCATAGCTGGACGCCGCGGCGCTGATGGCCCAGCCCCGCGCCATAGCAACGACATGGGCCGCCACGCGCGGCCCCTTTCGCATGGCGCGGCGATGAATGAGCCGCGATTGGTCCCAGCCCCTGACCGAACCCCTGCCGGCGCCCAGCACGCCGGAAGAATGGGCCGCCTGCCTGGCAGACCCCTGGTGGCGGATATGCTCGGGCGTCCTCTACAAGATCATGGTCAAGGGCGACGACCAGGACGACACGGAGATAGGTCAGCTGGAGCCGTTCTTGCCGAACGTCAACCAGCTGCGGTTCCTGCATCGGTTCCACTATCGCAACACCATCCTGAAAGCCCGGCAGTTGGGCTTCACGACCTTTGCCGCCATCTGGGGGCTGGATCGTGCTTTGTGGACGAAAAACCAACGCTGCGGGATCATCGCGCAGGATCAGGACACGGCATCCGCCATCCTGAAGGACAAGGTGCTGCTGGCCTACGAGAACATGCCGCAGCACATCACCGACGCGATGGGGTTCAAGAACCGCACCGCGAAGGAGCTGCACTTCGCCCACAACAACAGCTCGATGCGCGTGGCCACGTCGATGCGGGGCGGCACCATCCATTTCCTGCACGTCTCGGAGCTGGGCAAGATCAGCGCCACCTATCCGGCCAAGGCCAAGGAGGTCCAGACGGGATCGCTGCCAGCGGTGCCCGCAGCAGGTATCGCCACGATCGAGTCCACCGCCGAGGGCGCAGAGGGGCTGTTCTTTGACATGACCAGCCGCGCCGAAGCCCTCGCCATCTCGAACACGCCCCTGAACAAGGGCGATTACAAGTTCCATTTCTTCCCGTGGTTCATGGAGCCCGGCTATCGGGCCGACCCTGCGCGCGTGCGGATCAGCCTCAAGCAGCACGAGTACTTCGACAAGCTGGAGGCCGAGACAGGCCACTCGATCGATATGCACCAGCGCGCCTGGTATGTGATCAAGCTGGAAGCCGATTTCAGCGGCGACCAGCAGATGATGCAGCAGGAGATGCCCAGCACGCCCGCCGAGGCGTGGTCGCGCAGCACCGCCGGCACATTCCTGACACCCCAGATCACCGCAGCCCGCGCCGCAGGCCGTATCGGGAAAGTGCCGCACGTCGCATCCCTGCCCGTCCACACCTTCTGGGACATTGGCGGCAGCGACGGCACCGGCATCTGGATGGGCCAGCAGGTCGGCCTGTCTATGCACATGATCCGCTACCTGGAGGACTGGAGCAAAGGCTACGCCCACTTCATCAACCAGATCGAGAGCCACGGCTATGTTCTGGGCGATCACTACCTGCCGCACGATGCCGCGGCAGAGCGCCAGGGCAAGGATGGCCTCTATTCGCCCCTGTCCATGCTGCAAGACCTGCGCCCGCGCTGGCGGTTCCACATCGTGCCCCGCATCCACGACTTCACCGCAGGCATCACCATCCTGCGCGAGCGGTTCAACGAGCTGTGGATCGACGCCGAGGGCTGCAAGGAGGGCATCACCCACCTGGAGCTGTACCGCAAGCGGTTTAACACCAGCACCAAGACCTTCGCAGACGAGCCGCAGAAGCATGACGGCCACTCCGAAGCCCCCGACGCCCTGCGCCAGTGGGCGCAAGGGTTCACCCCCTCCCACGCAACAGGCGAGCGGAAGAAGCCCGTGCGCCGCAGATCAGGACTGACAGCATGAGCAACCAAGCCCCCACCCCGAGCCTGACCGATCTGGAAGCGCGCCTTGAGATGTCGATGCGTGCCACGCTGAAAGCCGCCGCCGATGTCGTCGCGGCAGGCGGCAGCGTCGAGGAAACCGCCAGCACCAGCAAGCTGAAGGACGGCCTCCTCGTCCAGGGCATTGTCATGGTGTCGATGACCGGCTTCAAGCAAGAGCCGGTGACGCCGTGAGCTCGCCGCAATCCCCCCGCACCTCGGTGCTGCAATTCGCGGCGCAGGTCGCAGCCCAGCAGACCACAGCAGCCCTGACCGTCATCGCCCTCCGCGAGGATGGCAGCGTCACCATCCAGACCGAGGGCGACGTTGCGATGTTCCTGCTGGCGGTTGAGCAAGCCAAGCACTCCATGCTGGCGAACCTTGGCAAGGAGGGCTGACCAGTGAATCCGCGCTTCAAGCTCGCCCGCATGTCCCTGGACGCCCGCCCGGTGGTCGACCTTGCCATGCGACATTTCGAGACGGTCAGCGGCAATATCCGCGTGACCGGGACATGGTTCATGGACCCGGATACGCGCCGCAGCCAGCCGTGCCTGGTGCTGACCGATGCAACCAAGCCCCTGCGGACCGATCGCGTGGTGCCCTGCATCGTCACCCTGGATCAGGCGTGGCGCTGGACGGTCGAGATGGGCGAGCCCCAGCACGTCTGGCCCATCATCGCAGGATGGATTCGGGAAGGCGTCCTGCCTGGCCAGCCCACGAACAAGCAGGACATGTGGGCTGTTTTTGACGCGATTCAGTGCCGCCTGACTGATATGATGATGATGCCGCCGATGCCTGCCGCCCCGGCCGCGAAATATGGCACGCCCCCCGAAACTGTCGGGGAGCTGGTCATCACGGATCGAAACACCGGGGCGGTGTTGCAAGAGGTGGAGCTGACCAAGCATGTTCGACATTGATTTTTCGGGTGGCCGCATCCTCACGGTGAACGGCCACCCCTACAATTCGCGGCCCGGCGAGGTGCCGTTCATCGACAGCGCGGCTGCGCAAATCCAGAGCGACCAAGGCCGGTCCGTAGGCGAGGCCAAGGTCGACAAGCTAGACCAGCCGAAGGCCCAAGAGCTGTTCAAGCGCCTTCTGGCCATCTATCGCTACGAGTTGGAGCGACAGGCGCAGAACCGCTACGAAATGCGGGTCGATGAGGATTTCTACGATCATATCCAGTGGACGCTGGAGGAGGTCGCAGAGCTTGAAGGCCGTGGGCAAGCGCCGCTGGTGTTCAACCTGATCCAGACCACGATCAACTGGCTGCTGGGCACGCAGCGCCGCGCGCCGCAGGATTACAAGATCCTGCCCCGCACGAAATACGGGCTGCAGTCTGCCGAGTCCAAGACGGAGCTGCTCCGCCACGTCCGCGACGTGAACCACTCGAACCACCATGTCAGCCTGGCATTTGCGGATGCGGTCAAGGCGGGCATCGGCTGGCTTGAGACGGGCGAAGGCGACCCCGCCGAGGGCGTGCGCGTGTTCGATCGGCGCGAGCCCTGGGCCAATATGCTGTGGGACAGCCGCGCGCAGGAGATGGACCTGTCCGACTGTCGCTATGTCACCCGCATGAAATGGCTCGATCTGGACATTGCGGCGGCCCTGTTCCCCAAGCGCATCGGCATCCTCGAAAAGTCCAGGGAAAACCGCCTCTATATGGTCGGCCAGTCGGACTATGGCGACGACGCCAGCGACAGCCACGAGGAAGACACCAACACCAACGTGGGCCACGAGGTCACGTCCGGTGGCGCCTATATCCGCGACCGCATCCGCTGCATCGAGATGTGGTTCAAGATGCCTGCCACAGTGCCGGTTATCTCGGGCGGTCAGTTCCGCGGCGAGGTCTTCGATGAATGGTCGCGCGGCCACTGGGATGAGATGGTCCACGAGCGCGCAACCCTGGTGATGCGCCCCCGCATGGTGATCCATGTGGCCGTGATGACCGAGTTCGGCTTGCTGGACCTGCGCCAGTCGCCCTATCGCCACAACCGCTTCCCCTTCACCCCCATGTGGGGCTATCGCCGCGCGCGCGACGGGATGCCCTATGGCGCGATCCGAGGCCTGCGCGGCCCGCAGCGCGACCTGAACAAGCGCGCGTCCAAGGCCCTGCACCACCTGTCAACGGTTCAGGTGACGGTCGAGGACGGCGCGGTGGATGACATCGAGGAACTGCGCGATGAGGCGGGCCGCCCCGACAGCGTGATCGTCTACAAGGCAGGCAAGCAGCCCCCGAGGATCGACAAGAACACCGAGGTCGCAGCCGCCCATCTGCAGCTGATGGACAAGGACGCGCAGATGATCCAGTCGGTCGGCGGCGTGACCGACGAAAACCTGGGGCGCAGGTCCAACGCCACCAGCGGCAAGGCCATCATGGCCCGGCAGGATCAGGGTTCGCTGGCGACCAGCACCTTCTTTGACAACCTGCGCTATGCGGCCATGCTGCACGGCGAGAAGCAGATCATCAACGTCGAACAGTTCTACACCGAGCAGGATGAAATCCGCATTCTGGACAGCCGGGGCAAGCCTGACTTCAAGCAGGTCAACGACCCCGAGCATCCCGAGAACGCGATCGACATGTTCAAGGCCGACTTCATCATCGAGGAGGAAGATTGGCGGGCCAGCACGCGACAGGCGCAGGCCGAGCAGCTGCTGCAGCTCATGGAACGCCTGGCGGCCACAGCGCCCGAGATCGTTATTCAGACCCTCGATCTGACCATCGAGGCGCTGGACGTGCCGAAGCGGGACGAGATCGTGAAGCGCATCCGGCAGATCACCGGTGCCGCTGACCCCGACGAGGATCCGAACAACCCGAGCGAGGAGACGATCCAGCGTCAGCAGGCCGCCAATGCCGCCGCAGCGATGCAGCAGCGCGCCCAGGAGGCCGAGATTGCCGGTCTGGAGGCCAAGACCGCCAAGACGCAGGTCGAGGCACAGAAGGTCAGCGCAAGCCTGCGTGGGACAAGCCTGGACGATCTGAAGAAGGCCGTCGAGGCCGCGATGCAGATTGCCGGTGCGCCGGCCATCGGTGCCGCCGTCGATCAGATCATGGCCGCCGCGATGGAGGACGCCCAAGCCGAAGGCCAAGCGCCCGCAATGGCCCCCGAGATTGACCCCGCAATGGGCGCTGAACCGCCCATGCCCGACCCGGCAGCACCCCCCGCTGCCCTGCCCATGTGAGAGGAAACACCGTGTCCAAGAGCAACCTGAACACCGCCGCCGAGGATGATCTGCGCGCCATGGGCTTGCCCGCGGCGTTCACGATGGATGACCTGCGCGCGGCCTTCGATCCCGCCGAGATCGCCGCAATGTCCGAGGGCGATGACCCGCTGGTCACTGACCTGCCCGAAGATCTGCGCGCCGCAGGCGTCAAGTCCAAGTCCGCATATGACGAACTGAACGAAACCGCAGAGGAAGGCGACGGCGATGATGGCGATGATGATCCTGATGGCAATGGCGATGCCGATGCAGACGAGGACGATCAGGACGGCGACGAGGGCGACGATCCCGACGCCGAGGGTGACGGCGAAGGCGACGAGGATGCTGGCGACCAGGCCGACGATGGCGCGGACGCGGATGCACCGGGCGATCAGCAGCCGCCCAAAGCGGACACGACGCCCGATCCGGTCCTGACCCTCAAGGACACGGCCGAGCTGGAAACCAAGGTCAACACCTTCGATTCCAAGCTGGAGGACTTGCAGGCGCTATACGACGATGGCGAGCTGACCAACGCCGAGTTCAAGGCCAAGCTGAAGGAGCTGACCACCGAACAGTCGAAGGCCACTGTCGAGCTGGAGCGGGCCCAGGAGGCCAACCAGCGCGTCCAGCAGGAGTATGCGCAGTCCTGGTATGGCAAGGTGGCATCCTACACCGCCGCGCGCCCCGAGCTGATGGACCAGACCCCCATTCCGGGTCTGCCCGAGGGTGCCAGTGCCTTCAAGGTGTTCGACAACGCCCTGCGTCACGTCACCAGCGAGGCCGGGCGTGAAGCGTTCGGGCATCTGACCATGGCCCAGAAGATCGACGCCGCGGCCAAGATCAGCAATGCCTACATCGAACAGACCGCAGGCAAGCCCCTCAAGGCCACCGATCCCAAGCCGAAGCCCAAGGGTGACGGCAAGAAGGCCGAGAAGCCCGGGCCGCGCACCGACAAGCGCCCGGATCGCGTGCAGACCCTGGGCGACGTGCCCGCCGCATCGGACATGGACGTGCAGAACAGCCGCTTTGCAGCCCTGGACAGCATGGACCCGATGGAGGCCGAGGACGCCATCGCCCGCATGAGCAAGTCCGAGCGCGAGAAGTACCTGGCGGGCCAGTAACACGACCGGCGCCCGGCAACGACCGGGCGTCACCACACACACGAGGGACGGACGATGACGAAATCACGCGGCGGATATGGGCTGATGCGAACCTGTAGTGTCGCAAGCGGGCCCGTGTCCATCAGGATCGGTGAAATCACCGTCACCATCGCCCGTCTGCGGGACCAGACAGCCGATATCGGCGTCAAGGCACCACCCGAGATGTCCATCACGTTCGAGGATGGCCGCTCCGTCCATGATACTGTTGAGAACGCTATTCGATCCGTGTTAAAAGACGAGCACTGACCTCAAAGCACAGGATGTGTCGCGAAGTCGCAAACCCAACGGTCTGTGACAGGAGCCACATCCATGAAGACCACCTTTGGAATCAATTCGCCCCAAGCCGTGAAGCGGTGGGCGAACGACCTTGCCACCCAAACCAGCAAAGAGATGTATTTCACCAAGTTCATCGGAACGGGTGAGAACAACATCATCGAGCGCAAGGTCGACCTCGAACAGGCGGCTGGCGACGAGATCATCTTCGACCTGAACATGAGCCTGCGCGGCGACATGACCGAGGGCGACGATGTTGTCGAGGGCCGTGAGGAAAACCTGACCTTCCTGCAGGACCGCGTTCGGATCGACCAGGCACGCAAGGGCACCGACGCCGGTGGCCGCATGACGCGCAAGCGCACGCTGCACAACCTGCGCACCATCGCCCGCGACCGCACCGCCGAGTTCACCGCCGAGTGGACCGACGAGCTGATGATCGTCTATCTGTCCGGCGCGCAGCCCGGCCAGTATGTGAACGAGGACGCCAAGGTTCGTCGGCCCTTCGCCAGCAACCCGATCGAGGCGCCCGACAGCTATCACATGGTCTATGGCGGTTCCGCCGTGTCGAAAGCCACGCTGGAAGTCACCCACACCATGTCGCGCGAGCTGATCGAGCGCACCTCCGTCATGCCCAAGATGATGACGGCCATCGACCCCACCGGCCAGACCGTCAAGATGAGCCCGGTTCGGCTGGAGGAAGGCGGCAAGCACTTCCTGATGCTGATGTCGCCGTTCCAGATGCACGACCTGCGCAACGGCGCGGGCGACCTGGGCTGGGCCGCCATCCAGAAGTCGGCCGCCGCCGCCGAAGGCAAGAACAACCCGCTGTTCAAGGGTGGTTCGGGCATGATCAACAACACGGTGCTGCACGAGCATGAGAACGTGCGCCGCTTCCGCGACTATGGCGCCGGCCAGAACGTCGAGGCACACCGCGCGCTGTTCATGGGCCGTCAGGCGGGCGTGCTGGCCTACGGCAACGGTGGCAGCGGCAGCCGCTTCCAGTGGGTCGAGGAAAGCAAGGACGCGGGCAACCGTGTCGCCATCTACTGCGGCGCGATCTTGGGCTTCAAGAAGTCCCGCTTCGGTGGCCGCGACTTCGGCGTCATCACCGTGGACACCGCGTCCAAGAACCCGAACCCGGCCATCGCGGCCTGATAAGCGCCCGACCGGTCCCAGCACGGGGCCGGTCTTTCCCCCATACGCCAGCAGGAGACACCGATGGCTATCAAGACCTCCAAGTACACGGGCGGGAACGGGCGCAAACAGCTTCCGTCGCCCTATGTCGCTCACGTCGCCACCACCGAGATTGTGGAACACGTCTTCACCGAGGCCGTGGCCGCCGCCGACATTCTCGAACTGTGCTACCTGCCCCCGAACTGCCGGATCACCGATCTGCGCATCCAGACGGTCGGCACAGGTGCGGCAACCCTGACCATGGGCCTCATGTCGGGCGATGTCGGCAGTCTCAGCGCCGCCCGCACGATCGGAACCGAGCTGTTCAACGCCCAGGCCACGCCGACCACGGTTCAGGCCGCGACCCTCGCCAACCTGGCCGCGCTGATGTCCTCGCCCATGCCGCGTTCGATCGGCGTGCAGTTCTCGGCCAACGTCGCCGCGAACCCCGTCAACAAGATCATGGCGATCATCACCTACGCCTCGACCTGATCCGGCGACGGATAGGACGATAACCCAGCCCCGGCCATTCCCCCGGCCGGGGCTTTTTCCCAAGGAGAGAGGCCCATGCATATCGAACGCACCCTGCGCGACACCGGCGGGACGAAAGTCCGCCTGGGCGCGACCGAATACCATTTCAAGGAGCTGTGGGCCGATGGGCCGCATGTCGTCCCGGTCGAGGACGAGGACCATCAGGCCACGTTCCTGGCAGTGCCCGAGGGCTACCGCAAATATGCCGGCCCGCTGCCCGAGACGCTGACCCTTGGCGCCATCCCGGTCCTGACGCCCGCGCTGACCGCACCCGTCCAGCAGGAGCCCGCGCCGGTCCCGACGCAGCAGGATGCCAAGCCCGAGCAAGGCCAGAACGACCAGCAGCAGGCGCCCGATCCGGGTGCGATCAGCGGCGACAAGAACGGTGATGGCGTGGTCGACGGCAGCGAGGCCGCGGCGATCCTGGCCGCCCTGCCCGAGGGCGAGCTGCGCGCCCTGTTTGAATCCGAGATCGGCCGGAAGGCCCATCACAACGCCAAGCCCGAAACCATGATCGCTCAGATCGTCGCCGCGCGCGAAGAAGCTGCCGGTTCGAAGAAGGAAGCCTGATCCATGGCCGTCGCCGCATCCGTCATCATGAAGCGAGCCTCCACCATCCTGCAGGATGCGGATGCGGTGCGCTGGACCCCCATGGAGCTGCTGGACTGGCTGAACGAGGCGCAGCGCGCCGTTGTGATCGCCAAGCCGAACGCAAAGAGCGGAACCGCCGTGTTCAACCTTGTGTCGGGCACGCGCCAGACCCTGCCCGAGCAATACACCATCCTGTCGCGCATCATCCGCAACGGCGGCGCGACGGGCAAGGCCATCCGGCAGCTGGCCAGGCGCGAGATCCTCGATGCGCAACTGCCCGGCTGGCATAACACCGCCGTCCTGCCCTTCAACGCGCAAGCAGACTATGCCTTCCAGGACATGATGAACCCGCGCGAATTCTATGTGGCGCCCGGCAATACCGGGACCGGCAGCATCGAGGCGGTTGTCGGCATGGTCCCCGCCAACGTCGCGGCCCCGTCGAGCGGGTCGCAGCTGGACATCGCGGCCTATACGGGGACCGTGGACCTGCCCGACATCTATCAGTCGATCCTGCTGGACTTCCTGCTGTTCCGGGCCTTCTCAAAGGACAGCGCCGCGCCCGACGCCGCGCAGCGCGCCCAGACCCATCTGGGGCTTGCCACCGCTGCCCTGGGCGGCATGGGCGCGTCCGAGATGGCGATGAGCATGGCGACGGCCTTCCTGACCCAGCCCGCAGCGGGGTAAGGCCATGGCCGTCCAGCTGGTCAGCACCGCCACGCTTCTACCCCAGATCGCGCCGTTCGCGCCAACCTGCCCGGCCTTCGTGGCCGAGCAGCAAATCCGCATGGCAGCGATCGAGCTGGCCGAGGTCAGCCGGTCCTGGCGGCACGTCACCACCATCAGCGCCGTCGCAGCCGATGAGACGCTGGTGGCGCCGCCCTTCACCGCGATCCATGAAATCGAGTTCGCGGAGTTCGAGGGCCAGCCCCTGACGCCGATCCAGTTCAGCACGTTCGAGCAGGGGGGCGAGGGCCGCCCGACGCACATCAGCCAGATCAGCCCCGGCGGCATCTGCCTTTCCCCCTTCATGCCGGGCACCCTGCGCGTGAGCCTGTTCCTCAAGCCCCGCGCCGACAACGCCATGGGCGGCAACCCCGTCAAGCCGTTCGAGGACGCCCACAACGTGATCCCCGACTTCTTCGTCTATCTGCACGGCAGCACCCTCACCATGGGCGCACTGGCCCGCATCTATGCCATCCCCGACGAGCCCTGGACCGACGAGGGCCGGGCCGCCTTCTACAACGCCGAGTTCATCCGCAAGCGTGACAGCACGTTCCGCGCCAACCTGCGCGGCCAGCAGCGGGCCAAGCTGCGCACTCGTTTCAGGGATATGTGACCATGGCCCGGATCGCGCTGCGCGGGTTCACCGGCGAAAGCCCGCGGACCGAACCCTATTACCTGCCCGAGCAAGCCGCGACGGTGGCGCTGGACGCGGCCATGCGCGGCGGGAGCCTGACGCCGTTCCGCGCCAACAGCGACCCGGTGGTGGTGTTCGAGACGAACCGGCAGACGATCTACCTGCACGGCGCCGAGTGGCTGGCATGGAACACCGATGCCGACCCCGTGCCCGGGCCGGTCGCGCAGGACCGCCTTTACATCAGCTTCGCCAACACCGCGCCCATCATCCGCGTGGATGGGGCTGAATACCCCCTGCATCTGGGGCGCCCTGGCGCAAAGCCGACCCTAACGCGGCAAGGCACCTTCGACGCCGACACAGCGGAGTTGGTGGCCTATGCCTTCACCTGGGTAACGTCTCTGGGCGAGGAAAGCGGCCCCAGCCCGGTATCGGCACCGATCCTGTGGTCACCCGGCACAACAATCACTGTGGGCAGTCTACCGGCCACCCCGCCTGCTGGGCGGCTGGTCACGCAAAAGCGCATCTATCGCAGCGTGACCAGCACCAGCGGGGCGACGGAGCTGTTCTTCGTGGCAGAGATCCCGGCAACCGATGTGACCTATATCCATGACATCGCGACGGCGCCGATTGCCGAGGCGATCCCAACCGCCGATTTCAACGCCGCGCCCACCAACCTGCGCGGCCTGACCGGGCTGCCCAATGGGTTCATGGCGGGCTTCGCGGGCAAGGAGCTGTTTTTCAGCGAGCCCTTTCAGCCGCACGCCTGGCCGAACAAGTATCGCCAGACGATGAATGACACGATCATCGGGCTGGCGGCCTTCGGCACCGTGCTGGCCGTGCTGACCACCGGCAATCCGGTCACGCTGCAGGGGATGCACCCCGACCAGCTGACCGCCGAGAAGGTCGAGCAGCCGTTCCCCTGCATGTCCAAGCGCGGCATCGTGGATATGGGCTATTCGGCGGTGTTCCCGTCCAGCGATGGGCTTGTGTCGATCAGCAGCCAGGGCGGTCAGCTCATTTCGGATTCGATCTGGACCCGTGAACAGTGGCTGGCGTTGCAGCCGACCACCTTCATCGCGGCCCGCATCGGCACCTTCTATGCGTTCAGCTACATCCCCTTGGGTGGAGGCGCGCGGAAGATGGCGATGATCGACCCCGCGTCGCCGCAGCCGACCCTTCTGCCCGTCTCGGATGGGTCCAGCGCGGTCTATACCCAGATCAGCAGCGGCAACAGCTTCATCCTCGGGACTGACATGCGCAGCGTGCGCCGGTTCGACAACCCGTCGAGCGCCAAGCGCAGCTTCACCTGGCGGTCAAAGCCGTTCCGCCTGCCCTTCGCCCGGTCCATGGGCGCGATCCGCGTGGATGCCCGCGCGGCGGCCGGCGAGACGATGACCACGCGCATCTATGCCGATGGCGTGCTGCGCCACACCACCACCAGGATCAATGAGCCCGTGCGCCTGCCCGCAGGCGAGTTCACCGACTGGCAGATCGAGATGACCGGCACCGCCACCGTGATGCAGCTCGCCATGGCGCAATCGCTGGCGGAGCTGGGATGATGGATGCCCGCCTCAAGACCCAGATCGAGGAATTGCTTGGCCTGCGCCCCGGCGCGGTGGCCAAGCGCGCCGTGCGGTTCTCGGACCTGAAGAACGGGCTGGCCGGGGTCGGCGGTGGATTTGACGCGGCAGCGGTAAAGCGGATCGCGGAGACGGTCGCGCGGGAGGTGGCAGAGGGCTATGACGGCGCGAACGTCGATCTGGGACAGCTGCAGGCCGATATTGACGCCGCAGCAGCCGAGGCCGCAGCGGCCCGCGCCGAGGTCATCAACGCGGTCAGCGCGGCCAATGACGCACAAGCCTATGCGGATGCGCTGGTCAACGCCGTGCGTTCCGATCTGGCCGCCGACTTCACGCAGGCCCAAGAGGCCGCCACCGTCGCGGCACAGCAGATACAGACAGCCGCCGACGCCGTGCTGGCCGAGGCCGTGCGGGTCCAGGACTGGAGCGCAGAGGCGCAGGTAGGGGCCACACAGGCGCAGGCCGCGCGTGATCTGGCCGTCATTGCCCGGCAAGGCGCGCAGGGGCATGAGGCCGCGGCAGAGCTGGCCGCAGGCGTGGCCGCGACCGCCCGCGATCAGGCCGGGGCCCAGGCTGACGCAGCGGCTACGTCGCGCACGCAGGCTGCGGGGTTCGCGTCGGATTCTTCGGCCAGCGCCATCGCCAGCGAGCAATCGCGGCTGGCGGCAGATGCGGCGCGCGGCGGGGCCGAGAATGCCGAGGCCGGGGCGCAGGCCGCCCGCGACACCAGTGTCAGCGCCAAGAACGACGCAGAGGGCGCCAGCTCGCAGGCGCAGACCAGCGCCAACCTGGCCGCGCAATCGCGCACCGATGCAGCCGGGTTCGCTGACGCGGCGGGCACCGCCCGCACGCAGGCCCAGAACAGCGCGTCGGCGGCGGCTGGCAGCGCCAGCACGGCGGCCACACAAGCCACGAATGCAGGCAGCAGTGCCACGGCGGCTAACAGTTCGCGCATTGCGGCCGAGGCCGCGCGCGACGGGGCCAACGCCGCCAATGCCAGCGCGGGCATCAACCGCGACCAGGCGGTGACCGCGCGCCAGAACGCCGAGACGGCGGCAGCGGGCGCACAGGAAAGCCTGCGGCTGACGGCAGAGGTCAGTGGGCGTGATATGTCCGTCATCAATGATACCTTCCTGCAGTCGTCGGACTGGATACGCTGGAACAGCGGCGGTTCTTTGCTGAACCTGCCGAACAGCGTCTATCCTATCGGGCGCGATTGGCGGTTCACGGTCGGCGCCACCCAAGACGATGGCATGGCTATCATTGGAAGCCCTCCGACAATCTGGACCGGCCAGCTGAACGCGGACGCCTATGCCATCGAGGTGGAGTTTACCCTGAACAGCGGCACGCTTACAGGCGCGGGGATTGGCTTGTGGTGGATCAATACGGCAGGGACAGAATGGGCGCCACGCCTTAACCTGGCGGATATGGTTTCAGGGCCGCGCACCAACGCGCAGACCACCCAAACCGCGCGCGGTATCATTGTGCGGCCCGCAGGCTTCACCGGCACACTCGCCAGCCATCGCCTCTATGCTTTCGCCAACTGGATCGGCCTGGGCCTTCGGGCGGCCAAGACGATCACGTTCCATCGAATCCGCATCCGCCCTGCGACCGCCGAGGAATTGGGGCGCGGAGAGGTCGCGGCGGGCGTCCAGGCGAACCTGCTGGTCAACTATCTGACCAGCGCGCAGACGAACCAGGCCGTCGCAGACCTTGAGGAACGCCTGACGGCGGCCATGGGCGGCAGTCTCGCCGCCGTGCGCCGGTCGGCTACCGCCATTGCCAACCTGTCAGGCAGCGTTGCGCGGATCGTGAATATTGCGACCGTCAATGGACAGCCGGTGGGCGCAGGCATCGAGGCAGTGGCCTTCAACAACACCGGGGGCTCCAGCGGTACGCTACTGAAGCTGGTCGGGGATAACGTGGTGGCCAAGGGCACGTTGTCTGCCAGCGCCCTTGTCGTCGGCCTGGGCAAGAACCTGATCCCCGATCCGCAGTTCCTGAACGGGTTGCAGGACATCGGACAGTTTGTCGGCGGCGGGCAGACAGCCACCTTTGGTTTGCGGAAGGCCCCCCAGACATGGGGTGGTGCTCAATATCCCAGCCTTGAGATATTCCAGGGCAACACCTTCAGCGGCGGATTTGCTGACGCGGTGTTCAGGCCCGTGCAAAACGAGGCAGGAGACGGGGGGTTCATCCCCTGCGAGGGCAACGCTTGGTATATGGCATCGGGCAAAGTCTCGAACCACCGGGCCAATGGGCAGCTGATCTTTTCGTGGTTCACCGCAGACGGAACGCCGATTAGTTCGGTGAACAGCCCGCAGTTCGATTATGGCTCGCAATCGTCCACGAACCCCGAGACGTGGCAGCGCGCGCAGTTTCTAGCGCGAGCCCCTGCCAACGCCGCCCTGATGCGGGTCCACTTCCGCAAGCTGGGCACCAAGAGCGGCACGAACAGCTTCATGTTCATCTACAAGCCACAGGTCGAGGAAACCCACGAGGACGCAACTGCTCCGACCGCCTGGGATGCCGGGGGCTCGACCTACATCAACGGCAGCCGGATGATCACCGACACGTTCGATGCGACCCGGCTTATCAGAACGCCCGACATTCGAGCGATCATGGGCCGCTTCGGGAGCCTGACGGCTGCGAACATCAGTGTGGGCGTCGGAGAAGTCGGCACGATCATGCTGAACGGCAATGCCGTCACGGTAGGGGCCGGTCAGGAGCTGGGCAATTTCGTGCCCGGAAACGGGGCGTGGCAGGTCGCCAACAGCGTCTCATACACCCTCCCCTTCTCCGGGGCCGTGACGATCCAGTGGTTCGCATCTCAAAACTACCTGGTGCGCCAGAGCCAAGCTATCGGGATACGCCTACGGATCAACGGGACTGTTCAGTGGTCGCGGATCGCGGGCGACCCGAACGGGGGGGCCACGATCGAACAGGACTGGCTGGTCATGGGATGGCGGCGGCTTCTGGGCGCGGGCACGCATAACATCGTGGTCGACTGGTGGTCGAACAACGCCAACCTGCGGCTAGAAACGAGATCGCTGATGATAAATGGGGCGATGCGATGAGCGGCTATGCGATTATCGACCCAACAGGGCTGGTCATTGGCCGCGAGGAAGGATCGTCCTTCCTGAACGCCGTGAATGGGGGCGGGGCCTTCGGAACCGTGGTGCTGTTGAAAGATGGCGAGACAGTCGCGGTCAACCAAACCGCGTTCATCGACAACGAGTTCGTTTCCATCCCCCCGCGGCCTGCGCCTTGGGCAACCTGGTCGGGATCGGAATGGATCGACCCGCGCACGCCAGCGGACATGCAGGCGGCGCTTTATGCCGCGCGGGATGCCGCAACCCGCGAGAAGTCGGATTTACTCATGACGATGATGGCCGTGGGCGCACTTTCCCAGGAAGATGCGCGGGCCGCAGCGCGAGGCGAAGTGCCTCCGTCCTACCAAGCCGCTTTCGATCAACTGCCGCTGGAAGCGCAAACCTATGCCCTGGTGAAGTGGCCTTCGGATCAGGTCATCAGCCGGAACAACCCTATGGTGCTGCTATTCGCCCATGAGGCGAACATCACGCCCGAGCAGCTGGACGAGTTTTTCGGCGTCCAGACACCGACCTGAGAGAGAGGAAAAGACCATGGCGACCAAGATCACCTTCATGACCAACCAGCAGGCGCATCACCTGGAGGTCGCAAAGCAGCTGACCGGATCGGATGGGTTCATGTCCGACGCCCGCGCCATCGCAGCCTATCTGCCGGGCGACACCGGCATGGACCTGCTGGCCGTGGCCGTGTTCGAGTGTTTCCGGGGTGGCCGTGCCGAGCTGCACCTTGGCTGCGCGCCGGGCAAGCGCCTGACGCCGGAGATCATCACCACCGTCAGCACGCTTGCCTTCCATCCCAAGTTCTTCGGGGTGGACACGCTGGTCTGCCGGGTTCCGACGCAGAACGTGAACGCGATCTGCACGCTCCTGAAGATCGGTTTCGAGGTCGAATACCGTGACCGCTCTAGCGTTGTCGGCGGCGGGGATGGTATCGTGCTGTCACTGTCCAAAGAGACGGTATTGGCCTCTGCCGGGCCTGTCGATGAAGATTACCGGGCCCAGATGGCACCGGTCGAACAGGAGTAAGGCAGATGGGCGGCGGTGGCGCACCGAAAGCAGACCCCAATATCGGTATCGCGGCCCTCAAAAGCGCGGAAATCGGTGAGAAATACCTTGGCTGGATGCAGGAGCAGGCCAAGGTCACGAATGAATGGGCAGCGGAGGACCGCGCCCGGTGGTCGGACACGTTCAAGCCCCTGCAGGACAGCTATATCGCGGACGCGAAGGCATGGGACACGCCCGGCCGCCGCCAGTCGGCATCCCGCGAGGCCATCGCAGATGTGCGCCTGCAAGGGCGCGTTGCGGATGGATCGCGGACCCGGCAAGCGATGGCGATGGGGATAAACCCGAACAGCGGACGGTTCCTTGCTAGCCAGCGCGACGGCGCGAATGACATGGCACTGGCGGCGGTCGGCGCCGGGAACATGGCCCGCGACCGGATCGAGGCCCAGGGCGAACAGAAGATGGCGAACGCGATCAATCTGGGTTCCGGGTTGGGCGTGAACCCTGCGACCAGCATGGGGCTATCCAACAGTGCCATCAGCGCGGGCGCGAACGGCGCGATGAGCGGATATGGTCAGCAGGGCCAAATGCTGAACACGCAATTCCAGCAGCAAATGCAGGGCTATCAGGCCAAGCAGGCAAATATCGGGGCCATGTTCGGCGCAGCAGGATCGGTGGCGGGCATGATGCTGTCTTCCAAGGACGCCAAGACCAACAAGAAGCCGGTCAAGGACGGCATGGGCATCGAGGCCGTGCGCAAGATGCCGGTCGAGGAATGGGACTACAAGCCGGGCATGGGCGACGGCGGCCACCATGTCGGGGCCTATGCCGAGGACTTCCAGAAGGCCACCGGCAAGGGCGACGGCAAGACCATCGACATTGCGTCCTACCTGGGCACGCTCACCAAGGCCGTGCAGGATCTGGACAACCGGATGCGCGGCAAGGGCGGGAGGGCGGCAGCATGAGCCTCGCCAATTCCATCGGCAGCTTCGCGCAGGGTTTTGCAAACGGGGCAACCGCCAAAAAGGACCGGGCCGAGCGCGCCGCCGTCATGGCGCAGAACGACAGACTGATCGACATGATGGGCCAGCAGATGCAGAGAGGCGGCGCGCAGGGCGGATTCGGTGCCATGCCGCCCGCTGGCGGTCTGGGCTATGGCGGGGCGGCCCCGGCCAATGACGGCGCACCCCCGGCCACCGGATCAGCCGGCGCATCTGCAGGCGACTTCAAGCCCGGCCAGACGATCGACCTGTGGTCCCTCATGGATAAGCACGAGGGCGCAGGGGATTACGATACCTTGTTCGGGCACAGCCAGCGCGACGGCCAGTTCAAGGGCACGCGCATCAGCAACATGACCATCGGTCAGGCCATCGACTTCGCCAACCCCCGCGGCGCCTATGGGCAGTGGGTGGCGGGCAAGAACGGCGGGACCGTGGCAACCCCGATGGGCCGTCACCAGATCGTCGGCAGCACCTTGAAGCGGGCGGCTGAACAGATGGGGCTGGACCCCTCGACGCCGTTTAACCGTGACACGCAAGACGCCGTTGCCCGGCACCTGGCCGCCAACCGGCTGCGCGGGGCATCATCGCCCGAGGCCGCCCGCGCGGCGATCCGTTCCGAATGGGTGGGGTTCCGCAAGGTGCCCGACGCCCAACTTGACCAGGCCATCAGCGGCTTTCGAGAGCAATACATGGGCGGTGGCGTCGGCGCCCGGCCCCCGGTTTCGTAAAGGAGGCCCCGATGAGCTTGGGTAATGGATTCGCCAGCTTCGTGAACGGCTTTGTCGGCGGGCGCGACACGCGCGACCGCTGGGAGGATCGCAAGGACAGCAAAGAGCGGCAGAAGGTGCTGGACGAATATGAGGCCGAGCGTCAGAAGCGCTTGGGCGACATGCACGGCTGGGCGGGCGAACAGCACCAGTGGGCGGGGCAGACGCACCGGTCGCAGATGACCGATGCGCAGCAGCGCCAGCGCCTTGCAGACTTGGGCTGGGAGGACACGCAGGCCACCCGGGCCGCGCTGGCCGAGGCCGACGCCGCGGCCTTCGGCGGGATGGGCGGCGGGATGGGGGCAACCCCGCCCCCGGCGAACCAGCCCGGCCCGATCCAGACCGCAGCGATATCAACGCAAGGCTCGCCCCCCACGCAGGGCGGGACGCCGCAGCTGGGCTATGGGGCCGCAGCCGAGGGCATCCCCCGCCCGGCCATGCCGCTGCGCGATCCGGCCACGCAGCCGCAATACAGCCATGGTACCGCCGCCCCCGTGGTTGCGCCGCAGCGCGCCGCACAGGAGGGCATGGGGGCTGCGCCCGAGGCCGAGGCCGATCCCCTGCTGGTCGAGAACCCCGATGGCACGTTCACGCCCCTGCGCGGTCCGCGCGATGCCACCGAGCAGATGGCACTGGCCGAGGCCGCCAAGGCTGGCCGCCTCAAGCAGGGCGATGCGTCCGCAGATCGTCAGGCGCAGGTCGATGCCGCTGGTATGTCCCGGGCGACCGAGAACCCCGTGGCCCGCGCGCTCCGCCTCGATGAAGGCAATGAGCTGGGCGGCGATGGCATGGCGACCCGCAACGTCGCGCAGGCCGGAAAGCACCTGAACCGCACGGCAGTGAAGGCTTATGATGCGGTGGGCAATCAGGCGGTGCGCGGCGGCGAGACGATCGCGGCGGGCGTCAACGCCATCAGCAGGTGGATGACCGGCGAGGATGCGGTGAGTGCCCCGGAGCGGTTCGACACGCTCAACCGCAATGCCCCCGCCTTCCCCGACGCGCCTGCGACGGTGCCGAAGGATGCCGACGAGGGCCAGGCCGCAGCGGCGACCGGCGCGGAATCGGCACTAGAGGCCGCCACCAGCACGCCCGCCGGAGCCGCGGCGATAGAGGCCATGCCGTCCCTGGGCGTCAAGCCGGGCCAGCCCATGACGCCCGCGCAGATCGACCGCGCCGCGCAGACTCACATGCAGAGCTATCGCGACAACGGCCTGCCCATCATCACGCGCGAGCTGATGCGCCAGGGCAAGTTCGCGGAGGCCGAGACGCTGCGGACCTTCGTGAACGATGCCGCCGCGCAGGACGGGATGAAAGCATGGTCGGGCGCGGTGTTTGCGGCTCTGTCGGGCGACGTGGACACCGCCGCCGCGCGCATGATCGACGCCTATAACAGCAGCGGCTATTTCGATGATGGATTCGAGATCGTCAAAGACAAGACGGACCTGATCCGCGACGACGATGGCACGGTCATGGGCCTGCGGCTGACGCGGCGCAACCAGTCCACAGGTGAGGAAACGACCGAGGAAGGCACCATTGGCGACGTGATCGAGCGTGGCCTGTGGCTGCTGTCGCCCGAGCAGGCGGCGCAGCAGTATATGGCCCAGCAGCAGGCCATTGCAGTGCGCCTGGCCGAGATGGACGCCGAGCGGCGCGAGCTGGGTGGCGACATTATCAAGGAGCAGGCCAAGCAGGCGGATGCTAACGCCCTCAAGCTCATCGAGTTGACCGCTGATAGCCTTGGTCAGCCGACGATGACCCTGGAGGAAGCGCGGGCGGCCATAGCGGGCCAGGGCGCGCCGGAAGAAGGCTCGGCAGAGGACGATGTGCCGATGCTGCGCCGCCCCGAACGGTGATCCTGCTTGAGTGAAAGCCCCCGCCCATGTCATAACGGCAGGGCGGGGACATAGGACATGGGCTCGCTGATCCACACCCTCGGAGAAGCCCCATGTCCGGCAATACGCCCGCTGCCCGCGCAATTGCGCAGATCGACGCCCTCTATGGTGCGCAGACCGCCCCCCAATCTACCGACATCAAGGCGATTTCGCGCAAGACGCGCGTGCCGGTCAATGTGCTGGTGGCGCTGGACGAGGGCCGCGGCGATCTGAAGGCGGTCGAGGCTCATGCCACCCGGATCGCGCAGGCGGTCGAGGCGGGCAAGCCGATCGAGGATGCCATCTATGAGGTTGCGGGCGACGAGGGGCGCGGGCGGGCTATCCTGGACACCGCCTATGATCTGGCAGACCGGATGGAGCCCCCTGCCCCCGCCGCCGCCGACAGCGGCAATGATGGGCGCGTGGGTATCGCGGAAGGCGTGGCCGGGATCGCGCGGGATTTCGGATCGGGGATGCTGCGCGCGGGCGGTGGTGCGCTGGAAGCGGCCGGCGTGGTGGCCGACGAGGCCGTACGCGGCGCGTTCAGCGATGATCCGTCCCAGGCAACGCCCCTGCGCGGAGCAGGCCGGGCGGCGGGCGACGTGGCGCGCGGCGCGGGCGAAGGCATCGCGGCGGGGCGCAGCGAGGATTACCAGCGTGTGCGCGAGGGCACGCAGCCGGGCGGCAGTCTGGCGGACCCGTCCAGTTGGTCCCTTGGCGACGATCCGTCAATGCTGGGCCTTGCGGGCCTGACTGCCGAGGGTCTGGGTTCCATGGCCCCCGTGGTGGCCGCTGGCGTCCTGACCAAGAGCCCGGCGCTGGCCGGTTCGATCGTCGGCGGCCTGATGGGCGGCGGCGAGGGCGTCGAGACGGGCCGCCAGTTCGTCCAGGACGCGGCCAAGACCCTGGATGAGAACGGGCGCCCGGTCATCGAGGGACTGCCGGAATACCAGAAGTTGCGCGAGGCGGGCACCAGCCACGACCGCGCCGTGGCCGATCTGACGCGCCGGGCCGAGAACGAGGCCGGGTTCCGGCAGGGCATGGTGGCGGGCCTGGGCGGCGCTGCGACCAACCGCATCCTGATGGGCGCTGACGGCTGGCTTGGGCGCGGCGGGCGGCTGGCGCGCGCTGGCAAGAAGGGCGCGGCGTCGGCGCTGGAGGAGGGCGCGCAGGAAACCGCAGAGGGCGTGGCCGGGGGCCTGGGCATCGAGGCGGCCACCGGGGCCAATGTCGACCTGATGGAGGACAGCTTCGGTGATTTCGTCGCGGGCTCGCTGGCCGGTGGCGCAATGGGCGCAGGCGCGGGCGCATTGGGGCGCGGAACGGATCGACCGGACCCGCAGCCCGACACCCCGCCTGCCCCGCCCGAGCGGCTGGCCCTGCCCGCGCCCGAGAACGGCGGCACGATCTTTGGCCGCCCACCTTCCGCCGACATCAACCCGGCGATGCCCTTGGGCCTGCCGTCTCCCACCAACGGCGGAACCATTATCCCCCCGGCACCGGCCCCGCGCCAGCCGGGCGAGCCAGAGCCGATCACGGTTCGGCAGACCCCCGATTTAGCCGGGCCGTCTCCTGACGCGCCCGCACCCTTGGTCCCGGCTGGCGGCAGCAGCCTGGATCAGACCGCCGCGCCTACCCTTTCCTCCTCCCTCGGGGCGGGCGCGGCGGTTCCTGATGCCGGAATGGGTATCATGCCCGTTCCCCCGGTTGCCCCGCCTGCCGGGCCAGTCGAAGCGATCGCACAGAGCCTTGCGGCGTCGATTCCGGCGCCGGTGGCCGAACCCGCCCCCCGGTTCCCCGATCAGAAGCCGGGCGCTACGGTCCTGCTGGGAAGCCCGGAAGGCGCGAACGAGAATGCGGTGTTCCTGCGCGAGACGCCCGAGGGCGCGCTGGTGCGGATTCAGGGCCAGGAGGTCGAGCTGACGCCCGAGGCGTTCGACGCGGCCCGCAATCAGGCCGAGGTGAACCAGAACCGCGAGGAAACCCCGCGGGGCGATCTGGGCGGCAACTCGGTGGCGGCATCGGTCGGCGCCAAGAAGCGCACCCCCATTGCCCTGTCGGTCGAGGAAGAATTTGCCCGGCTGAACCCGGAGCAGGCCCGCAAGCGCCTCGACGGGCTGACGGCACAAGCCAAGCAGCGCGGCTGGGATGCCCGCCGCCGGAACCTGCGCACCATCCTGGAGGGGCGCATTGCACTCGGAGGACCGGCCAATGTGGAACCCACAAGCGCAGAAGATGGGCCCGAGGGCGGGCCTGCCCCCGCTGGGGTGGATGATGTGCGCGCGGACAGCGGCGAAGGAGCTGCAGCGCGCGGGGTTCCTGACCAGGAAGGAGCGCAAGCGCCTGGTGGCATGGATCGAGAACCCGGAGAGGGAGCAACCCGACCCGAGCCTGACGGCGGTGCTGTGGGCGGTCTGGATGTGGCAGGCGACACCGGGAAGCTGGGCGGTTCACTGACCGCAGCCCGCGCGGCCGGGCTGATCACGCACACCACCAAGAAGGGCAAGGCCAAGACCGGCTATGTGCTGCAAGGCGTGACCAAGGCCGAGGCCGACGCGATCGACCCCTATTCGTTCAAGAAGGACGGCGGCGTGTTCGTAAACGCCGAGCGGGCCGATGCGTTCGCGCCTGCTGAAAACGCAGCCAAATCCAACCCGGAGGTTCTCACAGTTGGTGTAGACAAACAGAAGCCCCCCCGTGTAAAAAGGGACACGCGGGAGGCCTCGAATGACAACGCACCGAATGTCGAAAACGGTCGAGTACGGAACCTGGCAACGGATGAAAGCCAGATGCCTACGGCCGACGCACAAGGATTATCCGACATACGGAGGGGCGGGGATAACGATAGCCCCGGAATGGGTGGACGACTTTCCGGCCTTCCTAGCGGAGGTCGGGCTGAAGCCGAGCCCAATCCACTCGATCGACCGGATCAAGCCGGAACTGGGCTATCGTCCAGGCAACGTTCGATGGGCGACGCCTCAGCAGCAAGCGGAGAACAGGCCGGGGTTCGTCAAAGACTTGGCGGGCAAAACGGCGATGGAAACAGCCAAAGCGGCGGGGATCGTTCCATCGACCCTGTATCGCAGGCTGGCAGTCGGGATGCCGATGGAGAAGGTGTTGAGCAACCAGCGCCTTCCAACCGGTCCATATCGGAGGATGCTGACCCACAACGGCGAGTCGCTTCCGCTGAAGGTATGGGCGCGGAAGGTGGGGTTGAAGCCAACGACACTTCGCGAGAGGCTACGGCGCGGCTGGACGGTCAATCAGGCACTGACGACGCGGGTGTAACAGCCCCCGCCGCTGCCCCACCCCCGACCGGCGTGGCCGCGGCACTGTCCGACGCCGACCAGGCGCGCATGGCAGAGCTGAAGAATAAGCTGGCCGACCGGCTGCGGAACCAGGCCAACAGCGGCCTCGATCCCGAATTGCTGGGCATGGCCGTCGAGCTGACCGGCCTCTATGTGAAAGGCGGCATCCGCAAGTTCGGCGCCATGCTGCGCGATTTCATGGCCGACACAGGCCTGACGGCGCGCGAATCCCAACGCTACATGCGCGCGGCCTACAATGACGTGCGCGACAATGCCGATCTGAACGGCGAGGACGTGAGCGCGTTCGACACCGCCGATCAGGTCATGGCCGAAGTCCGCGCCGCGCTGGCCGAGCCCGAGACGGCACCTGTCGAAACAGCCACATCGCAAGAATCGCCCGAAGGTGATAGCATCGGGCAGGACACTCAACCGGAGGGCGCGCCCGATGATCGAAACAGCACTGATGAAGGCGATGGTCGAGCAAGCCCCGACCGAGGCCCGCAAGATCCAGAAACGCGGCCCGAACGCGCTGAAGGATCACGTCAGCGCCGTGGTCGAGCGGACGCGGGCCAATCTGGACCCGAACCCGACGCAGGACGATCCGGCGGGCGACGTGATGATGCGCGAGATGGTGATGGCCGAAGCGATGGCCGAGCTGTCGATGGGCAACGACTAGAGCCAGGCCGAAACCACGTTATCCCCGAGGGCGGCCTTGCCCTAAAAGGCGGCGACAAGACCCGCGCCCGTGCTGCCGTGAAGGCCATCGAGATCGTGCGCGATCTGGAGCGCGAGGGGCGGCCTGCCACCTATAATGAACGTCAGCAGCTCGCCCAATACGGCGGTGCGGGCGTCCTCGCCCCTGCCCTGCCCAACAGCGCGGGCAAGATCAGGATGGAGGACATCGCCGCCGATCTGGACCACCTGCTGACGCCCGAGGAACGGGCGACCATCGAAAAGACCAGCCAATATGCCTTCTATACGGCTGAACCCGTCCTGCGGAATATGTGGGCGCTGGCGCAGCGCCTTGGCTTCACCGGCGGCCAGGTGTTCGAGCCCGGTATGGGTGTGGGCGGTTTCGCGGGTACCATGCCCAAGAGCGTGTTCGGCCAGTATTCCGGCATCGAGCTGGATCATGTCACGGCCAAGATCGCCGCGGCGCTTTACCCGCAGTCGCACATCAAGCACGGCGATTTCATCCAGACCCCCATGCCGCGGGACTTCTACGACCTAGTGATCGGCAACCCGCCCTTCTCGCAGACCAAGATCACCGCCGACCCCGCCTATCCGCAGGGGTTCATGATCCACGACTATTTCTTCGCCAAGAGCCTCGACAGCGTGCGGCCGGGCGGCCTGCTGATGTTCGTGACCAGCGCCGGCACGATGAACAAGCGCAACACCAAGGCCCGCGACTATCTGGCCGACCGGGCCGACTTGGTGGGCGCGGTCCGCCTGCCCAACACCGCCTTTGCGGAGAACGGCACGCAGGTCACGACCGACATCATCGTGCTGCGCAAGCGTCTGGAGGGCGAGGCCGAGGCCAACCCGGCATGGCGCGAATCCACGCTGGTCACATACCCGGATGGCAAGGGTGGCACGGTCGATCTGGCCGTGAACCGCTATTTCCAGGAGAACCCCGAGATGATCCTTGGGGAGCAGGGTGCATTCGACACGCTGGTCGGCGCCCCCCGGATCGGCGTGCGCCCGCGCGAGGGTGCGAACCTGGCGCGCGACCTGCGCACCGCCTTGGAGAGCTTTCCCGAGCGCATCATGTCGGCCCCGTCTGCCCTGCAGATGATGGACGGCCCCCGCGATGCCACCAGCGCCGAGACGAAAACCGGCAGCTATTACCTGAAGGATGGCGAGCTGTGGCAGTTCGACGGACGCGAGGGCAAGCCGGTCCAGCGCAAGGGCAAGAGCGGCGGCGGGATGACCAAGGGGGATTACGAGCTGATTACCCAGCTGGTGCCCATCAGGAACGCCCTGCGCGCCGTCTATACCGCCGATCTGGCCGAGACGGATGCCACCGCCGCCCGAGCGGAGCTGAACCGCCTCTATGACGCCTTCGTGGAAAAGAACGGCCCCCTGAACAAGGTCGAGGAAAGCTATCGCCGCCCGTCCGCTGTTGAGCTGGAAGGGCTGCGCCAGCGTGCGGCCGAGGACGCGCGGTCTGCCGGGCTGGATTTCGACACCGGCAGCTTCGATGCCGGGCCGCTGATCGAGGCAGAGGCCAGCATGGCCGCCATCGCCCGCGCGCGGCGCGAGGCCTCCCATGAGCCGGGATACCGGGAAGGCACGTTCAACCCCGATGCCGTGCCCGACAAGGTGATCGAGAAGTTCCCGAACATGGACCCCTTCCGGGGCGATCCCGAATCCTTCCGGCTGCGCGCCATCGAGAAGTTCGACCGGGCAACCGGCCAGGCCCGCAAGACCCGCGTGTTCACCGAGAACGCGGTGAAGAAGGCCACCGCGCCCAAGATTAATTCCCCCGAGGATGCACTCCTGCACCAGCTGGCCGATACCGGGCGGATCGACATCGACCGGATCGCGGAGGCATCGGGATCGACGCCTGAGCGCGTCCGCGCCGAGTTGAAGGGCAAGGTGTTCGAGAACCCGGCCACGGGCGAGATGGAGACGCGGACCCGCTACCTTTCGGGCAATGTGCGGCGCAAGCTGGCCGAGGCGCAGGCCGCCATCGCACGCGACATCCGCTTTGCCGAGAACGTGGCCGAGTTGGAGAAGGTCATCCCCGACCCGATCCCGCGCAGCGGCATTGTCGTACCCCTGGGCGCGCATTGGTTCGATCATGGCCTCTATGCTGAGTTCGCCAAGTCGAAAGGGCTGACCCTCAAGGCCGAGTTCAAGCGCGCCCTGGGCCAGTGGATTGTCGATGGCGATAAGAGCAGCGCACCGGCCAAGAACGAATGGGGCACCGAGGACGTGCCGTTCGCGGAGATGATGCGCCGCGCCATGAACAACAAGCCCATGCGCGTGTCGCGGACGGTGAAGAACGCGGATGGCAGCACCACGACCTTTGTGGACGAGGAAGCCACCCAGGCCGCCGCCGACAAGGCAGCCGAGCTGCGCACCGCCTTTGCCGACTGGCTGTGGTCCGACGAGGCCCGGGCCGAGATGCTGGAGGAACGCTATAACGAGGCGTTTAATGCCGAGGTGGCGCCCGTCTATGATGGTGCCTACCTGACCACGCCGGGTATCAACGCAGGCTGGACCTGGCGGCCCCACCAGACCGCTGTTGTCGCGCGCATCCTGCAGTCGGGCAGCACCTACATGGCCCATGCGGTCGGCGCCGGTAAAACCAGCGCCATGATCGGCGCAGGCATGGAGGCCCGCCGCCTCGGGCTGGCACAGCGCCCGTGGTATTCGGTCCCGAACCACATGCTTGTGCAGTTCGCCACCGAGTTCCAGGAGCAATACCCGCTGGCGAATATCCTGGTTGCGGACGAGAACAACTTCCAGGGCGACCGTCGCCGCCAGTTCGTCGCGGACGCGGCCAGCGGCGATTACGATGCCGTCATCATCACGCACAGCGCGTTCGAGCTGATCCCGTCCAGCCCCGCCGCCAAGGCCGCTGTGGTCGAGGGGATGCTTGCCGACCTGCGCGAGCTGATCCAGGACCAGAGCGACAACCCACGCGATCGAGTGCCCGGCCAGGATCAGGCCACCCTGGGCGCGCTGAAATCCGTCGCTGCGGCCTTGGGCATCAAGGAAGGCAAGAAGGACGCAGGCGATAAGGTCAGCACCGCCAAGAAGATCGCGCAGATGATGGAGCAGGCCGAACAGCGCCTGACCGCCATGACGCAGGACACCGGCAAGGACGAGGTGTTCACCTTCGATGAGATCGGCGTCGACATGCTGTTCGTGGACGAGGCCCATCTGTTCCGCAAGCTGTCCTTCGCCACGACCAACGGCAGCATCAAAGGCATCGACCCCAAGGGGTCCAGCATGTCGATGGACCTCTACATCAAATCTCGATCGGTGGACCGGCGCAATCCGGGCCGCGGGCTGGTGTTCGCCTCGGGAACGCCGATCACCAACACCATGGCCGAGCTGTTCAGCCTGCAGCGTTTCATGCAGCCGCAGGCGTTGGACGAGCGCAACATCAGCGCCTTCGATGCCTGGGCGGCAACCTTTGGCGAGGTGGCGAGTGAATTGGAGCAGACCCCGGATGGGGGCTACAAGGAGGTCAGCCGGTTCAGCAAGTTCGTGAACACGCCCGAGCTGTCGTTGATGGTGCGGCAGGTCATGGACATCGTGACCAGCGCCGACCTTGAGAAATACGTCACCCGCCCGCAGCTGCGCGGCGGCGGGCGCAACCTGGTCGTGATCGAGTCCAGCCCGGAGCAGAAGGCGTTCCAGCGCGACCTGGCCGCTCGCATGAGGGCCATGCAGCAGCGCAAGGGCAAGCCGAAGCCCGGCGATGACATCATGCTGAACGTGGTGAACGATGGCCGCCTGGCTGCGATCGACATGCGGCTTGTGGACCCCACCGCCAGCGGCGAGGGCTCGAAGCTTGAGCGGATGATCCAGAATGTCTATCAGGGCTGGAAGGCCGGGGCCGATGCGCCCCTGCATGGCGTGAAGCCGGAAGGCGGCTATACCGCCAAGCCGGTGATGCGCGGCGCCACCACGCAGATCATCTTTTCCACGCTTGGCGTGAACCCCTCGAAGCACAATCCGAGCTTTTCGGTGCATCGCCATATCAAGGCATCACTGATCCGCATGGGCGTGCCCGAGAGCGACATCATCATGGCGGGCGACCTGAAATCGCACCTGGCCAAGCAGCGCGCGTTCAACGACATGAACGAGGGCAAGCGCCGAATCCTGATCGGGTCCAAGTCGATCTTCACGGGCGTCAACGCGCAGCGCCGCCTGGCGCAAATCCACAACCTCGACCCGCTATGGTTCCCCGCCGACGATGAGCAGCGCAACGGGCGCGGCATCCGGCAGGGGAACATGAACCCCGAGATCGCGATCAACGACTATTCGACCAAAGGCACCTATGACGCGACCATGTGGCAGATGATGGGCCGCAAGGCCGCATTCATCGAGGGCTTCTATCGCGGCGACCCGACCATGCGGGACATGGAGGATCTGGGCGAGGCCAGCGCGTTCGAGCAGGCCAAGGCCATGACCACGAGCGACCCGCGCATCCTGCAGCTGACCGAGCTGAAAACCGAGCGCGACAAGCTGCGCCGCCGGGCGGGGGCCGTGGATACGCAGCGATCCAAGCTGCGCGCGCAGATCAGGTCGGCCATGCGCGGAATCGAGTTCAACCGCGACGAGGCGCGCAAAGTCGAACCCATCACGGGGGTGATCCCCGATCTTTCGGGCGACAAGTTCAAGATGCGCGTCGGCGCCACCGAGTTCGACAGCCGCAAGGAGGCTGGCGAGGCGATCATGGCGCGCGTCGAGGCGCTGGCCGAGGCTGGCAAGTCGGTGAGCGAGATTGTCGTCGGCAACATCGGCGGGTTCCCCGTCGAGGCTGACTGGTCGGAGCTCATGAAAAGCGCCCGCGTGGGCGTCCGTCACAGCCCGGTCATGGACCTGGCCGATGCCGAGTTCAGCGACGATCCCGTGGGCCTTGTCCGCAAGCTGGAACACGCCCTGAAGAAGCCGGAACGCTATCTGGAGTTCTATCAGGCCGAGGGGGCCAAGGCCGAGCGCCAGGCCGCCGCGCTGCGCGCCCAGCTGGAGGGCGTGAAGGAGTTTGCCGACCAGGCTAAGCTGGATGGCCTGGAAACCGAGATTGACACGCTGCAGGCGGCGCTGGTCGCGGATGCGGCGGCGGCCGAGGCCGAAGGCAATCAGGACGGACAGGTGGATGCCCCGCAGGAGTCCCGCTTCACAGCCGAGCCGGTTGTGAGCCTCACGGGCGACGAGCTGGGGGATTGGTCGGATATGCGCGACCTAGGCATGAAAGCCGAGGCTTGGTATCGGGAGAACCTTGTCGGCACGACCGTCACGATGGGCCAAACAGGCTGGAAGGTGCAGTTTGGCCGCGTGGGCTCGAAGAAGTTGGGCGGCCGGAAAGGTGATTTCCTGCTGCGGGCCGTGCCAGCCCTCGCGGCAATGATCGAGCAAGGAACGCTCGTTTCGAGCCAAGGCGACAGGAAGCGCGGCAACGAACGTCTGAAGTTCCATACCGTCCGGGCGCGTGTCTCGGTCGGCGGAGAGACGCATAATCTGTTCATCACCATCCGAGAGGACGGTAATGGCCACTATCACTATGATCTGTCGATGGAGAACGGTGCCGAGGTCAGAAATTCAGGCGCGGCTGGTCGGGTAACTGAAGCCCGGAGCGGCGGTCTGAACGACCTCGGCACAATCAACATGGAGATCGCGGACAACTCTGTCAACGGCGCTGATCCTGAAATGACCCCTGCTTTTGCGCGTGCGATCAACGCTGCGGCCCGCGCGGAGCTGGAGAAGATCGGGATTGCCGGTCGTGTCCGGGCCGAGGCCGGGGGCGAGGGCCGCGCGGCTGGCACCTATCAGCGCGGCGTCATCCGCATCCTTCGCACCCGCGCAGGCAAGTGGCGGCACACGCTCGATCACGAGATACTGCACGCTCTGCGCGACCCCGAGGCCTGGAGCGGCGAGGCGGGCCTGTTCACCCGGGCGGAATGGAGCGCCCTGGCGCGGGCGGCGCGGGCCGACAAGGCCGTGCGCGAGCGCGTCGAGGCGGCCTATCCTGATCTGACCGAGGCCGGGCGCACCGAGGAGATGGTGGCGGAGTTCTATGCCGATTGGGCACAGGGCAACCGTGAGGCCCCTGCCGGGCCGATGGCAAATGCCCTGGGCCGCATCCGATCCTTCTTCAATGCCGTGGCGTCCGCGCTGCGCGGCGAGGGGTTCCAGGACGCGGCCACGATCATGCGGCGGATCGCCGGGGGCGAGGTCGGCGGGCGCGGGCCGGATGGGCCCGGTACCGGGCGCGGCGCGGCGCGCGAGCAGCGTAACATGGATGGCCTGACCAGTGCCCTGCGCGAGGGTGCCGCCCGGACCCGGAAACGGAGCGGGGTGGCCGCCCGCGCGCTGTTCAGCCGCGAGGCATGGAGCAATTCGCCCGAGGTGTTCAGCAATTTCCTGACCGACGCCATGGGCCGCAACCAGCAGTTCAACCTGCTGGGCGCGGTGCCGGGCTATTCCCTGTTCAAGGAGCTGGGCAAGAACCTGTCGGCGGCCCAGACCTATCTGGGGCTCAAGCAGTCGATGGATGCCGAACGCAACGACTGGCAGGCCCGCGCCGCCGCAGCGGTGGACGAGTGGACCAAGATCGGCCGCAAGGACCAGGAGGCCAACACCCGCCTCATGGACCTGATGCACGAAAGCACGCTGGCTGGTATCGACCCGAGCAAGACCGACGACTGGCGGCACCCGCACCTGGACAGCGCGCGGCGCATCGACCGCGCCGATGTTGCCAGCCCCGAGGATCGCGCCTTTGCCGCCCGCGTGGCGCAGGAGATCGCGGACCATGAGGCAACCTATGACCGCCTCAAGCGGCAGTTCGACGCGCTGCCGGCCGATTTCCAGTCCCTCTATGGCAAGGTCCGCGACGAATACGCGACTATGGCCGACGCGACCGATCAGGCCGTGCTGGACAACGTGAAGGTGGCGAACGAGCTGGCACTGAAGCGTGCCCAGAAGAAGCACAAGGACGAGATGCAGCGCATCAAGGACGAGGGGCTGACCGGGGCTGCGCGCGACGAGGCCGTCGACCAGGCCGACCGTCGCCTGGCCGCCACCCAGAAGCGGGCGCGGGACAACGGCGCGGCCAGGATGGCAAGTCTGCGCGCAGCCTTCGAGACGAACCGCCTCAAGGGCCCGTATTTCCCGCTCGCTCGCTTCGGCAGCTATTTCGTCTCCGTGCGGGATGCCGATGGCGCTGTCATTTCGTTCAGCCGGTTCGAGAAGAAAGCCCAGCAGGAGGACGAGGTGGCCCGCGCCGAAAAAGAGGGCGCGGCGGAAGGCTGGACCGTCACCCGTGGCGTCCTGGGCGGCGATGCCGACCTGAAAGGCATGGTGGACCCGCGCTTTGTGAGCGAGGTCGAGGGCATTCTGTCGGAATCGGACGCCAGCCCGGAGACGATGGACGCGATCTGGCAGCATTGGCTGGAGAGCCTGCCTGACCTGTCGGTGCGCAAGAGCCGGATCCACCGCAAGGGCCGGTCAGGATTCAACAAGGATGCGGTGCGGGCCTTTTCGTCGGCGATGTTCCACGGCGCGCACAACCTGGCGCGGCTGCGGTATGGCCTGCGCATGGATGATGCCCTGAACGAGGCCGAGGCGCAGGCCGGGCGTCAGGCTGATCCCGAGCGGGCCGGGTTCGTGGTGCGTGAGATGCGCCAGCGGCACAATTTCACCATGAAGCCGACGAACAACCCGTTGGTGACGGCGGGCACGTCGCTCGCCTTCGTCTGGTATCTGGGCATGTCGCCTGCCTCTGCGCTGGTCAACATCAGCCAGACCACCATCTTCGGCGTGCCGATCCTGCGCACAGCCTTCCCCAAGGCGGGCGTGACGGGAGCCACAAAAGCCCTGGGCAAGGCCGCCGCTGATTTCGGGCGCGGCAAGGGCTGGACCGAGCGCAGCAAGAACCTGACCGAGGATGAGCGGGCCGCGATCCAGGAAGGCTATCGCCGGGGCACGATCGACAAGACGCAGGCGCATGATCTGGCCGCCGTCGCGGAGTCGGGCGTAGCCTACAACCCGACCCGCGAGAAGGTGATGCGGACCATCGGGTTCATGTTCCACCATGCCGAGCGCCTGAACCGTGAGGTGACGTTCCTGGCAGCCTACCGGCTGGCGCGGGCGGATGGTCGCGATCATGATGCCTCGATCAACGATGCCGCCGACCTGACCTGGCGCACGCATTTCGATTACCAGAACACCGCGCGCCCGCGGATGATGCAGGGGGATTTCGAGAAGATCATCTTCACCTTCCGCAATTTCACGGTGAACGCGCTGTATCGCCTATTCCGCGACACGCACCAAGCGTTCGCGGGCGCCACGGCAGAGGAACGGCGCGAGGCACGCGGCCAGCTGGTCGGCGTCAGCCTGTCGATGATGGCCCATGCCGGGATCAAGGGCGTCTGGGGCTATGGCCTGTTGATGGCCCTGCTGGGCGCGGTGATGCCGGGCGGCGATGGCGACGACATCGAGGACTGGATTCAGGACGCGCTTCTGATGGAGGGCGATGATCTGGGCACGGCCGCATGGAATTGGGCGATGGGCATGGTCCTGCACGGCGTTCCCGGAACGGTCACAGGTACCAGCCTGACGGAACGGCTTGGGATGCCAAACCTGTGGTTCCGCCCCCCTCGCGAGGGCACCGAAGGCCAGGACGTTTGGGCGCACTACCTGGAGCAGTTTGCGGGGCCTGTCGTGGGTATCGGCGGGCAGTTCATGTCGGGCCTGTCGATGATCGGGGATGCCTGGTCGGAAGGGAACGGCGACAACCTGATGCGCGGCGCTGAGAAGCTGGTGCCCAATTTCGTGAGCAACGGCGTCATCAAGCCCGCCCGGTTCATGACCTATGGAGCGAACAGCTATTATGGCGATCCGCTGATGGAGGTTGGGCCCCTCGATGCGGTGCGTACCGCCATGGGGTTCACGCCTGCCGAGCTGGCCGAGCGGTATCAGATCAACGCGCGCCTCAAGGCCCGCGAGCGGGAGATTACGGGCCGCCGCGCCCGCATCCACCGGCTGATCGGAAAGGCCATGCAGGATGGGGGCGAGATCCCGGCGCGCGTCATGCGCGACATGCAGGAGTTCAACCGCGAGTTCCCCGAATACCCGATCACCCGCGACACGATCCGGCAGTCGATCCGCAGCCGAGCGCGGGCGAAGGAGCGCAACGAATTCGGCGTGACGCTTAACAGCAAGCTGAATGACCGCCTGCGCGGCGAGATGCCCACGCCGGTCTATAACTGACGCTGGCGCGACATGGGGGTGATCTGTTAGATTGCCCCCATCCGCTCGCACAGGACGTGACGAGGCCCCACCGATCAGGAGCCCCACGTCCATGGCCGATTACCCCGATATCCTCGTTGGTCCCGATTACGTCGATCTGCCCGTGGCAGACGAGCCGACCGTCATCTACGTGGACGGCGATGCGCGCATCACGTCACACAGCGCGCCCGCAGGAGCGACCCAGGGCATCCCGCTCAAGGCGGGCAATCTCTATCCACTGAGCGCCGACAACGCCTTCAAGATTAAATCCGACCAGGGCACCCCTGTCACCGTGGTTCGGGCCACGGCCTGATGCGTTGGGCGTTCGCTGACAGGCGATGGCAGCTGGGCTACAGCCCCATCTTCAAAAGGGGCACCTTCCTGTCGTTGGCCCCGCGCTTTGCCGTGCAGCCCGCCCTGACGGCGGCGTTGGCGATGGCAGGCGAACCCATCGGCGTTTTGCTGGGCGAACCGGCAGACCCATCGGTCAATCTGACCTATGCGCTGGACCTGGGCGGTGAGGACGTGTCCGAGCTGCTATCCGGGGGCACCATCACGCCACCGGCCAACCTGACTGCGCCCGCGATCCTTTACCTGACCGTGACCCTGACAGACGCGGAGAACCGGACCCGCGTGCGCGTCATCGCGCTGCAGATCGCCCCGCGCCCCGTCATCACCCCGCCCTTCTTCGATCCCGAGCCTCGGTTCCATCCTGCCACCGCGCGGGCAGGCGAGCAAATCCGAGTCCTCTGGGGCGAGTATGGCGGGACGGAGCCCATCGAGGTCGAGTTCTTCCTCGATCTGAACGATGTCGACATGCTGCCTGACCTTCTGCCGGGCGATCTGCTGGACCTTCCTGCAGCTGGCACGCTCACGGCGCGCGTGCGCCTGACCGGGCCGGGCGATGTGGTGGTCGAGGCCACCGCTGTCGCGACAATCGAGGCCGCACTGGTGCCGCCGCCTGATCCAGACCCCGATCCCGAGCCGGTGCAGACCGTCATCATCCCGACCCGCCTTGGCTACATCGTCGTGAGCCTGGCGCCGGTCCCCGATTTCACATTCGAGCCGACCACGAGCGGCTACATCGTAAAGGAACCTGTCTGATGGCTGTCGCAATTGGAACCATGGCCCGCCTGAAGAACGGCGGTGCCTGGTCGTTCTTCCCTGGTGGGCCTGAGACTGCCGTTGAGGCGTTCGGCCCCGGCGTTGAGATCGAGATCAGGACGGTTGGCGAGGTCTTCGACCTTGAAACTCTGCCGGCTGTCTCGGCGCCAACGATCAACCAGCCTGACCCGATCGTCGTGCCTTTCGGAACCGGCTTCACCGACAACATGGCCCACCGCGTTTCTGGCGGCGTGCCGCCCTATACCTTCTCGCAGGTTCAGGCGGCCCCCCTGCCCCTGGGCGTGACCATCACGGCAGGCGGGAACCTGACGGGTAGCAACCAGTTCCCGGTCGGCGGCTATGGGTGGTCTGTGCGCGTGACCGATAGCCGGGTCACGGATGGCGAGCCCGATCCGCAATCCGCAACGATCAACTATCTGCTGACGGTAGAGGCGCTGCCGCAGGTCACGCCGCACTGGGTCGTCACATCTGACCAGCGCGCGATTATCGACGGGGTGACCGCAGAAAGCGGCATCATCAGCTTCACGCTGACCGAGCCCGAAGCCTATGCCGGAACCCACACCGTGAACACGGCGCTGCTTGCCGCTGGCCCCGTCTGCCTCGTCCCGCCAAGGGTGGTCGAGGCAACGCAAAATCCGGGTTTTCTGGTGATGATCCCCGGCCTGTGGGTCAGCCTGTCGGAGACAATTACGATCGATCCGCGATTTGTCCGAGATAACGATGTGCTGCCCGATACGGGCCTGTCGTTCGACATCTATCCTGCATATGAGTTTAGCGTGGCTGTGGACGGTGGTAAGACAATTTACCCGCGAGAGACGGTGACGGACGCCAATGGGGCGCGGTCTGCGCAGCCGGAGGCAGGGTATTTCGTTGAGCCTACGCCGGTTGTCACACCCGGCAACTCGTTCGAACCGACTGACGCGCGAATTGCTCGCACCAGCGGAGCGTCTGTCTCGTCGTTCACACTGACTTCGGTGAACCTCGGAGCGCCTGACCCCAACCGTGTCATTGAGATTGACATGGGCGGACGGATCGGCACGACCGCAGGGACTGCGATCACTGCTGTGACCATCGGCGGCGTGGCGGCGACCCCCTTATCCCCGCAGTCTGCGAAGGTCGAGCATCCTTCGTCTGGCGACGTTTTCGGCGCGGTGTGGTCAGCCCCTGTCCCCGAAGGCACTTCCGGTAATGTGGTTATATCCTTCAGTCAACCGGAAGCGCCGGTATTTGCCGTGCAGGTATGGCGCAGGGTTGGACTTGTTAGCGATGCACCCGTTTTCGTGACTGACAACGTTAGCGGCAACGGCACTGTGTCCCGGACTGTTTCGATGCTGGGAGGAGAGCGGGTTGTTTTCGGCATCGCGTCCCGGCGCGGCATGGGCGAGGGCGTCGAGCTTTTCACGCCCTCTGCGAACCTGACTCAGATTGCCGACATCAGCCCCGGCACGGTCAGCGGCGCAGCCGCTGTCCAACTCTTCATCGGCACCGACTTTGCGGAAGCCGAAGGGCCGCAGACATACAGCGCAACCAGCGCATCGTCTGGTTCGTCAAACATCGTCACTTGGACGCGCAAATTGCGCGCAGCGGGATAAGGAAGTCATCATGCCCCTTTATTTTCACAGCCCGCTTCTGGCAGGCAACCCGTTCGAAGGAACCGCAGGCGATGGTATGGTGCCGGGGTCGGTTTCAGTTTCCGAATGGGGGGAGGTCGCAACCTCGGTTCCCGTCGCCGCCGCGCGCGACGGGCGCATGTCTATCGTGGACTATGATCTGGCGTCTGTTTCACACGGCGATATATCGCCAGCGTCAGGAGGATCGACGTATGTGGACCTGAACGACCTTCCTCCCGGAAACGGGCTGACGCAGATCGCAGCGACGACCACCGACGGCGGTAGCATTTCTATCGAGGTCAGGCCCCGAAACACGCTGCACAGTTTCTCAAACGGTCGCGGATGGATGCTGCCCATCGACCCGTCCACCGGGCGGCTGCAATTTGAGATCGGGCGCAACGGGCGGAAATACTACGCAACGGCGGGCGCGCACGGCTACACCAAGCAGATGATTGCTGACGAAACCGGGCTGTCTCTTTCCTCAATTTCGGACAGCTACATTCGGACAAGCACCGTTTATGGACGTTCGCCGGAAAAGGCTTTGGATATTGCAACGGTCCTGAATATCTGGGCTTCAGATACAAGAGGGCTGTTCAATTCTAACTGGCTTATTCTTCAGAGAGGGTATGATTACTCTAATGTTGAACAAGTTTTCATAAATAACCAAGGATGGGTTTCCAGGTCGGCGTCAGGCGAAAGTCCGCTGCATCCAATCCTTATTACCTCTTATGGAGACTTGGCCCTAGACACCCCTGTTCTTAAAGGTATCGAGGCCAACTTCCAGAATGAAGAGATTTACACTTGGCTTGCCTACCAAGATGTTGATTTTAAGCGTTACAAGGTTGCATCACGGTTTTCTTCGATTTTCAGCCATGTAAAAATTGTCAACAAGGATTTCAATTTTAAGGGCGGTCATCGGACCCTTTATATGTGCGCCGGAATTAATGCCACATGGTTCAAAGAAGAACTTTCCCCTCGTCTGTATTGGGGCGGCGACAGCCCAGGTGGAACGCCCCCGCATGACGGGGCTTGCGGAGTTTATCACTCGGGCACGCTTTCTTTGCTGATGCTCAAGTGCTTCATCGACCAAGCCGGGTGGAGCGATGGTTTTAGTCGCCTTGACCCGTCTATTGATTTCCCGCTTTACCCTACCGAACTTGTTCACAACGTTTATGGCCAATATGGTAGCCTGAACGTCATTATCCGCGAACTGTTCACGTCGCGCGCGGGGGCGCAGGGCATCCAGCAGCGCGGGGGCGGTGTGATCGAGGACGTATTCTTTCTGGACAACAACATCGCGGGGAACAATTTCGGGGTCGGGGCATACAACATTCCCGGCGAGGGAAACACACCCGTTTATCGGCACACCGTCACCACATCATGCGGTGGCCGACGCGGACCTAACCGCCCACCCGCGCGGAATTGGGGGCTTGAAGTGGGAAGCCGTGGCGGGGTTGCGCACAACACCATCTTCATGCACGCGCGAAACCCTAATGATCCGGTCGAGATAGCGACCAGGATTGCAGGAAGAAACTCATTTGATCCGCGTCACCCTGACACTGAGCTGGGGTGGTGGGTTCGCTCATTCGTCCACAACTATGCGACCGAGTGGACCTCTCAAGAAAATGCTGTGGCTCTGGGTCGCGATCCTGCCATGCTGAACCAAGTCACTGTGCAGAATTTCATTTCAACGCGGATGGACACGACTGGCATTGAGGAGATCGACAAGATCCAGGCATATTGCATGTTCATGCGAACGCTGACCCCGGCGCAGCGCGTGGCGGAACTGCAAGCCGTTCTGGCCTATTTCCGCGCCCCGTGGGGCCTAAACATTCCCGCGCGCATCAACCCGACGACTGCGGTTTTCCAGCCCGCGACGGAGATCACGTCCGGAATCCTCTATGCCGACCGGGACAACTGGTCCACGCAGGACATTCCGGGCGTGCAGCACGTCGACACCGTGCAAGCGCGGGGCGTGGCGGTTCGGTTCGGCGAGAACACCGTCAACCTGGTCAGCTATGATAGCGAGGGCGGCAAGCTGGAACTGTCGTCGGGCAAGATGACTGTCGGCACCTTGGCGAACTGCCGACAGGTCACGACGATCATATCCGGGCAGGTCTTCATCACCAGCCAGGAGAACGTGGAGACCTATCGTGCAGAAAGCGGGCGCATCGTTTTGAACGGGGCGGCCACCGGCCACAACCTAATCGTGGACGGTCAAAGCCCCGAGGTCGCACTTGGCCCAAACCATATCATCGCCAGCGGCAAGGTCATGGACCTGCGGTGCGGGCGGCAGGGCGCGGTCGGCTGGATCGGCACCGGAACGGCAACGCTGACCATCGCGGCAGGCGGCACGCTGCGGTTCCGCCGCTTCATGCTGGACAGCACCGTTACGGCCGCCGTCACGGCCGCAAGCCGCATGTCGATTTTGGAGAGGTTCCGGCTCACCGGAGACGATCCACAACCAACCGTCGCGGCCAGCCTTGTGCTGGCGGCCGGGTCGATTGTCGAGGTCGATACCACAGGCGTCGCACCCGGCACCTACGACCTGACCGGACCCGGCGTCACCGTCGTGAACCAAGGCGCGACCCTGCCCGCAGGCGTTGCCGTGGTCGGCGGCGTGCTGCGGCTGACGGTCAGCTAACCCGCCTGCGGCGCTTTCGCATCATCGCGAGAGCGCCGAATCCAAGAGGAAGAAGGGCGGCAGACGCGGGGAGCGGAACGGGCGCTATTTGTATGTTCTCGATAGCCAGATCTACATAGCTAACATTCTCTAGATTATTTGGCATTAGGGAGAGAATATTTTGCTCGCCATTCAGAAATGAAAATACAAAGCCGTCACCTAGGGGAGACGTTCCTATTGCCCAAAAACCGGAAATCCACGACTGATCCGTAATATTCCATTTTTCTCCACGTGAGGTTAACGTGATATCAGCGCAGTAATCAGCGGGCAGATAGGTGATTGATGCGCGCATGGGGACGGAAACGTCTTTTGTATATGGTCCGTAAGACGTGATGCTTGATCCATCATAGGTTTCCGCCTCTTTGAAAAACAAATCAAAGCTGTATTTAACCTTCTGGCCAAAAATCGGCGGGTCATAAAAGTCCGAACGGTCACAAAACCCCGTCGCAGCCTCAGCCGCCGACCCAATACCTAGCGCTGCCACCGCAGCCAAAACCGCACTCTTAATCATCTTCCACCTCTCGCGCCGAATCGACGTTGGTTTCACCAGTGCGTGAATAGTCTGCGCAACGCGCAAAAGAGTCTCGGTGAAACGTTTCCGCTTGCTGCAACCTTAGATTGCGCGAACACGGTCCCGCGCCCGATCCCGATGCATTCGGCCTAGCCCCGCCCCCTGCCCGTCTGGTATGATACCAGCACGCACAGGACGTGCCCCTTCCCCCGCTACAGGAGAGGCACGTCTGATGAGCGTTCCCCAATTGATCTACGAGATGTTCATGTCGCCCGGCACGCCGCAGGGTAACTATGAGCGCATGGCCGCGGCGTTCGGCCACGCCATGATCGGCGTGCTGCTGGCCGCCGCGCTGCTGCGGCCCATGGCACGCCGCCCTTGGCTAGCAAGTGGCCTGGCGCTGGCCATCTACCTGCCCTGGGAGATCGGCCAGCTGCTTATCGCCGGATCGTCACTGGCAGACAGCGCGATCGACGCGGGCGCGGTTCTGGCCGGCGCGCTGATCGCCGCATCCCTGTGGACCCGGCGCCTGCCGCTGGTCCTCGTCCTGGCCCCGGTGCTTGTGCTGCTGGGCCGTGCCATCCCCGAGAAGCAGCGGGGCGGCGATGAGTGAGAAAACCCAAGCGTTCGGCGCATTCCTGCTGGACGAGGCGAAGAAGTGGGCCGCCCGAACCTTCATCATGCTCATGGTGGCGGTGTTCGTCCTCCTGGTGACGCCGATGAAGGATCGCCTCGAACGCATCTGGAACAGCCCCGATTTACTGGCCGAGGTGCTGAACAAGCTGGACGAGCTGTCGGCAGAGGTCCAGCGTGCCACCGGCGAGGATCGCGTGATCTTCGAGGTGCCGGGCCAGTCCTTCGTGCGCGAGCCGGTTCACCTGGGCGAACAGATCACCCTGAACATGGTCCTGCGCCGTACCAAGCTGGGCACGCCCTGCACGCTCCTGAACCGGACAGCGATCTTCACCGACGAGACGGGCATTGCCAATGCCGGGCTGACGATCCGCCCAGCCCGCCAGGTCGGCGCGGCTGATACCCTGATCCGGCTCATGCTCGATGTTCCCCAGCAGGTCCAGACGGGCCGCGTGACGGTCTATCTGTCGCTGGAGTTCGATTGCGGCGGCAAGCCGGTGTTCGATCAGACCCGCCCCGTCGCCTTCGCCCTGCTGGAGAAGCCGTCATGATGAGCCGCCGCAAGCGCCTGTCCATCGCTGCAAATCGCTGCATAGGCGGCCCTGTAGGAGAAACGCTTTGCGCACATGCCCATCGGTCAGGCTGGGCGCGCTTCGATGGCGCCATGCAGATCCTCTTTCGTGATCCAACCCACTGCGAGGGGGAACATCTCGACCGCCTCGCCTTGCCTGAAAATGTGAACCAAAGGACTGATCCATGATGAACCGCATCGCCAACCACCACACCGGGGGCGGTTACGAGCCTTCGGCGCTGGATTTGAGCCACTATCACAAGCTGATTTCCCTGGACGGGACGGTTCACGATGGGCGGCACCCGATCGCCGCGAACGCGCCCGGCCGCCCGCTGGTCGCGGGGCGCTATGCGGCCCATACCCGCGCGCTGAACACCGGCACGATCGGCAACGCGCTTTGCGCCATGGCGAACGGCGACTGGCGCAGCCCCTTTGCCTGCCGAACCTTTCCCCTGCCCGCCCAGGTCGAGGCGCTGGTGCAGCTGAACGCGCGCCAGTGCGTCGAATATGGCATCCCCGTAACCCGGGCGACGGTTCTTTCACATGGCGAGGTCGAGCTGACGCTTGGCATCAAGCAGGCTGGCAAGTGGGATTTCGACTACGATTTCATGGACCGCACCGCCACGCGCGATCCCATCGCCATCGGTGACAAGTTCCGGGCCCGCGTGCTGGCCGCGATCGAGGGCCTGGGCCAAGGGGCGCCGTGCGCCGCGCCCTCGCCGCGCCCGGTCCTCCGCCGCGGCGCATCGGGGGGCGACGTGCGCGAGCTCCAGTCCCTGCTGAACCGCCGGGGCGCAAATCTGGACATGGATGGAGGCTTTGGCCCCGCGACCTTCGCGGCGGTCGTGTCCTTCCAACGGCGTTCGCAGCTCCGGCAGGATGGCCTGGTCGGAGCTATTACCTGGGCGGCCCTGCTGCCCTGCTGATCTTCAACCGCGCCGAGGCGCAAGAGGGACTGACATGGATAGACTGATCGACATCATGGGGCCGCTGCTGCTGTCCTACCTGCCCGCGCTGATCGACGCGGTTCTCGCGCCCGCCCTGCTGGCCGCAGCAGGCTTCGCCGCCCGCAAGTGGCAAATCCAGATCGCGGATGCACACATCCAGAAGGCGCACCAGGCGCTTAAAACCGCCGCCCTGGCCGGGCTGCGCAAGGGGCTGACCGGCACGCGCCTGGAGGCGTTCATTCAGGATCAGGCCCGCGCCAGCTCGCCCACGGCGATGAGCAAGCTGGAGGCCAAGGCCACCGGCCCGGTCCTGCAGAACATCATCCTGTCGAAGATCGAGGACGCTTCGCATGATGCGCTGTCGCGGGCCCTGGAAAAGGCGCTGCCCAAGCCGCGATAAGCTTGGTCGACATTAGACCGAAGGGCCGCCTCCGGGCGGCCTTTTCACACCTTATGCACAGGAACGTCCCGCAGCTCTGGCTTCAATGTGCCGATCCGGTTCTCATGCCAGGATGTGAGGAACGTGACATGCTCGATCGCTTTCAGACCACAGGCCCCGCAACGCGCCCGGCGGATCAACTCGTCTCGATGAACCCAATGAGACGTGGCTATGTAAGCCCGATGCCCGCAGGCACATGAAACCTCATAGTAGGCTGGGTCAGGGGGCATGTCAGATCGCGGCCTTGGCCACCTGATCACGCAGGAACGCCAGATCGCCGCCCGAGCCGTAGCGTTCCCGGTTCAGGCTGTGACCCAGCATGTCGCGCCGCACCCGCTCATCTATGCCAGCCGTCAGCATCCGGTCCTCGAACGCATGGCGCAGGGAATAGAGGCTGTGTGCCGGCGTCTCCAGCAAGCCATTCTCACGCAGGAACTTGTTCACGGTGGCCGATAGCCCGGCGCTATTCTTTGCATAGCGGGGGAACCCGCCCGGAGCCTGCCGGAACGCATCGAGGCTGACGCCGACCAGCGGGATAGCGCGCTTGCTGTGCGAGGTCTTGAGCGTGCGGTTCTCGTTCCGCTGGATCAGGATGTGGGGGACCGGATCGGAGAGGCGGATTTCGCCAGGCATCAGCCCGGCCCCCTCGGACGGGCGATAGCCGGTGTTGACCATGCCGAGCAGGATCAGGCGCGCGTCCAAGTTTAGCCCGTTCAGCGCCCCTGGCGCCAGCAGCTTGTCGCGGATCCAGCTGCGCGAGAACGGCGGCCGCACATCGTCCTTGTCCGTGTCGGTCCGCAGCATCAAGCCTTCGGTCGAGAACCCGAGCTGGATGCCCTTTGCGCGGCAGACCCGTTTCCAGCTGCCGATCAGGTGGGTAAAGTCCTTGTTCGCGGTGTCGGCACGCGTCTCGCCTTCCATTACCCGATCTACCCACCACTTGCGAAACGCATACATGTCGTCGGTCGTGACCTCGGCCAGGGCCTTGTTGCCGACCACCTCGATGAAATTGCGCGTGGCCTTGATCCGGGGGTTCTTCCACCGTCTGATCTGGTCATCGTTCTTGCCGCGCAGATCCTCGATGGCGACATCATAGAAGGCGTCCAGTGCTTGTTCGACCGTCAACACCGGGGGCGAGGCCAGCCCGAGGGCCGCATCAGCTTCGCGGGGATCGAACCGCCCGGCCCCGTCAACGGTCGATTCGAGCCGGGTCAGCAGGTCCGCGACGGGCAGCTGGGCGACATCGGGCGCGGACAGGTAGCGATAGCCCCGGCGCTGAGCCAGGTTGCGGGCGGCGGCCATGCGATCCTCGGCGGCCTTGTCCTGGCCGACGAGCTTGGCCTCCCATGCCTCAAGCATTTCTCGCCAGACATCGCCCGCCTTGGACTGTGCCAGGGCGCGGCTGTCGGTGTGCAGGCTGATATGGACGATCGTCCGCGGTTCGACCGCCGAATAGCGCACCGGCACCCGCTTGCGGATATGCCAGGTGTTCTCTCGCAGGATGATCGTGGGCGTCCGCATGTCGCTATATGGGCAGCGCGGCGGCACTGTGGCAAGGGCCAAGCCCGTGCGCAAAATGTGAACCAGAAGGTGAACCAGAATTCAGAGTGTCGGCGGCGCGATCCGGGCTATTTCTCGGATGGTTCAGCATTTGCTGGGCTTTTCTGGTTCACAAATCGGGAATTTTGGCGGAGACGAAGGGATTCGAACCCTCGAGACCCTTTCGGGCCTGCACCCTTAGCAGGGGTGTGCCTTCGACCACTCGGCCACGTCTCCGCCGCCCCGTATATGGATGTCAGGAAGAGGGGGCAAGGGGTTTTCTGAACAACTTTCGAGGGTGATCAGAGGTCGCCTCCTCGGGCAGATTCCGCAGCGGCCGGGGCGGACCATGCGCCTTTCCTTGGCGGTCCCAGACGGACCATTCCCCCTCCCGCAATCCGCAATCCAATTCGTTTGCCGACTACGACACACAAGTCCGGCAGCCATATGGCGACGCCGGAGCGGCGCCGCGTACCAGCCCCGTCCATTCCGACATGGGTCGTTCAGGTCCCAACGCAAAGCACGGGCAGCCAGTAATGAAAGCATTGTCGTCATGTTTCCCATAAACCCCGTCCCAGTGAGCCTTTGGAACGACGTGAACCACGCGCAGGCTGGGACGCGACAGTTGGTCCCGTTGCGCCGGGGGTGGAAGGCGGGCCGGTTTCGCATGATAGTGGGACCACACAAACGGATGGCAGGGCATGACGGACATCTCTCGGCGCAAATCGGATCATCTGCGCATCGTGACCGAGGGGCGGGGCGAGCAGCATCGGCTGAACAGCGGCTTTGACCAGGTCCGCTTTCTGCACCAGGCCCTGCCCGAGCTGGACATGGCGGCCATCGACTGCGGCACGCGCTTTCTGGGCCGCGATCTGGGCGCGCCGCTGCTGATCTCGGCCATGACCGGAGGCCCGGACGAGGCGGAGCGCATTAACCTGCACATCGCCGAGGCCTGCGCGCATCACCGCATCGCCCTGTCGGTCGGCTCTCAGCGAATCGCGGTCGAGGCGGGCGGCAATGGGGGCTTGGGCGCCAGCCTGCGGGCGCGCGCGCCCGACATCCCGATCCTGGGCAATATCGGCGCGGTCCAGCTGAACTATGGCTTTGATCTGGCGCAGGTGCAGCGGGCGGTGGACATGATCGGGGCCGATGCGCTGATCCTGCATCTGAACCCGCTGCAGGAGGCGATCCAGGACGGGGGCGACCGCGATTTCTCGGGCCTCCTGGCGCGGATCGAGGCGCTGGCGGCCGCCCTGCCCGTCCCCCTGGGCGTCAAGGAGGTCGGCGCGGGCCTCTCCGCGCCCCTGGCCCGGCGGCTGCTGGAGGCGGGCGTCGCCATCCTGGACGTCGCGGGCGTCGGCGGCACCAGCTGGGCGCGGGTCGAGGCCGAACGCGGGCCCGACCGCCTTCGTGCGCTGGCGGCCCCCTTCCACGACTGGGGCATTCCCACCACTGACGCGCTGCGCGCCATCGCGCCGATGATGGGCGGGGGCCAGATCCTGATCGGGTCGGGCGGCGTGCGGCACGGGCTGGACGCGGCGCGCGCGATCAGGCTGGGCGCCGATCTGGCCGGACAGGCCGCCCGTGCCCTGCCCGCCGCCCGCGACAGCGCCGAGGCGTTGGCCGAGCATCTGTCCGACGTCATCGCCCAACTGCGCATCGCGATGTTCTGCACCGGCTCGGCCGATCTGGCGGCCCTGCGCCGCGCGCCCCTGCTGGAGGCGGGTCCGGGCGGCCAATGGTCGCAAGCATCGGGGATGGAAACCGGCGGCGCGGGGCTGTAGCCTGCGGCCAATGCCGGACCAGGGGATCATGATGACCGACCACGCCCTGCCCAAGGCCGATCTGACGGCCACCAGCCTGACCGTCTCCGGCGCCATCATCCTGGCCTGGCTGGGGCTGCATGTGCATGCGCTGTGGTTTCTGGACGCGGTCGCCCATCCGGTTCTGGCGGCGGTGAATTTCCTGGCGCTGACCTGGCTGTCGGTGGGGCTGTTCATCATCGCCCATGATGCGATGCACGGATCGGTCGTGCCGGGCCGCCCCCGCGCCAATGCGGCGATGGGACAACTGGTCCTGTGGCTTTATGCGGGGTTCTCGTGGCGCAAGATGATCGTCAAGCACATGGCCCACCACCGCCATGCGGGCACTGATGACGACCCCGATTTCGACCATGGCGGCCCGGTCCGCTGGTACGGGCGCTTCATCGCCACCTATTTCGGCTGGCGCGAGGGGCTGCTGCTGCCGGTCATCGTGACCGTCTATGCGCTGATCCTGGGCGATCGCTGGATGTATGTCGTGTTCTGGCCGCTGCCGTCGATCCTGGCCTCGGTCCAGCTGTTCGTGTTCGGCACCTGGCTGCCGCACCGTCCGGGCCATGACGTCTTTCCCGACCGCCACAATGCGCGCTCGTCACGGATCAGCGACCCTGTGTCGCTGCTGACCTGCTTTCACTTTGGCGGTTATCATCACGAACATCACCTGTATCCCACCGTGCCGTGGTGGCGCCTGCCCCGCACCCGCGCCAAGGCGACCCAGAAGAAAGGGACCTGCGCATGACCAATTTCCTGATCGTCGTCGCCACCGTGCTGGTGATGGAGCTGACGGCCTATTCCGTGCACCGTTGGGTGATGCACGGCCCCCTGGGCTGGGGCTGGCACAAGTCGCACCACGAGGAACACGACCACGCGCTAGAAAAGAACGACCTTTACGGCGTGGTCTTCGCGGTGATCGCCACGATCCTGTTCACGGTCGGCTGGATCTGGGCGCCGGTCCTGTGGTGGATCGCCCTGGGCATGACCGTCTATGGGCTGATCTATTTCGTGCTGCATGACGGGCTGGTCCATCAGCGCTGGCCGTTCCGCTATGTCCCCCGGCGCGGCTATGCCCGCCGCCTGTATCAGGCCCACCGCCTGCATCACGCGGTCGAGGGGCGCGACAACTGCGTCAGCTTCGGCTTTATCTATGCCCCCCCGGTGGACAAGCTGAAGCAGGAGCTGAAGGGCTCGGGCGTGCTGCGGGCCGAGGCGCAGGAGCGGTCGTGACCCCCGACATCCTGCTGGCCGGGGCGGGGCTTGCCAACGGGCTGATCGCGCTTGCGCTGCGGGCCGCGCGCCCCGACCTGCGGGTGCTGCTGCTGGACCGTGCCGCGGGGCCGTCGGACGGGCATACCTGGTCCTGCCACGACCCCGACCTGTCGCCCGAATGGCTGGCCCGGCTGAAACCCCTGCGCCGCGGCAACTGGTCCGACCAAGAGGTGCGGTTCCCTAGGCACGCCCGCCGGCTGCGCACCGGATACGGCTCTCTGGACGGTGCGGCCTTGGCGCGCGCGGTCCTGGATGCGGGCGCGCAGATCCGCTGGAACAGCGACATCGTCGCGCTGGACGCGCAGGGCGCGACGCTGGCCTGCGGCACCCGGATCGAGGCGGGCGCGGTGCTGGACGGTCGCGGCGCGCAGCCGTCGCGGCACCTGACCGTGGGGTTCCAGAAGTTCGTGGGGGTCGAGCTGGAGACCGACGCCCCCCACGGCGTTCCCCGCCCGATGATCATGGACGCGACCGTCACGCAGGAGGACGGATACCGCTTCATCTATCTGCTGCCCTTCTCTTCGACCCGCATCCTGATCGAGGACACCCGCTATTCCGACGGCGGCGATCTGGACGACGACGCGCTGGCGGCGGCATCGCATGACTATGCCCGCGCGCGCGGCTGGACCGGCGCTGAAGTGCGGCGCGAACGCGGCATCCTGCCCATCGCGCTGGCCCATGATGCGGCGGGCTTCTGGGACGATCACGCCACAGGCGCGGTGCCTGTGGGCCTGCGCGCGGGGTTCTTTCACCCCGTGACCGGCTATTCGCTGCCCTACGCGGCGCGGGTGGCGGATGTGGTGGCAGGCCTGCCCGGAGCCCCCACGACCGACGCCGCCCGCGCGGCCATCCGCGATTTCGCCCTGGCGCGCGCGCGTCAGGATCGGTTCCTGCGCCTGTTGAACCGGATGCTGTTCCGGGGCTGCGCCCCCGAGCGCCGCTATACCCTGCTGCAACGGTTCTACCGGATGCCCGAAGGTCTGATCGAGCGGTTCTATGCCGGACGCCTGACCCTGGCCGACCAGTTGCGCATCGTGACCGGCAAGCCCCCCATTCCCATCGGCACGGCGATCCGCTGCCTGCCCGAACGCCCCCTTCTGAAGGAAGACGCATGAACGCCCATTCGCCCGCGGCCAAGACCGCCATCGTCATCGGTGCAGGCTTTGGCGGCCTGGCCCTGGCGATCCGCCTGCAATCGGCCGGCATCGCCACCACCCTGGTCGAAGCCCGCGACAAGCCGGGCGGGCGGGCCTATGTCTGGCACGATCAGGGGCATGTCTTTGACGCGGGCCCCACGGTCATCACCGACCCCGACGCACTGCGCGAATTGTGGGCGCTGACCGGCCAGGACATGGCGCGCGACGTGACGCTGATGCCGGTATCGCCCTTTTATCGGCTGATGTGGCCGGGCGGAAAGGTGTTCGACTATGTGAACGAGGCCGATCAGCTGGAGCAGCAGATCGCGCAGTTCAACCCCGACGACCTGGAGGGATACCGCCGGTTCCGCGATTACGCGGAGGAGGTGTATCAGGAGGGTTACGTCAAGCTGGGCACCGTGCCGTTCCTCAAGCTGGGCCAGATGCTCAAGGCCGCGCCCGCGCTGATGCGGCTGGAGGCCTACAAGTCGGTCCATGCCAAGGTCGCGACCTTCATCAAGGACCCCTATCTGCGGCAGGCGTTCTCGTATCACACGCTGCTGGTGGGCGGGAATCCGTTCTCGACCAGCTCGATCTATGCGCTGATCCACGCGCTGGAGCGGCGCGGCGGCGTCTGGTTCGCCAAGGGCGGCACCAACCAGCTGGTCGCGGGCATGGTCGCCCTGTTCGAGCGGCTAGGCGGACAGGTCATGCTGAACGCCAAGGTCGCCCGGATCGAGACCGAGGGCGCGCGCACCACCGGCGTCACCTTGGCCGACGGACGCCATGTGGCCGCCGATATGGTCGCCAGCAACGGCGATGTCATGCACAACTATCGCGACCTGCTGGGGCACACCAAGCGCGGCCAGTCGCAGGCCCGCTCGCTTGGACGCAAGCGCTGGTCGATGTCGCTTTTCGTGCTGCATTTCGGCCTGCGCGAGGCGCCCAGGGACATCGCGCATCACACCATCCTGTTCGGCCCCCGCTACAAGGAGCTGGTGAACGAGATCTTCAAGGGCCCGAACCTGGCCGAGGATTTCTCTCTCTACCTGCATTCCCCCTGCACGACGGACCCGGACATGGCGCCTCCGGGCATGTCCACGCATTATGTGCTGGCCCCCGTGCCGCATCTGGGCCGCGCCGATATCGATTGGGCGGTCGAGGGGCCGCGCTATGCCGACCGCATCCTGGCATCCCTGGAGGAACGGCTGATCCCGAACCTGCGCGCCAACCTGACCACGACGCGCATCTTCACCCCCGCCGATTTCTCGACCGAGCTGAACGCCCATCACGGCAGCGCCTTTTCGGTCGAGCCGATCCTGACGCAATCGGCCTGGTTCCGGCCGCATAACCGCGACAAGACGATCCGCAACTTCTATCTGGTCGGTGCGGGCACCCATCCGGGCGCGGGCATCCCCGGCGTCGTTGGGTCCGCAAAGGCCACGGCCCAGGTGATGCTGTCCGATCTGGCGGGCGCATGAGCGATCTGGTCCTGACCTCGACGCAAGCCATCACCCAAGGCTCGCAAAGCTTTGCCACGGCGGCCAAGCTGATGCCACCGGGCATCCGCGACCACACGGTGATGCTCTATGCCTGGTGCCGCCACGCCGATGACGTGATCGACGGTCAGGCCCTGGGCAGCCGCCCCGAGGCCGTGGACGACCCGCAAGCGCGGCTGGACGACCTGCGCGCCGACACGCTGGCGGCATTGCAGGGCAACGGTCCGGTCAGCGCGCCCTTTGCGGCGCTGCGCGCGGTGGCGCGGCGGCATGATTTCCCGCAGGCCTGGCCCATGGACCTGATCGAAGGCTTCGCGATGGATGTCGAGGCGCGCGATTACCGCACGCTGGATGACGTGTTGGAATATTCCTATCACGTCGCGGGCATCGTGGGCGTCATGATGGCCCGCGTGATGGGCGTTCGCGACAATCACGTCCTGGACCGCGCCTGCGATCTGGGGCTGGCCTTTCAGCTGACCAATATCGCGCGCGACGTCATCGACGATGCCGCCATCGGGCGCAGCTATCTGCCGGGCGACTGGCTGGATCAGGCGGGGGCAAAGGTCGACGGGCCGCTGCCCTCGCCCGAGCTTTACGCGGTGATCCTGCGGCTGCTGGACGCGGCGGAGCCCTATTACGCCTCGGCCCGCGTGGGGCTGGCGGACCTGCCGCCGCGCTGCGCCTGGTCGATCGCCGCCGCCCTGCGCATCTATCGCGCCATCGGGCTGCGCATCCGCAAGGGCGGACCCGACGCCTATCGCCAGCGCATCAGCACCTCCAAGGCGACCAAGATCGGCCTGCTGGGAGTCGGAGGCTGGGATGTCGCGCGGTCACGCCTGCCGGGGGCGGGCGTGTCGCGGCAGGGCCTGTGGACCCGGCCGCATCACGTCTAGGCGCGCACGCCGTAGGGCAGGACACGTTCCAGCAGCGCGGCGATCTCGGGGGCCTGCAGGCGCTTGCTGCGCAGCATCGCGTCCAACTGGGCGCGGCTGGCCTCGTAATGGCGCGACACCTGCTGCATGTCGGCCACCGCAAGCAGCCCGCGCTTCGGACCCGGGGCGGCAGCGTCGCGGCCCACATCCTTGCCCAGGGCCGCGCGGTCGCCGATCACGTCCAGCAGGTCGTCATAGGACTGGAACACGCGCCCCAGCTGACGGCCAAAGGCGATCATCTGGGCCTTTTCCTCATCGTCGAAATCCTTGACCACGGCCAGCATCTCAAGGCCCGCGATGAACAGCACGCCGGTCTTGAGATCCTGTTCCTGCTCGACGCCGGCACCGTTCTTGGCGGCGTGCAGGTCCAGATCCTGGCCCGCGCACAGGCCCTGCGGCCCCAGGGACCGCGCCAGGATGCGCACCAGCTGCGCGCGCACGGCACCCGTGGCACCGCGCGCGGTCGCCAGGACCGACATGGCCTCGGTGATCAGCGCGATGCCGCCCAGCACGGCGCGGCTTTCGCCATGCGCCACATGGGTGGCGGGCTGGCCGCGGCGCAGGCTGGCATCGTCCATGCAAGGCAGGTCATCGAAGATCAGCGAGGCGGCATGCACCATCTCGACCGCAGCGGCGGCATCGACCATGGTGTCGCAGACCCCGCCCGACGCCTCGGCCGCCAGCAGCAGCAGCATGCCGCGAAACCGCTTGCCCGAAGACAGCGCCGCATGGCTCATCGCCGCGCCCAGGGGCTGGGACACCGCCCCGAAACCGTCGGAGATCTCTTCAAGTCTGGTCTGCAACAGGATGGAATGATTGACGTCTGGTCTCATCAGGGCCTTCGCGCTTGGGTTCTGGTCTGGCGGGGAGAGCGGTGCCTGCCGCCCGACCCGACGTCCACCGGCAATGGTCGCCATGTTGGTACGGTTCGGGGCCGAATGCACGCCTTTTCGACAGCGACGCGCCGTCGCGCGGCAATTTGTCCGCCCGGTGTCGCGGGGCAGCAGCGGGCTATTCGACTGCACATGAGGGAACCCGATGCACCCTGCAGGCGTCTGTTCCAAGGACCGAACATCAAAGGATAGAGAGCATGAAACTCGTGACAATCGCATTCTGCGGCGCCGTTCTGACCCTGGCCGCCTGCGGCACCACCGTCGGAGAGCGCGCAGCCACCGGCGGCTTGGGCGGCGCGGCCGTGGCGGGCCCTGCAGGCGCGATCGTGGGGGGCACCGTGGGTGCCGTCAGCGCCACGCAATAAGCGCGCGTCCAGGAATGCCCGCGTCAGCCGCGTCCCCTTGGGGGCGCGGCTGTTTTCGTGGCGGTCTTGCGGGTCGTGCCGCCATCCCCTACATCTGGACCAACAACGACAAGGATCACCCCATGGCCATGGAAGCGCATGACATCGAGGCCCTGCTGCGGGTTTCGTTCCCCGATGCCCGCATCACGATCACCGATCTGGCGGGCGACGGAAACCATTACGCGGCCGAGGTCATCGACGAAAGTTTTCGTGGCCTGAACCGCGTGCAGCAGCAGCGCGCCGTCTATGCCGCCCTCAAGGGCAAGATGGACGGCCCCGCCGGAGAGCTGCACGCCCTTGCCCTGACAACCAAGGCGCCGGACTGACGCGCCCCCTGCCCCAGATAAGGATTGCCACGATGAGCGACGTGACCACTCGCATCCAGGACCTGATCGACAGCAACGACGTCGTGTTGTTCATGAAGGGCACCAAGGAGATGCCGCAATGCGGATTCTCCAGCCGCGTGGCCGGGGTGCTGAACTACATGGCGGTGCCCTATGAGGGGATCAACGTCCTGTCGGACGCCGATATTCGCCAGGGAATCAAGGATTTCTCGGATTGGCCGACGATTCCGCAGCTCTATGTCAAGGGTGAGTTCGTCGGCGGGTGCGACATCATCACCGAAATGACCCTGTCGGGAGAGCTGGATCAGCTGCTGTCAAAAAAGGGCGTGACCTTCGACCAGGCCGCGGCGGATAAGATCCGCGAAGCGAACGCCTGAACGCACTGATACGGACAATAAAAAAGGGCGCCTCGGCGCCCTTTTTTTCGTTCGTTACATCAGATCGTCGGGATCATAGGGGTCGCGGCTGCGGCTTTCCTTGATTGCTGCGGCCAGAGTCACGCCCACGGCGAATGCGCCGATCAGCTTGGCCATGCTGCCCGCATTGCTGTCAGAGGCCTCGCGGACCTGACGGCTGCCGCTTTTCACCGCACGCTCGGCGGCGTGCAGGTTCGCAGAGGTCAGACCCACCGCCGATGCGGTCTTGCGGACCGAACCGAACAGCTTGTCCTCGGCGTCGCTGGCCAGCTTGGAGGCGCGGTTGCCCGCCTGATCCATCAGCGACGTGGCCTTGGTCTCGGCCAGCTCGACCATGCGCGTTGCCTCGGACCGGGCGCGCAGCACGGCGGCCTCGGTCGCCAGCGACACGCGTGCCTGAACCTCGTTCTTGAGGTCTTCGGTCGTCGGCATGCGATGTTTCTTGCGGGCCGACACGGCAACCAGAATCACCGTGATCGCCAGCAAAGCACCGCCGATGACCAGCGATGCCATCGCCGAACCCCAGCCCAGTTCCGTCGCCAGAAACGACCACAGCGCGGCGGTCAGAAAGCCGCCGGCCACCAGGCCCACGACTGCGGCGGCGGCCTTGAGGGCCGCGCGCCGCGCCGTATCGCCGACAGCCAATTGTGCGCGTCGGGCGAAATCGAACATGTGTCCGACCTCAGCGACGCGAAATCAGCAGACCGACCAGGAAGCCGATGCCAGCCGCGATGCCCAGAGCCTGGGCCGGATTGCGGCGAACCATCTCGGAGACTTCGTCGTAACGCTCTTCGGCGTAATGCGCGACTTCGGTCGCCTTCTGCTGGCCAGCCTCGTACAGGCGCTCGGCCTCGACGCGGGCCTTGTCGGCGTACTCGTGCGTCACATCCTTGGCGCGCTCGGCGTACTGGCGGCCGGTCTCGATAGCCTCGTCCGACAGATCCGCCGCGCGGTCCTTCAGACGCGCCGCGCCCGAGTTATCGGCCAGGTTGCGGGCCGTGTCACGCACATCGTCGGCAACGCGGCGGGCGCCGTCATTCAGGTCGCGCTTGGCCTCGTTGGCTGCGCTCTGGGCGTCACGCTTGGCGTCGTCGAGGGTCGGGTTCTGTGCCATGGTAAGATCCTTTCATCGGTGTCTTGTCACCTTCGTCGGACAAACCGTCACAGGGGGATGATTGTTCCCGCATCGCTGCAAATTCTTTGACAGGGAATGCGGCGAAAGGGCGTGGTAGGGGCGGCCGGACTCGAACCGGCACTCATTGCTGAAACGGATTTTGAATCCGTCGCGTCTACCATTCCGCCACGCCCCCCGACCTGCGTCAGGCGCCCTTCCGGCGAGGTTCCCTGCGGAACCGATGGCCGAGGCGTAAATCCCGCCGCGGCGATTTGCAAGAGGCGCAATGCGCCCGCGGTCAGGCGCGCCCCAGCTTGACCAGACGCGCATCGCGCAGCCGCGCGAAATCGTCGCCCGCGTGATAGGATGACCGCGTCAGCGGCGTGGCCGAGACCATCAGGAACCCCTTGCCATAGGCAGCCTTTTCATAGCCCGCGAATTCCTCGGGCGTGACAAAGCGGTCGACGCGGTGATGCTTGGGGCTGGGCTGCAGGTACTGGCCGATGGTGATGAAATCGATATCGGCGGCGCGCATGTCGTCCATGACTTGCAGAACGCCCTGACGATCCTCGCCCAGGCCGACCATGATGCCCGATTTGGTGAACATGGTCGGGTCCAGCTCCTTGACGCGCTGCAGCAGGCGCAGCGAATGGAAATAGCGCGCGCCCGGACGCACCTCAGGGTAGAGGCCGGGCACCGTCTCCAGGTTGTGGTTGAAGACGTCGGGGCGCGCCGCGACCACGGTCTCCAGGGCGCCGGGGGCCGATTTCAGGAAATCGGGGACCAGCACCTCGATGGTCGAACCCGGAGAGCGGTGGCGGATCGCGCGGATGGTCTGGGCGAAATGCTCGGCCCCGCCATCGTCAAGATCGTCGCGATCGACGCTGGTGACGACGACGTGGTTCAGGCCCAGCTTTTGCACGGCATGGGCGACGCGGCCCGGCTCGAACGTGTCCAGGGCCTGGGGCTTGCCGGTCGCGACGTTGCAGAAGGTGCAGCCGCGGGTGCAGATCTCGCCCATGATCATCATGGTGGCGTGGCCCTGGCTCCAGCATTCGCCGACATTGGGACAGCCAGCCTCCTCGCAGACGGTGGAGAGGCGGTTCTCGCGCAGCAGATCGCGCGTTGCCTTGTAGCCCGCCGAGGTCGGCGCCTTGACGCGGATCCAGTCCGGCTTCTTGGGCTGGGCCTGGTCGGGTCGGTGCGCCTTTTCCGGGTGGCGCTGATCCGGGATCCTGAGGTCGCGCAAGGTCATGGTCCTTTCAATCGCGGTTCGGCCAGAAATAGGGCCTTTGCACCGGTTTGGCAACGCACAGCCTGCGACCGCAGCCGCATGGCAGACCTGCGGTCACGCACAGGCCAGCAACGGGCGCGCGGCTGCCGCCAGAACGCCCGCCAGATCGTCGAACCAGCCCTGCGCGGGCGTCGTCGCACGGCGCATCAGCACCACCTGCCGGGAGGGTTGCGGGTCGGGAAAGCGGATCGCGGTCAGGCCGGGGGCGGCCGCCAGCTCCTGCCGGCGGGCGATTTCGGGCAGGAAGGTCAGGCCCATCCCCTGAGCGGCCAGCCGGCACAGCGTAGAGAGCGACGCGGCCCCCAGGTCCAGCCGCGCGGCGCGGCGGTTCAGGCCACAGACCTCCAGCGCCTGATCGCCCAGGCAGTGGCCTTCGTCCAACAGCAGTAGCTGGCCCGGGTCCAGCGCGTCGGGCGACAGCGTGCCGTGGCGCAGATCGGCGATGCGCGCCGCGCTGCCTGCCAGCAGAAAGCGGTCGGTGAACAGCGGCACCGCGCGCATGTCCTCACCCTCGGGCGGGCTGGCCACGACGACGGCGTCCAGCCGCCCCGCCGCCAGTTCCTCCAGCAGGCGGTCGGTCTGCGCCTCGCGCAGATGCAGGTTGCGGCCGATGTCGCGGGCGCGCAGCACCGGCAGGGCCTCTGGCAGCAGATAGGGCGCGACGGTGGGAATCATCCCCAGCATCAGCCGGCCGCCCTGCCCCGGCTGGCGCAGATCCTGTTCCAGATCGGTCATTGCGCCCATCACGCGGCGCGCGTGGCGTTCCAGCGCGCGGCCCTGAGGCGTCAGGACGATGCCCTGGGGCGTCCGCTCGACCAGCCGCGCGCCGACCGAATCCTCCAGCGCGCGGATCTGCATGGACAGGGCGGGCTGGGTGACATTGATCGATTCCGCGGCGCGCGTGAAATGCAGATGCTGCGCCAGGGCCAGGAAATAGCGCAGCTGGCGCAGAGTGATGTTCATCAGAACACCTGACGATGTCGTGCGGATCTCATTATGCGACCTTATCGGACCGCGGGTGCGCCTGGCAAGGGCATGGCCCTGCCAGCGCGCGGGGTCGGATCAGCCGATCAGGCGCGACCCCTTGCCATAGGTTTCGGCATAGTGCCGCTCCAGCCGCATCAGCGCCAGGCGCAGCACGATCTTCCCCGAACGGGCGGACCAGCCGAGGCGACGCTCGGTCATCTCGATCCCCTCCAGGAAACAGCAGACGCGCAGCACGATGTCGCCCATGCCCGGTCCCAGATCGCGCAGCGCCAGCGCCACCCGGTCGCGCGCCGATTCCGACCCGCCGCGATAGCCGCCGCCCCCGCGCGACACGTCGATCCCCGAGGTCATGAACCCGTCCCAGTTCTGGGTGACGCGCGGCCCCATCTGGGCCAGTTCGAAATCCTCGCGCAGGCGTTCCCCGGCGGTCACCATCCCCGGCGTCAGAAAGGCCTGCCCGTCATGATCGCGCCGGCGCGCCAGCACCAGCAGCGGGCTTTCGGCGATGTTGACGCGGGCATGGCGGCGGCGCCCGTCCTCGGGATCGTCGATGACGCGGTTTTCCCAGACCCGGTGGCGGTCGGCGTGATCGAACCCGGCCTGCGCCTCGGCCATGCCCATCACGGGCTGCTCATCGGTGACCGGCTTGGCATCAACGAAGGCTGCGGGCCCCGGATGCACCGTACCCTGTTGGCGCGGCGAGCGCAGCATGTCGCGCAGCGCCTCGCGCCCGGCCGGAGAGATGACATAGCGCTGGATGCGCCCGCCGCCCCGGGTCTGCACGACCCATCCCTTGAGGGCCAGCGTCTCGGCCAGGGCCCGCTCCAGCACGGCGGTGCGGATGTCGTCGCGGGTCACGATGGCCTTGTCCATGCCCGGCGCCGAGGCCATCTCGGCGGACGGCTCTGCCAGGCGGCGCAGCACGCGCATGATCTGGCGTTCATCGGGACGGGCGGTCCCGTCCGGGCGGGGTTCCAGCGCGGTATCCACCAGCGGATCGTCGCGCCGGGCCTCAAAGCGCCGGATGCGGCGCATGATGGTCGAGGCGTGGCACCCCGCCTCGCGGGCCAGGGCACGGATGGTCACGCCCTGCTCGACATGGCGCAGATACAGCTGGGCGTCCTGTGTCATGTCATCGGGCGTGTGGTCGGGCCCGTTATCCGGCCCTTGCACCTGCGAACGGTGCTCCGCGACGCCCGAGTGGTTTGCGAAATCACCGGTCAATATGGTCATGTCAGGTCCCTTGTCGTCCTCGGGCAGCCCGGCAGATGACTACCCTGGGTTGAATGTTTCCCTGTGGTTAACAGGGTGTTTCTGCACATAGCCGCAACATTCACTAACAATTCCTAAAGAAGCCTTGTCCCACCGCGCGCTGCGACAGGGCTTTTGGCAACGCACGTCAAGGTTGTGTGATGGTGACCGCGTGGCAAACGCAAAGGACCCGCCCCATGACCGCAGCTTCGAACGTGATCCTCTTTCGGCCCCGCCCTGCGAATCAGGGCCTGCACCGTCCGGCCACGCTGATCCGCGCCGCCCGCGAAGGGCAGAAGTCGTGGAAGCGCGACCGCGATCTGCCCCGCCTGCTGCGCAGCGACCGCTGCCCCGCGCCTGGCGCCGTCCTGTCCCGCCTGCGGGCCGAGGAGGAGATCCAGAACGACATGCGTCAGACGCAGGCTGCCGAATACGACCTGCGCCGCCATGTGCTGCTGATGATCGCGATCCTGGCCGAGATGCGCGCCGCGATCGAGGCGGCGCCCATGCCGGTCACCGCCGTCGCGCTGTAGGCGTCAGCGTCTGCGGACCAGCGAGCCCAGAACGCCCCGGACCAGCGCCTGCCCGGTCCGGGTGCCCAACTGCCGCGCCAGGCTTTTGCCAAAGGTCTGCGCGATGCTGTCGGACCGCGCAGGCCCCGGCTTTGACACTGGTTTAGCCGCCGGTGGCCAGGGTTTGCCACGGCTCCCGCCCGGCATCTGGAACAGATCGGCATCGCTGCCGCCGCCCGCCTGTTCGGTGCGACGGGCCAGCATCTCATGCGCGGAATCGCGATCCAGCGCGGTGTCATAGCGCGCGGCCATCCCCGATGCCGCCATGACCGCCGCGCGCTGGTCGTCGGTGATCGGCCCGACATGGCTGAAGGGCGGCCGAATCAGCGTGCGCTGCGCGATGCCCGGAACCCCCTTGGGCTGCAGGAACGAGGTCACCGCCTCTCCGGTGCCGACCTGCTGGATGGCCTCGGCAATGTCGAAATCGGGATTGGCGCGGTAATTCTGCGCCGCATCGCGCAGGGCCTTCTGATCCTTGGCGGTAAAGGCGCGCAGGGCGTGCTGCACGCGGTTGCCCAGCTGCCCCAGCACCGCATCGGGAATATCGGCCGGGTTCTGCGTCACGAACCAGATGCTGACCCCCTTGGAGCGAATCAGCCGCGCGACCTGTTCGACCTTGTCGACCAGCGCCTTGGGCGCCCCGTCGAACAGCAGATGCGCCTCGTCAAAGAAGAATGCCAGATGCGGGCGGTCGGGGTCGCCCACCTCGGGCAGCTGCTCGAACAGCTCGGACAGCAGCCACAGCAGGAACGTCGCGTAAAGGCGCGGCGCGGTCATCAGGCGCGCGGCCGAGAGGATGTTGATCATGCCCCGGCCATCCGCGTCACGGCGCATCAGGTCCGACAGCGCCAGCGCGGGCTCTCCGAACAGACGGTCGCCGCCCTCGGTCTCCAGCACCAGCAACGCGCGCTGGATCGCGCCGACGCTGGCCGGGGCGACATTGCCGAATTCCTGCGACAGGGCAGCGGCGTTCTGACCCATCCAGACCAGCATCGCGCGCAGATCCTTGAGGTCCAGCAGCGGCAGCCCCTGCTGGTCGGCGACGCGAAAGGCAATGGTCATCACCCCCTCCTGCACATCCGTCAGGCCCAGCAGGCGCGACAGCAGCAGCGGCCCCATCTCGGCCGGGGTGGTGCGCACCGGATGGCCCTGCTGGCCCCAGATATCCCAGAAAGTCACCGGAAAGGCGCGATAGGTCAGATCCAGCCCGATCTGATCGGCGCGGGCCTGAAAGGCGTCGTGCATCTTGCCCTGATCCGATCCGGGCTGAGAGATCCCGCCCAGATCGCCCTTGGCATCGGCCAGAAAGACCGGAACGCCAGCCTCGGACAGGCTCTCGGCCAGGGTCTGGAGGGTGACGGTCTTGCCGGTGCCGGTGGCGCCCGCGATCAGACCGTGACGGTTTGCCAGCCGCAGCAGCAGCGTCTCGGGCGTGGCATGCCCTGCCCCTGCGCCGCCGACCGTCACCGTGCCCGCATCCGCGTCCAGAATCGCTCGCGTCATCATGTCCCTCGCCATTGCCTGCGCCCTGCGGCGCAACGTTCGCCCTGAAAACGCTATCTTAACGATTGTGTGGCAATGTTCACCTGTCCGGTTCACCTCCCGTGACCCGGACCTTCCTCCCTGTTGGACTGCCGCGCCCCCGGGCGCGGCTTTTTTTGTGATGAGGGCAGCAACCAAGGACAGTTGACGGATCACGGTCGCGCGACTAGCGTGCCCAGCAATGATGACCGGCCAGTCCGGCAGGGAGACTACGCAACGCGTCGGGGGCCGTGGTTCACACCACGGCCCTTCGCGTATGGGACAGACGCCCGATGCGCCGTCCCGGTTCCCCGCGACGTGACCGATTGCGCGGAACCCTGCCCAAGGCGCGGCGGCGCGCTGCCGGTGGGCATGCCGCGCGGGCGCGGATCAAGCCAAGGTGACAGCGCCGCCAGCGTCGGGGGGACTGACAAGCGCCGGGCCGCATGCTAGATCAGCCGCAATGCGTTGAGCAAAAGGAAGAAACATCCATGTCCATCAAATCCTCGCACGCGCTGATCGCGGCCCTGGCCCTGCTTGCTGGCCCGGCCTTTGCGCAGGATGCCCCCGCCCAGCCCGAAACCCAGACCGAGGCCCAAACCGAGGCTGAAACGGACGCCGCGACGCAGGCCCCCGCGGCGGAGGCCACCGAATCCACCGCCCCCGACGCGGCAACCGCCGATGCCGATGCCCCTGCGGCACCTGCAGCGCGCGACCCCGAGGGACCGGGCACCTATTACGCTAAGACCGAGCATGGCGACTGGACCATCCGCTGCATCCGCGCCGGTCAGGGCAAGGACCCCTGCGAGATGTACAAGCTGCTGACCGATGAGGATGACAACGCCGTCGCCGAACTGACGCTGGTGCCGCTGGAGAACGGCGATGTCGCCGCCGGTGCCACCCTGGTCGCGCCCCTTGAGACCGACCTGATCGAGGGCCTGGGCTTTCGCGTCGACCAGGCGGATTTCCGCGGCTATCCGTTCAGCTTCTGCGCGCCGGTGGGCTGCGTGTCGCGTCTGGGCTTTACCCCGGACGAGCTGGCCGGCATGAAGCGGGGCCGCACCGCCACCATCCAGCTGCTGCCCTTTGGCGGCGATCCGGCCTCTCCGGTGCAGCTGCCGATCTCGCTGACCGGGTTCACGGCCGCCTTTGACGAGCTGACCGCCTATGCCGCAGAACCCGCGCCCGAGGCCGAAGAAGACGCCGCTCCGGCAGAGTGATCCCCCTGACATGACAAGGCCGCGCCCCGATGGGCGCGGCCTTTTGCATGGGTCGCCCGTGTCAGACCCGGCGCAGCGCGATGACCGCGTTCAGCCCGCCAAAGGCGAAGGCGTTGGACAGCACCGCATCGACGCGGGCCTCGCGCGCCTCGTTCGGCACCACGTCCAGCGCGCATTCCGGGTCGGGTTCCTGATAGCCGATCGTGGGCGCGATCACCCCGTCGCGCAACGCCATGATGCAGGCCAGCAACTCGACGGCGCCGGTGCCGCCGATCAGATGCCCGTGCATCGACTTGGTCGATGAGATCATCAGCCGGTCCGCGTGATGGCCGAAGGCATGGGCCACGGCGGCGCATTCCGTCTTGTCATTGGCCGCGGTGCCCGTTCCGTGGGCATTGATATAGCCGATATCCTCGCGGTTCAGACCGGCATCCATCATCGCGCCGGTGATCGCGCGCTCGGCCCCCTGGGCGGACGGCATGACGATGTCCTGCGCATCAGACGACATGGCAAAGCCCACAACCTCGGCCAGGATCTCGGCGCCGCGGGCATGGGCGTGTTCGTAATCCTCAAAGACAAACACGCCCGCACCCTCGCCCTGGACCATGCCGTTGCGGTTGGCACTGAAGGGGCGGCAGGCGTCCTTGGACATGACGCGCAACCCCTCCCAGGCCTTGACGCCGCCAAAGCAGAGCATCGCCTCGGAGCCGCCCGACAGCATCACATCGGCCGCCCCCGACCGCACCATCTGGAACGCCAGCCCCATCGCGTGATTGCTGCTGGCGCAGGCGGTGGCGACGGTAAAGGCCGGACCGCGCAGGCCGAATTCCATGCTGACATGGCTGGCCGCGGCATTGTTCATCAGCTTGGGCACGACGAAGGGGTGAACGCGGTTCTTGCCCTCCTCATAGACGGCGCGGTAATTCTCGTCCCAGGTGTTCAGCCCGCCGCCCGCCGTGCCCAGCACAACCCCCGACCGCAACCCAAGCGCGCCCTGGAAATGCAGGCCCGCCTGTTCGACCGCCTGCTTGGCCGCCAGCAGCGTGAACTGGGTGAACTTGTCATAGAGCAGGATCTGCTGGCGGTTGAAATAGGTCTCGGGGGTCCAGTCATGGACCTGCGCACCGATCTGGATCGACAGGCGGTCCACGTCGCGGAACTCCAGCTGGGTGATGCCGCAGCGGCCATCGCGGAACGCCTGCATCGTCGATGCGACGTCATGGCCAAGCGCGTTGATCGTACCCGCCCCGGTGATGACCACCCGGCGCAACCCGCCGCGCCCGGCCAGATCGCGCCCGCCCTGAATCGCAGGGGCGGCGCGGCCCGCGTCGATCAGCGCCTCGTCCAGCGGCTTGCTCATCCGGCCTTGTCCGCGACCAGGCGATGCACGGCCGCGATGATCGTGCCCATGTTCGAGATGTCGAATTCCGACTTTTCCGGCTCGTTCGCGTTGAACGGGATCGAGATGTCGAACTCCTCCTCGATGGCAAAGATCGATTCGACCAGACCCAGGCTGTCGATGCCCAGATCGGCGGGGGTCGCCTGATCGGTGATCTGGTCGGGGTCCAGCATGGCCTGTTCGGCGATGATGGCCCGAATGCGCGTGGTGATGTCGTCTGTCATGTCGCCTCCTGTTCAGCCCTTTTCCAACAGGCGTGTCACGGATTCCTGAAGCTTTGACAACTGTTGCGCGAAACGCGGCAGGCGCCGCATCGCCTTCTGGATCTCCATCTGGGTCTCCATCTTGACGGCGGGGTTGCCCAGGATCACGCGGCCTGCGGGAACGCGGGAATAGATCTTGGTGGCGCCGCCCGCGATCACGTCGGAGCCCACCTGGATGTTGTCGCTGACGCCCACCTGGCCTGCCAGCACCACCCGGTCGCCGATCACCGACGATCCGGCGATGCCCACCTGGCTGCACAGCAGGCAGTCGCTGCCCACGACCACGTTATGCGCGATCATCACCAGGTTGTCGATCTTGGTGCCCCGGCCCACGCGGGTGGCGCGGATGGTGCCTCGGTCGATGGTGGCATTCGCGCCGATCTCGACATCGTCGCCGATCTCGACCCCGCCAAGCGAATGGATGCGGGTCCAGTGCTGCTGGCGGATGTCCGCGCGGGTGCCCAGGGTGCGGCGGATCTCCTCGATCCCCGATTCCTCGGGCGTGACAAAGGAAAAGCCGTCGCCGCCGATCACCGCGCCGGGCTGCACGATCAGCCGGTCGCCCGCCGTCACGCCATGGCCGATGCGCACGCCGGGATGGATCAGCGCGCCCTGCCCGATGCGCGTGCCGCGCCCGATGCTGGCATGCGCGCCGATCCGCGCCCCCAGCCCGATCGCCACATCCGCGCCGATGACCACGAAGGGCCCGACGGCGGCGCCCTCGGCCAGCTGCGCGGTGGGGTCAATGACCGCCGTGGGGTGGATGCCGGGCGCGATGTCGGGGCCGGGATCAAAGGCGCGCGTCAGCCCTGCCATCACCAGGCGCGGGCGCGGCGCAAAGATCGCGGCCTTGAGGCCATAGGCCGCGGGGTCCATGCCCTGCGCCAGGATGGCGATGCTGCCGGGGCGCAGCTGATCGGCGTATTTCGGGGCCATGGCCATGGCCAGCTGGCCACCCTGGGGGCCTGCGGGTTCCACGGCGGACGGTTCCGCCGCGCCGGTCACCCGGATCGTCGCATCGCCCCAGCACTGCGCGTCCAGAGCCCGCGCCAGCTCACCCATCGTCAGGACCATGGTCCCCCCTTTCGCGCAAGGGCTTAGCCTGTTTGGGTCGCTGCTTCCAGTGCCTGCGTTCCCCCTGCGGTCACAACCCGGAGGGTGCGCCAAAGCCCTCCGCCTCCAGCGCAGCCCAGATGCGGGCGTCGCGGCCATAGATGTCGTCGAACAGCCGCACCCGCCCGTCCATCCCCGGCCAGGCGGTGAAATAGACCAGATGCACCGGCACCGCGGGCGTCAGCTTCAGCCAGGTCTCGCGGCCGCTGTCGCGGGCGCGCTGGAACATCGCCGCAGGGCTCTCCGTCTGGCGCGACAGCAGCGCATGGGCCAGATCGACCGGGTCGCCGATGCGGATGCAGCCGTTCGACTCCGCGCGCACGCGGTTGGCGAACAGATGCTTGGACGGCGTGTCGTGCAGATAGATGTTCCAGGGGTTGGGAAAGATGAACTTGACCACGCCCAGGGCATTGTCGTCGCTTGGCTTCTGGCGCAGGCGGAACGGGAAATTCGCGGCCGTATAGGCGCTGAAATCGATGCCGTCGCGCGACAGCACCTGACCGCGACCGTCGACCACGTCCAGATGCGACACGGCATGGCGGTTGGCCTGCAGACGCGGCAGGTAGTCGCGCACCGCGATGGACCGGGGCACGTTCCAGCTGGGATTGACGACGACATTGGCCATCATCTCGGAAAATTCGGGGGTGCGCATCTCGGGCGTGTCCTTGCCCATGACGCTGCGGGTGCGGAACAGCTCGGTCCCGCCCTCGACGATTGTGGTGCTGAATTCGGGGATATTCACCCAGACATGGCGGCGGTCCAGATCCTCGGACCCCATCCAGCGCATCCGCTCCAGCGCAACGATGATCGCCCGCTGGCGGGCATCGCGCCCGCTGGCGCCGTCGCCGTTCAGCGCCGCGATGGTGCGCGGCCCTGCCACGCCGTCATCGGGCAGACCCGCCGCCCGCTGATAGGTCAGCACGGCATCGGTCAGGCCCGCGTCAAAGACGGCATCGTCGCCGGCCTGCCCCGCCATCCCGATGGCCGCCAGCCGCGCGCGCAGCACAGCCACCGCCGGATCGCGCATGCCCGCCCGCCACACGCCCTCGGGGATGCGCGGCAGGCCCGCAGGCACGGCCAGGTCGGCGCGGCCCGCCAGAGCCTCCTGCAGGGTCAGATAGGCCGGATGATCGGGCGCCGCACCCGCCACGACCGCCGCAGGGTCCGCCGCATGCTGGAACCGCGTCAGCAGGCTCGCCACACGGTCACGGCGCGGCTGCCGCTTGATTTCGGGATCGACGCGGGCCGGGTTCAGCACGCCGCCGGTCAGGTCGCGCAGCAGGCGCGACAGAGCGCGGGCATGAGCCACCTCGGAGGCCAGCCCACCCCCCGCATCCAGCGCCTCCGGGCGATAGCGCGCCGCCGGGATGCCGTGACGCGGCGCGCCCGCGATGGCCGCCTGCACCGCCTGCCGTCGGGCGGCACCCTCGGGGCCCTGAAACACGGGTCGCAGGCCGTTGCTGCCGTAAAACGCGGCAAGGTCGGGGTCGTCGGACACGGCCATCGCCAGGGCCATCTGATCGCGGGTGAAATCCAGCCGTGGCGCAACGGACACGCTCACGGGAAAGAGAGCCTCCTGCGCCGCGGCACGCGGCACGACCCCGGGCAAAAGCCCCGCAAATGCCAGCGACAGCACGCCCGCAACCCACCGATCCATCATTCTGCACCCCCGGAACCTGCCCCGATCATCCCACAACAGCCCCCGGCGCGCCATCGCCCATCCCCCTGTTTGCAGAGCGGAAAACAGGGCGTGTCGCGGGCGCCACAGTGGCGGAACCGATTTGCAACTCTCCGTGATATCGGCAAGTTCCCGCCGAAATTCGCGCTATGGTGGTTTCAACGCCCAGAATCTGTTTCGTGGCGCACGCCCTTTTGACATATTGTTAATCAGGTCGGGGATAAACCACGACCGGCGGCTCTCGCTGATGGCCGACGAAAAACGAAGCAGGACAGGCGATCTGACATGACAATGGACCTTATCTCCCGTCGCGGCATTCTGGGTGTGTTCGCGGCCACGACTGTTGCGGCGACCCCCGTGATGGCCAACGCCTTCGGTTTTCTGCGCGGCAACGCAGGCGACATGCGGCGGGTCAAGATGTATAACGGGCGCACCGGCGAAAGCATCGACACCGTTTATTGGGTCGACGGCAAGTACATCCGCGAGGCCCTGAACGAGATCAACGTCTTCATGCGCGACTGGCGCACCGGAGAGGTGATCGGCATCGATCCCCGCATGGTGGACGTGGCCGCCGCGTCGGCACGCCTGCTGCAGACCAACGAACCCTACATGATGCTGTCGGGCTATCGCTCGCCGCGCACCAACGCCATGCTGCGCCGCCAGTCGGGCGGGGTGGCCCAGAACTCGCTGCACCTGACCGGCAAGGCGGCCGATCTGCGGCTGAAGTCGCGCTCGGTCGGGCAGATGTATCAGGCGGCGGTGGCCTGCCGCGCAGGCGGGGTCGGTCGCTACAGCCGGTCGAACTTCGTGCATATGGATTGCGGTCCGGTCCGCACCTGGGGCAGCTGATCCTTGCAGGCATGCCCGCCGCGCAAGCGCCCTCTGCCCCGGCAGACGGCGTTTTCCGCGTTTTCCGGCTTGCCCTCGCGCGCGGGGCTTGCCACCTTGCCCGCAGACACACCAGATGAACGGACCTGCATGAGCCCCCTCCAGACGCGTCGCTTCCGTACCGCCAAGAAAATCCAGGCTGCGGCCGTCGAACTGGCCGTCCGCGACGGCTTGGCGAATGTCACGACCGAAGCGATTGCGCGCCATGCCGGAATCAGCACGCGCACGTTCTTCAACTATTATCCCTACAAGGAAGCGGCCCTGATGGGTCCACCGCCCGACTATCCGCCCGAGGCGTCCGAGGCCTTTGCAGCTGGCAAGGGCCGCCTGATCGACGATCTGGGCCTGCTGATCGAGGCGCATCTGGCCCGCTATCTGGGCGAGCGCGAGATGATCGGCGCCCTGTTGGCCCTGTCGGAAAAGGACGCCAAGCTGGAGGCCCTGCGCAACAGCGCGATGCTGTCGCGCCGCGCCCAGATGCGCGCCCTACTGCACCGCCGCCTGCCCGGATCGGACGAGCGCGTGATCGAGATCCTGGCCGCCGCCATCATCGCCTGCACCCATGCCGCGACCAAGGATTGGGTGGCGGGAACGCGGCTGGATTTCATCGCCGCCGCGCATGAGAATCTGTCGCTGATTCTGGTCGCCGCCGAGATGCTGGACAAGCCCGCCTCAGGGCCCGCCTAAGGCGTCAGCAGCTTGCGATAGAGGTCGTCCAGGAAGGCCCCGCCCTCGGCCACCGGGTCGCGGCCCTCACCCAGGACGGCGCGGACCTGGATCTCGAAATCGGCGTAATGCTGGGTCATCGACCAGATCGAGAAGATCAGGTGGCGCGGCTCGACCCGCGCCAGCCGACCCTCGTCCATCCAGCGCTCCAGCACGACGACGGTGCGGTCCACGATCTCGCGCAGGCCCCCGCCCAGGATCTCGGTCAGATGCGGCGCGCCCTGCAGGATCTCATAGGCGAACAGCCGGCTCTCGCGTGGATAATCGCGCGACATCAAAAGCTTGGCCCGGACATAGCCCAACACCTGGTCCAGCGGGTCGCCCTGAGGGTCGATCTGCTGCATCGGCGCCAGCCACATCTCCAGCAGCGTGGTCAGCAGCGCCTTGTGGATCTCGTCCTTGGAGCCGAAATAATACAGCACGTTGGGCTTGGACAGGCCCGCGGCCTTGGCGATCTGGTCGATCGTGGCACCGCGAAAGCCGTTGGCCGAGAACGCCTCCAGCGCGCCCTGCAGGATCAGGTCGCGGTTCTTCTGCTGAATTCGGGTCATCGGCGGTGCGCTTGCGTCTGTCATCGATGCTCCGGCTCTGGCATGATCTGAAAATGGGCAGTTGCACGGGAATTGCCAATGGCCCTGTCAGGACGCTTGACTGCCCATGGACCCGTGCTAGCCTGATCCTGACCGTTTGGTCAATATTCCGTGAGGACGTACCCATGCCGCTGGACCGCAAGCCCGCCCCGAATGATCTGCGCGCCTTCTGGATGCCCTATACCGCGAACCGCCAGTTCAAGTCGGCGCCGCGCATGCTGGTCGCATCCAAGGACATGCATTACACCGCCGCCGATGGCCGCCAGATCCTGGACGGGACGGCGGGCCTGTGGTGCTGCAACGCGGGCCATTGCCGCCCCCGGATCACCGAAGCCGTGCAGAACCAGGTCGGAGAGCTGGACTATGCCCCCGCCTTCCAGATGGGCCACCCGCTGGCGTTCGAGCTGGCCAACCGCATCGTGGACATCGCGCCCGACGCGATGGAGCATGTGTTCTACTGCAACTCGGGCAGCGAGGCGGTCGATACCGCGCTGAAGATCGCGTTGGCCTATCACCGCGCGCGGGGCGACGCGGCCCGCACCCGGCTGATCGGGCGCGAGCGCGGCTATCACGGCGTGGGCTTCGGCGGCATTTCCGTGGGCGGCATCGTCAACAACCGCCGCCATTTCGGCACCCTGCTGGCGGGCGTGGACCACATGCCCCACACTCATCTGCCCGAGAACGTGTTCACCAAGGGCCAGCCCGAACATGGCGCGCATCTGGCCGATGAGCTGGAGCGGATCGTGGCCCTGCACGGCGCCGAGACCATCGCCGCCGTGATCGTCGAGCCGATGGCCGGATCGACCGGCGTGCTGATGCCGCCCAAGGGCTATCTGGAAAAGCTGCGCGCGATCACCAAAAAGCACGGCATCCTGCTGATCTTCGACGAGGTGATCACCGGCTTCGGCCGCCTTGGCAGCCCCTTCGCCGCCCAGCATTTCGGCGTGACGCCGGACATGATCTGCTGCGCCAAGGGCCTGACCAACGGCGTGATCCCGATGGGCGCGGTGCTGGCCAGCGCCGAAATCCACGACGCCTTCATGCAGGGCCCCGAGCATCTGATCGAACTGTTCCACGGCTACACCTATTCCGGCAATCCGATCAGCTGCGCCGCCGCCATTGCCACGCTGGACACCTATGCCGAGGAAGGTCTGCTGACTCGCGCGGCCAGCCTGGAAACCTATTGGCAGGAGGCGATCCACGGGCTGCGCGATCATCCGAACGTGGTCGATATCCGCAACATGGGCCTGATCGGCGCGGTCGAACTGGCCCCCATCGACGGACAGCCCGGCAAGCGTGCCTTCGATATCTTCGTGCGCGCCTTCGAGGCGGGCATCCTGATCCGCGTGACCGGGGACATCATCGCCATGTCGCCCCCGCTGATCATCAGCGAGGCCCAGATCGACCATCTGATCGGCACGCTTGGCGAGGTGCTGAAGACGGCCGCGTAAGCGGCCCTGACCCATCCAGCCGACCCCGCGATAGAATGGGGCGGCCCGACAGGAAGGACTGACGAATGAGCGACGCAAGTGGCGTGATGACGGCTGCGAACATGACGGTCGATGGTGATCGGCTGTGGGACAGCCTGGAGCAGATGGCCCAGATCGGTCCCGGCATCGCGGGCGGCTGCAACCGCCAGACCCTGACCGATGCCGATGCCGAGGGGCGCGCCCTGTTCCAGCGCTGGTGCGAGGATGCCGGCATGACCATGGCCGTCGACCGGATGGGCAGCATGTTCATGCGCCACGAAGGGACCGAGCCCGATCTGGACCCCGTCCATATCGGCAGCCACCTGGACACGCAGCCGACCGGCGGGCGCTATGACGGCGTTCTGGGCGTGCTGGCGGGGCTGGAGGTCGTGCGCTCGATCCGCGATCTGGGCATCCGCACGCGGCGGCCCATCGTGGTGACCAATTGGACCAATGAGGAAGGTGCCCGCTTTGCCCCGGCGATGCTGGCGTCGGGCGTTTTTGCCGGGGTGCTGACCGAGGATTACGCCAACAGCCGAGAGGATGCCGACGGCAAGCGGTTCGGCGATGAGCTGGATCGCATCGGCTGGCGCGGGACCGAAGCGCCGGGCGACCGCCGCATCCACGCCATGTTCGAGCTGCATATCGAGCAGGGTCCGATCCTGGAGGCCGAAGGCAAGCAGATCGGCGTCGTGACCCACGGTCAGGGCCTGTGGTGGCTGGAGGTGACGCTGACCGGCAAGGATGCGCATACCGGATCGACGCCGATGCATCTGCGGGTGAATGCGGGCCTGGGCATGGCGCGGATCATCGAGGCGGTGCATCGCATCGCCATGGACCACCAGCCCGATGCCGTGGGCGCGGTGGGTCAGGCCTTTTTGTCGCCCAACAGCCGCAATGTGATCCCGGGAAAGGCGGTCTTCTGCATCGATTTCCGGTCTCCGGATCTGGAGAAGCTGACCTCGATGCGATCAAGGTTGGAGGCAGAAGCCGCTGATATTGCGGCTGACCTGGGCCTGGGCATCGCGATTGAACCCGTCGGGCATTTCGACCCGGTGAGCTTTGACGAGGACCTAGTCGGCAAGGTGCGGGGCGCGGCCGAGAGGCTGGGTTACAGCCACATGGATATCGTTTCTGGTGCGGGGCATGACGCCTGCTGGATCGCCAAGGTCGCGCCGACGGTGATGATCATGTGCCCCTGCGAGGGCGGGCTGAGCCATAACGAGGCCGAGGCGATCACCCCCGATTGGGCGCGGGCGGGCGCCGACGTGCTGTTGCACGCGGTGCTGGACGCCGCCGAGATCGTCCGCTGACGCGGACCACGACCGGGGGTTTCACCCCCGGACCCCCAGGATATTTGAATGAAGAAGAGGGATGCGATGAGCACGGTCATCAGAGGCGGCACGATCGTCACGGCGGATCTGAGCTATGCGGCGGATGTGCTGATCGAAGGGGGCCGGATCGCGGCCATCGGTCAGGGGCTGGTCGGCGATACGGTTCTGGATGCCAGCGGCTGTCTGATCATGCCGGGCGGGATCGACCCGCATACGCATCTGGAGATGCCCTTCATGGGCACCTATTCCGCCGATGACTTCGAGAGCGGGACGCGGGCTGCGCTGGCGGGCGGGACGACGATGGTCGTGGATTTCGCTTTGCCCTCGCCGGGTCAGGGGCTGCTGGACGCGCTGCAGATGTGGGACAACAAGGCGGGCCGCGCGCATTGCGATTACAGCTATCACATGGCGGTGACGTGGTGGGGGGAGCAGGTTTTCGACGAGATGCAGGCGGTCGTGGACCGGGGCATCACCAGCTTCAAGCATTTCATGGCCTACAAGGGCGCGCTGATGGTGAATGACGACGAGTTGTTCGCGTCCTTCCGCCGGGTGGGCGATCTGGGCGGCATCGCGATGGTGCATGCCGAGAATGGCGATGTGGTGGCCGAGCTGTCCGCGCGGCTGCTGGCCGAAGGCAATACCGGCCCCGAGGCGCATGCCTATTCCCGCCCGCCCCAGGTCGAGGGCGAGGCCACGAACCGCGCCATTATGGTGGCCGACATGGCGGGTGTGCCGCTGTATGTCGTCCATGTCAGCTGCGAGGACAGCCACGAGGCGATCCGTCGCGCGCGCGCCGCGGGCAAGCGCGTCTGGGGTGAGCCGCTGATCCAGCATCTGGTGCTGGACGAATCCGAATATTTCAACGCCGATTGGGACCATGCCGCGCGGCGGGTCATGTCGCCGCCCTTCCGCAACAAGCTGCATCAGGACAGCCTGTGGGCCGGGCTGCAATCGGGCAGCCTGTCTGTCGTGGCGACCGATCACTGTGCCTTTACCACCGAGCAGAAGCGCACGGGCATGGGCGATTTCACCAAGATTCCCAACGGCACCGGCGGTCTTGAGGATCGGATGCCTGTCCTGTGGACGCACGGCGTGGGCACGGGGCGGCTGACGCCCAACGAATTCGTGGCCGTCACCTCGACCAACATCGCCAAGGTGCTGGGGATGTATCCCAGGAAGGGCGCCGTGCTGGTCGGCAGCGACGCCGATCTGGTGGTCTGGGACCCCGAGGCCGAGAAGGTCATCAGCGCGGGCGCGCAGCAATCGGCCATTGATTACAACGTTTATGAGGGGCAGCGGGTCAAGGGCCTGCCGCGCTTCACCCTGACCCGCGGCGTGGTCGCCGTGACCGAGGGCAAGATCGACAGCCGCGAAGGGCATGGCGAATTCGTGGCCCGCGAACCGCGCGGCCAGGTGAACCGCGCCCTGACCGCCTGGAAGGAGCTGACGGCCCCGCGCCCGGTCCAGCGTTCGGGCATTCCGGCAAGCGGGGTCTGAGGTGCAGACCATCGAGGCACGGGGCGTCAGCCTGACCTTTCAGACCGCCGACGGGCCGGTCCATGCGCTCAAGGACGTCGATCTGACCGTCGCGCCCGGCGAATTCGTCAGCTTTATCGGGCCGTCGGGCTGCGGCAAGACGACCTTTCTGCGCTCGATCGCGGCGCTGGAGACGCCCACCGGCGGCACGTTGCGCGTCAACGGGATGGAGCCGGACGCGGCGCGGCGGGCGCGGGCCTATGGCTATGTCTTTCAGGCGCCGGGGCTGTATCCGTGGCGGACGATTTCAGGGAACATCTCGCTGCCGCTTGAGATCATGGGGTTTTCCAAGGCCGATCGTGCCGAGCGCATTGCCCGTGTCATGGACCTGGTCGAGCTGTCGGGCTTTGGCGGCAAGTTCCCCTGGCAGCTGTCGGGCGGCATGCAGCAGCGCGCCAGCATCGCCCGGGCGCTGGCCTTTGACGCCGATATCCTGCTGATGGACGAGCCCTTCGGCGCGCTGGACGAGATCGTGCGCGACCGCCTGAACGAGGCGCTGCTGGCGTTGTGGCGCAAGACCGGCAAGACCATCGGCTTTGTCACCCATTCGATCCCCGAGGCGGTCTATCTGTCGACCAAGATCGTCGTGATGTCGCCGCGTCCGGGCCGCATCACGCGGGTGATCGACAGCACCCTGCCCCCGGATCGCCCGCTGGACATCCGCGACACGCCTGAATTCATCGCCCTGGCTCATGAGGTCCGCGAGGGCCTGCGTGAGGGGCACAGCTATGACTGACGCGGTGCTCAACGCGCCCACAGCTCGGCGCTGGCGGCTGTCCACGGGCAACCTGCTGCCGATCCTGACGGTGCTGCTGGTCATCGTCGCGGTCTGGTATCTGGCCGCGATGCGCATGAACGCCACGTGGGAACGCGACCAGGCCGTCCGCGCAGGCGTCGAGCTGACCCTGCCCGACCTGATCACCCGCACGCTGACCCAAGACCGCCCCGTCCTGCCCGCGCCCCATCAGGTCGCCGCAGGCCTGTGGGAGGGGGTGGCCGGACAGCCCGTCACCTCGCGCCGCAGCCTGGTCTGGCATGCCTGGGTCACGCTGTCCGCGACGCTGGCGGGCTTTGCCATCGGCACCGGGGCGGGCGTCCTGCTGGCCGTGGGCATCGTGCACAGCCGCAGCATGGACCAGTCGGTCATGCCTTGGGCCGTCGCCAGCCAGACCGTGCCCATCCTGGCCATCGCGCCGATGGTGATCGTCGTCATGTCCAGCGCGGGCATCACGGGCCTGCTGCCCAAGGCGATCATCGCGGCCTGGCTGTCGTTCTTTCCGGTGCTGGTCGGCATGGTCAAGGGCCTGCGCACGCCCGATGCGATGCAGACGGACCTGATGCGATCCTGGAGCGCCAGCGGCAGCCAGCAGTTCTGGCGGCTGCGGCTGCCCTCGTCCCTGCCCTACCTGTTCGCCAGCCTCAAGGTCGCGATCGCCGCCGCTCTGGTCGGCACCATCGTCGCCGAACTGCCCTCGGGCGCCACGGCGGGCCTTGGGGCGCGGCTGCTCTCGGGCAGCTATTACGGGCAGACGGTGCAGATCTGGTCGGCGCTGTTCGTGGCCGCCATCCTGGCCGCCACGCTGGTCGCCATCGTCAGCGTCATCGAACGCCGCACCCTGACCCGCATGGGGCTGGCCCGATGAGCGCGCTTCCCATCATCGGCGTCTGGCTGGGCGGTTGGGCGCTGAACATCTGGCTGTCGCGCTTCGACACGCAACTGACGCGGACGCTGGTCGCGGTGATCTTCGGCGCGACGATCATCGCCCTCTGGGAGATGATCGTGCGGGCATACGCCATCCCCACCGTCATCCTGCCCGCGCCCAGCCAGATCGCGGCCAGCGTCAAAGCCAATACCGGCATCCTCTGGACCGATTTCGTCCAGACGATCCTGAAGGGCGCGCTGACCGGCTGGCTGATCGGGGCTGCGGCCGCGGTGCTGACCGCCATCGCCATCGACCGCAGCCCGTTCCTGCAGCGCGGGCTGCTGCCCATCGGGAACTTCGTCGCCGCCCTGCCCATCGTCGGCATCGCGCCGATCCTGGTGATGTGGTTCGGCTTCGACTGGCAATCCAAGGCCGCCGTGGTCGTGGTCATGGTGTTCTTTCCGATCCTGGTGAACATGGTGGCGGGGCTGAAGGCCACCGACGCGATGCAGCGCGACCTGATGGCCAGCTGGGCTGCGCCCTATGGGGCCAGCTTGTGGAAGCTGCGCCTGCCCGCCGCGATGCCCTTTCTGTTCAACGGGTTGAAGATCACCACCACGCTGGCCCTGATCGGCGCGATCGTTGCCGAATTTTTCGGCAGCCCGACGCGCGGCATGGGGTTCCGCATCTCGACCGCCGTGGGGCGTCTGGACCTGCCGCTGGTCTGGGCCGAGATTGTCGTGGCGGCACTGGCGGGAACGCTGTTCTATGGACTTGTCGCTTTGATCGAAAAGAAGGTGACGTTCTGGCACCCGTCGCAGCGCAACTAACCGGGGCCGCATCCACATTCGGTGGGCCCCACCAACAGGAGAGACGGGAAATGACACGACTGATGACCGGGGCCGCGGCCCTTGCGCTGATGGCCGGGGCCGCGCAGGCGGGCGATCTGACGCTGCAGCTGAAATGGGTCACGCAGGCCCAGTTCGCGGGCTATTACGTCGCGCTGGAAAAGGGATTCTATGAGGAGGAGGGCGTCAACCTGACAATCCTGCCCGGCGGTCCCGACATCGCGCCCACCCAGGTGCTGGCGGGCGGCGGCGCGGATGTGATCGTCGAATGGATGCCCGCCGCCCTGGCTGCGCGCGAAAAGGGCCTGCCGCTGGTGAATATCGCCCAGCCCTTCAAGGCGTCGGGGATGATGCTGACCTGCCTGCAGGAAAGCGGCATCACCGATCCGGCCACCGATTTCGCGGGCAAGACCCTGGGTGTCTGGTTCTCGGGGAACGAATACCCGTTCCTGTCCTGGATGAACACGCTTGGCCTGTCGACCGAGGGCGGGGCCGATGGGGTCACGGTGCTCAAGCAGGGCTTCAACGTCGATCCGCTGCTGCAAAAGCAGGCCGCCTGCATCAGCACCATGACCTATAACGAATACTGGCAGGTGATCGATGCGGGCATTTCCGAGGACGACCTGATCACCTTCAAGTATGAGGATCAGGGCGTGGCGACGCTGGAGGATGGCCTTTATGTGCTGGAGGGCACGCTGGAGGACAGCGAGAAGGTCACCGATCTGGTCGGCTTTGTCCGTGCCAGCATGCGCGGCTGGCAATATGCCGCCGAGAACCCCGAGGAGGCCGCCCAGATCGTTCTGGACAACGATGAGACCGGCGCCCAGACCCTGGAGCATCAGACCCGCATGATGACCGAGATCGCCAAGCTGCTGGAGGGATCAGACGGCACCCTGGCCGAGGCCGATTACCAGCGGACCGTGGACATCCTGCTGGCGGGGGGCTCGGACCCGGTGATCCAGGCCGCGCCCGAAGGGGCGTGGGTGTCGACGATCACCGACCGCGCCTTCGACTGATTAAGACCGTCGCCGGCAACCAAGGGCCGCCCCCGGGGGCGGCCCTTTTCTCATGCGCTATTCTGCGGGCTGGGCCTTGGCCATGCGGCGCTCCTCGCGGCGCAGCCTGCGGCGACCGTCCCAGGCCAGCAGCGTCGGCGTCAGGAACAGCGTCACCGCCGTCGCCACGACCAGACCGCCCGCGATGCCGGTCGACAGCTGGATCCAGAACTGTCCCGACGGCGCCCCAAAGAAAAGGTCGCGCCCGGTAAAGTCGATGGTCATGCCCAGCACCATCGGGATCAGGCCGATCACCGTGGTCCCCGCGGTCAGCAGCACGGGGCGCGTGCGCTCCGATGCGGCGCGCAGAGCGGCCTCGTCCGCCGACAGGCCGGCGTCGCGATGTTCGTTATAGGCGTCGATCAGCACGATGTTGTTGTTCACCACCACGCCCGCCAAGGCCAAGATGCCGATTCCGCTCATCACGATCGAGAACGCCTCCTGCCGGATCATCAGCCCCAAGAACACGCCCGAGATCGAGAAGATGATCGCCGTCAGCACCAGCCCCGCCTGGAAAAAGCTGTTCATCTGCGTCAGCAGGATCGTGAACATCAGCAGGATCGCGGCGACAAAGGCGCCCACCAGGAAGGTCATCGCCTCCTCCTGGTCCTCGATCTCTCCGCCGAAGGTGACCTCGACGCCCTCGGGCATCTCGGCCTGGTCGATGGCCGCCTGGATGCGGGCCAGCTCGGCCTGCAGCGTCGCCCCCGGCGCCAGGTCCGCGGTCAGCGTCTGCGTCTCGCGCGAGGCGATGCGGGTGATGGCCGCGGGCGCCGGCGCAGGCACGATCTGCACCACGTTCGAGATCGGCACCTGCGCGCCCGAAGGCCCCGCCACGCGCAGCGCCGACAGGTTCTCCAGGTTGCGCTGGCTGGGCGGATAGCGCAGGGCGATGTCCACCTCGTCATCGGCGAAATCGGGCAGATAGGTGCCCAGGTTCACGCCCGTCGTCAGCAGCTGCACCGCCGTGCCGATGGTGTTCATGTCGATGCCGTAACGGGCCGATTCCTCGCGATCGACGATCAGCCGGATCTCGGGGTTGGGGCGCGGCGTGTCGTTGGCGATGTCGACGAAGCTGCCCTGCGCCTGCATCAGCCGCTCGACCTCGGCGGCGGCCTGCTGCAGCGCGGGGCGGTTGGTGGCCGAGATCTCGATCTGAACGGGGCGCGTGGCGCCGGGGCCCGAGGCCGCGGCCTCGATCTGGATGCCCAGGCCCGGAACCTCGGACGTGGCGGCGCGCATCTGGTCGATGACCTCGCCCGAAGGGGCGCGGCCGCGCCAATCGGTGAACTCGACCTGGATCTGGCCGATCACGTCGCTGGACAGGCTGGACCGGACCCGCTCTTCGACGCTGCCGATGGTGCGGGAATAGACCCGCTCGATCCCCTCAAAGCCCAGAATGCGCTGTTCGATCAGGCCGACCAGACGGTCGCTTTCCTGCACCGACAGATTGCCGTTCGCGGTGATCTGGACCTGCGCACGTTCGGCGTCGGTTTCGGGAAAGAACTCGACCCCACGACCCAGCAGCGAATAGGCATAGAAGACCACCAGCACCGCCAGGATCGACAGCCCAAGCGTCGCGCCCGGCCGTGCCACGGTCCAGCCCGACACGCGCGCCATGACACCGGATCGGTCGCGATGGTCGGGTTCAGCCGGCATGTCGGGCGCGCCGCCCAGCACGCTGCCGCAGACCGGCACAAAGATCAGCGCCATCAGCAGCGACATCAGCAGCGTCGCGATCATCGTCGCGGGCAGATAGAACATGAACTGCCCCGCCAGCCCCGGCCAGAACAGCAGCGGAAAGAACACCGCCAGCGTCGTCGCGGTCGACGAGGTGATGGGCCAGGCCATGCGCTGTGCGGCCATGCGGAACGCGTCGCGTTTCGAATGGCCCTGCGCGATCAGCCGTTCGCCCAGCTCGACCACCACGATGGCGCCGTCGACCAGCATCCCCACCACCAGGATCAGCGCGAACAGCACGATCACGTTTAGCGTGAACCCAAGCGCCCAGATGATCAGGATGCCGCCCAGGAACGACCCCGGAATGGCCACCGCCACCAGAAGGGACGCGCGGACCCCCAGAAACAGCACCGTCACCAGCATGACCAGCACGACCGCGGCGATCACGTTGTTCTGCAGGTCGGACAGCAGGGTCCGCATCTCTTCGGACTGGTCGTTCATGAAGACGACATTGACCTGTTCGGGCCAGTCGGCGCGGGTCTCGTCCACGACCGCGCGGACGGCCTCGACCGTGTCGATGATGTTGGCGCCCGCCGATTTGCGCACGTCCAAGGCCAGGGCCGGCTGGCCGTCGATGCGGGCAAAGCTGATCGGGTCCTTGAAGGTCTGGCGCACCTCGGCCACGTCCTGCACGCGCAGCACCGTCGCCCCGTCGACCAGCACCGGGATCGACATGACCTCATCCAGGCGCACCACTGTGCCGGGGATCGACACGCCAAGCCGCCCCGCCCCGGTGTCGAAGGACCCCGCCGCGATCAGCTGGTTGTTGGCGCGGATCGCCTGCGACAGCTGGTCCGGAGAGATGCCATAGGTCTCCAGCGCCAGGGGGTCGATCAGGATCTCCAGCTGGTCCTCACGCTCGCCGGTCAGGTCGGCCTGCAGCACGCCGCTGACCGTCTCGATGCGGTCGCTGAGCTGGCGGCCAAGGCGGATCAGCTCGCGCTCGGGGACCGGGCCGGACAGGGCCACCGTCAGGATCGGAAAGGTCGACATGTCGATTTCGCGCACGAAGGGGCCGTCGGCCTCGGGCGGGATGTCGGGGGCGGCGTCGTCCACCGCGTCCTTGACCGATTGCAGCGCGCTGTCCTGGTCAAAACCGGGCCGGAACTCCAGCGTGACCGAGGCGAAACCCTCGCTGGCCACGGTCTCCATCCGGCGCAGACCGTCCAGCGCGTTCACCTGACGCTCGATCGGCTCGGCCAGCAGGGTGGCGGCATCCTCGGCGCTGACGCCGCTATAGGTGACGTTTACGATAAAGATCGGGATATCGACCTCGGGCATCGATTCCTTGGGGATGGTCACATAGGCCATGAACCCCGACCCGATCAGCGCGACCATGATCAGCAGGACCGTGCGGGCGCGCGAAAACCCCGCCGCGATCAGCGCATTCATGGCGCGGCCACCGGCGCGGCATTGGCCGCACCGATCAGATCGGCAGCCGAACCGGGCGGCGCGGGTTCCGCAGAGCCCGCCCCCACCACGTCGCGATAGGCCTCGGGGGTGTCGCTGATGCGGGCCTTCTGCCCGTCGCTGAGCGCACCCTGAGAGATGGTGACGATGCGCGCGCGGTCCGGCAGGCCGGTGACCCAGATCGCCTCGGCGCGGGCCTGGGCGATCTCGACGGGGGCAAAGCGCAGCGTCTCGTCGTCACCGTCCACCACGAAGACGCCGATGCGCCCGGCATCGTCCAGCCGGATCAGCGCGGGCGACAGGCGATGCGCCCGCACCCCCTCCAGCGCCAGCGAGATCTGCGCGCTGAGGCCCGCGGGGATCGCGGCATCGTGGTTCGGCACCTCCAGCTCGACCCGGAATGTGCGGGTCTGCGCCGTGGCCACCGGAGAGATGAAGCGCACGCGGCCCACGGCCTCGTGACCGCCCTGGAACACGACATCGGCCTCTTGGCCCTGGCGGATCGCCGTGATCTCGGACTGGCGGACCTCGATCTGGGCGACCAGGGGGTCGTTCCGGACGATCTCCAGGACCTCGCCGCCGGCATCGACGAAGCTGCCCAGCTCGGCGATGACATTGCTGACGGTGCCGGTGATGGGCGCGGTCAGGCGGGTGTTCTGCAGCTCCAGCTCGGCGGCGCGCAGCTCGGCCCGCGCGGATTCCAGCTGGGCAAAGCGCGACTGCAGCTCGGCCTCGGAGGTCACGCCGCGTTCGCGCAGCTGGCGGGCTGCGTCATAGTCGCGCTCGGCCGATCCGACGGCGGCCTGGGCGCGGGCCACGCCCGCCTCACGGTCATCGGCGGACAGACGCGCCAGCTGGTCGCCCTGGGTGACGGTCTCGCCCTGGCGGACGACCTCCTCGACGATGCCCGCGGTGCGCGCGCGCAGGATCGAGGTCTGGTCGGGCACCACATTGCCGAACAGCACTGTGCGCGGCACGATCTCTTCGGCGACCGACAGGCTGGCCGCGACATGGGGGATTGCGGCCTCAAGTGGGGCTGCCTGTTCGGGGGGTTGGCGGTTCAGCATCCCGCCGCCGATCCAGAAGGCCAGAAACCCCAGGATCGCCAGAAAAACCAGCGTCGAGGAAGACAGATACCGCGCCATGACCGTCCCATTCACAATAAAAACCGGCCATGCAGCGACCGTCGGGCTGCATGCGCGCCCTGAACCTGTGCCTTAGATGGTTTCTTGCGGCCCGCAGGTCAACAGCCCCGCCCCCTAACACCTGCGTCATGGTGCGCGCCGGGCACGCGCGGCCGGGCGTCTGCGCAGGGACGGGGCATGCCGGGGATTTGTCTGTCGCCCGCCCCGAAACGCGCTATGCTGGGGCATCCGCTCTCTTTCCGGCGGTCCATCAGGAGTTGAGACATGGCCAAGGGCATGGACAAGCGCAAGCGCGACGAGAAGAAGCCGAAGAAGGAAAAGCCCAAGACAAACGCATCGGCGCCCAGCACCAAGGATGTCGTGTCGAACGCGGTCGCGGCGCGCAAGAAGTAATCGGCGCAGTGCGGGTCGATGGTGGCCCGTGAGAGATTCGAACTCCCGACCGGCCCGGTGTAAACGGGACGCTCTACCACTGAGCTAACGGGCCAACCCGGCGGGACTAAACCCCCGCCGCGCCGGGTTTGCAAGCCCTGATGCGCGGTCAGATGTCCTGCGGATGGCGCAGCACCGTCTCAGCCCCACCGCGCAGGACATGGACGCCGCCCTGCCGCACCGTCCCGCAGGCCAGATCGGGCAGGTCCAGGACCAGCAGCCGCAGCATGCGCAACGTGATCCCATGCGTGACCACCAGCGTGGGGCCGGTCAGGTCGTCCAAGAACGCCCGGCACCGCGACCGCAGCGCGGCCAGTCCCTCACCTCCGGGGCAGCGGTCGTACCAGTCCAGCGGACCCCCCGCGAACAGGTCGGGATGGGCGCGGCGCAGGTCATGCTCCAACGCGCCGGACCAGTGGCCGACGCAGATCTCGGCCAGGCGGGGATCGTGGGGGACGGCTGCGCCGAACGCGAGCCGCGCGGTCTGATCGGCCCGGCCAAGCGGGCTGGACAGGCGCGCGCCCGCGACGCCGCGCGTCAGATCGCCCAGCCATGCCGCCTGCTGCCGGCCCCGCGCCGTCAGGGGCGAATCGCCGCGACCCTGCAGGCGACCCTCAATGTTCCAGGCGGTCTCTCCGTGGCGCATCAGATAGAGGTCGGGGTGGCGGCGCATCACCCCCGCCCGTCGTCGCGACGCGCCTGCCGCCAGCGTTGCAGCGGCAGCTGCGGATCGCCCGGCCCCGCGCCGCCCGTCTTTGGCACCGCCACCCGCTGCGCGCCATAGATCGAGCCGTGGCCCGAGGCCGCATAGGCCGTGAAACAGCCGATGGCCAGGGGCACCGCGTGGGTGGCGCCGAACAGCTCGATCCCCATGACGACGCAGGCCAGGGGGGTGTTCGTGGCCCCCGCAAAGACCGCGACAAAGCCGATCGCCGCCATTAGGTCCGTCGGCACCCCCATCAGCGACCCGAGCGCCACGCCAAGCCCCGCGCCGATGAAGAACAGCGGCGTCACCTCTCCGCCTTTGAAGCCCGCGGACAGGGTGATGACCGTGAACAAGAATTTCCAGAACCAGCTGGTGTAATCGGCCTGACCCGGCTGCAGGAAGCCTGACAGAGTCGGATCGCCGGGGATCGCGCTCCAGACGCCCAGGCCCAGATAGGCCCGCGTATCCAGCGCATGGACCAGCGCCAGGATCAGCACACCCGCGATGACCGGGCGCAGCGGCGCATAGGGCACAAAGCGCGTCCACAGCGCCGTCAGCCCGTGCGACGCCTCGGCAAAGGCCCGCGCGCAGAGGCCAAAGACCAGCCCCGCCACCGCCACCTTGGCCAGCAGCAGCAGGTCCACGCCGAACCAGCCCGCCACATCGGTGGGGATGAAACTGATCTGGTAATGCACATGGCCCACGCCCCAGGCCAGCACCGTCCAGTCGCCCACCAGCGCCGCGACCAGCGCGGGCAGCAGGGCGTCATACTGGATGCGGCCGATCATCAGCACCTCCAGCGCAAAGATCGCGCCTGCCAGCGGCGTGCCGAAGACCGCGCCGAACCCCGCCGCGATCCCGCAGATCAGCAGGATGCGCAGCGAGGCCGGGTCCAGCGCCAGCCGCCGCCCCAGCCCCCCGGCCAGCGCGCCGCCGATCTGCACGGCCGTCCCCTCGCGCCCCGCCGATCCGCCGACCAGATGGGTCAGCACGGTCGAGACCAGGATGAACGGCGCCATGCGCAGGGGCACGCCGCCGCCGGGCTGGTGGATCTCATCGACGATCAGGTTGTTGCCGGCCCCAGAGGTGCCGCCAAAGCGCTGATAGGCCCAGACCATCGCAAAGCCCGCCACCGGCATCAGCCAGATCAGCCAAGGCAGGTCGAACCGCGCCTGCGTCGCGCGCTCCAGCGCCCACAGGAACAGGGCGACCGCCGAGCCGATGGCCATGGCCAGGGGCAGCAGCAGCGCCAGCCAGAAGGCCGTCCGCCGGGCCTTGCGCCATTGGCGGCGCAGCATCGCGTGATTGGGCATGGATCGACCTCCTGCGGAGCCGTGACCGCGGCGCGCGGTGTCGTCAGTCCTAGCCCAGCCACGGACGGGTGCAACCCCCCGCGGCCGCCCGGGTCAAGGGGCCGGTTGCGCCTCGGCCACGGCCAGATGCGCCAGGCGCAGGGCCGCGTCGCGGTCAGCGGCCACCGCGATAAAGCGCGCATTGTGGCAGAACCGCGCGCCCGACACGCCCGACGCAGCCTCCAGCGCGGCATCGGTCAGCCCGGCCCAAGCTGCGGGCAGATCTGCGCGCAGGGCAAAGCCCTCTGCGTCGCGGCGGATGCCGGTCACGCACCAGTCGGTGTCGCGCGGGCTGACCACGAACAGCAGGTGATCGGCGCCCGCCTTGTCAATGGCACCCCGGAACGGCATCCCCATCGGCAGCTCCAGCACCGCGCCCGTCCCGGCGGCGGCGATGGCCTGCAGGACGACCCCCTCGGCGCGCCGCTTGGCCGCCTTGCGCGCAAGGGCCGCCTCGACAAAGGCGCGGGCGATGGTCAGCGCGCGGTCAAAGGCGCGATCCTCGGCCTCCGGGTCGCGGTCGTCGAACACCGGCTTGAGGCTCTCCAACAGCAGCGGCAGGGACAGGTCGGCCAGCGGCCCCTCGGGCGACAGCGCGCCGTTGTCCACCAGATCGATGGGCAGGACGAAATCGGCGTCGAAGCCCGCATGGATCGACGCGACGTGATCCTCCGGGACGGCCAGCGCCCGCAGATAGTCCTGCCCGAACTGCTGCCAGATCAGACCGAAGCTGCTGTAGGGCTGCCCATCCGCGCGCAGCGGCGGGTTCTTCTGGTGGTGATCAAAGATCAGCCGCGCGGGGTCGTGGTCGCGCCCCACATCATAGATCACCCGGTCCGGCGCGGGCGTGATCCAGTCGGCGTCGCGCGTACGGATGATGCGGGCATCGGGAAACAGCCGCGTCAGGATGACCGAGGACAGCAGTTCGTCGGCGTGAAAGCCCCCGGAATGGGTGACAAGATGGGTGATGGTCATGCGCGCCTTCCGACATGCAGAGGGCCGCCCGAAGGCGGCCGGGACAGGGTCGCAGCCCATCGCCACGGCGGCGTCAGGCGTGGGGCGGGGTCAGTGGGTCCAGGGCGCCCGGCGGTCGGTGGCAAAGTTTTCGCCATAGCCGCGGGGGCGGACGTTCTGGGCGCGGCGGTGCGGCTCCTGGACGATGAACTCCAGGCCATGCTCGCGCGCGTAATCCTCGGCCTGCTTGCGGGTGTCAAAGCGCAGGCGGACCTGGCTCTGGGTGTCGCGGCTGCTGGTCCAGCCCATCAGCGGATCGACCTCGCGCGCGTCCGAGGGCGGGAATTCCAGCACCCAGCCCTTGGTCTTGGCGGTGCCGGATTGCATCGCGGTGCGGGCGGGCTGGTAAATGCGGACGATCATGGGATATCCTTCGGAATGGCCTGCAGGCTGTATCGCCAAATCTGGCGGGCGGATCAAGCCCCGCCAGCATCGCCCCTGCCGGAACCGCAACGCGCTTGGCAGGTTCCGTTGCCAGCACCACCCCTTTGCCACGAGAGAGGCGCCTCCATGACAGCCACCCCCCGCCCTACCCTGCGCGTCACGCTGATCGGCGCGTCGCTGCTGACCCTCGCCCTGGGGGCCTGCGGCGCAAGCCCCTATACGGTCGATGGCGCGCAATGCAGCCCCGAACGCCACCAAGCCCTGGTCGGCCGCAACATCGGAGAGGTTCTGCTGCCCCCCAACCTGCGCAAGCGCGAGGTCGGCCCCGAGCGCGTGATGACGCGCGATTTCAACCCCGCGCGCCTGACCATGTTCCTGGATGCCAAGGGCTGGATCACCGGCATCGCCTGCGGTTAACGCCCGCGCTTGGACCGCTTGTTGCCTCCGCGCTGCCCCGCGCGCCCGGCGGTCGAGCGGCCCGATGACTTGACGGCGGCCTCGGCGGCCTCCTCGATCACCGACTGGCGCGCCATCGGATCGTCCGAGATCGCCAGGTCCACCGCCTCCAGCCGCTTGACCTCGTCGCGCAGGCGGGCTGCCTCCTCGAACTCCAGGTTCTCGGCGGCCTTGCGCATCTGGGTGCGCATCGCGTCCAGATGGGCGGCCAGGTTCGCGCCCACCATCGGCTTGTCCACGCGGGTCGTGATGCGCGACTGATCGGTATCCCCTGCCCACAAACCTGCCAGAACATCCTCGACGTTCTTGCGGACGGTCTGGGGGGTGATGCCGTGCAGCTCGTTATAGGCGATCTGCTTTTCACGGCGACGTTCCGTTTCCGCCATGGCGCGTTCCATGCTGCCGGTGATGCGGTCGGCATACATGATGACGCGACCGTCCTCGTTCCGGGCGGCACGACCGATGGTCTGGATCAGCGAGGTCTCGGACCGCAGAAAGCCTTCCTTGTCGGCGTCCAGGATGGCGACCAGCCCGCATTCGGGAATGTCCAACCCCTCGCGCAGCAGGTTGATGCCCACCAGCACGTCGAAGGCGCCAAGGCGCAGGTCGCGCAGGATCTCGATCCGCTCGATCGTGTCGATGTCGCTGTGCATGTAGCGGATCTTGATGCCCTGTTCGTGCAGATATTCGGTCAGATCCTCGGCCATGCGCTTAGTCAGCGTCGTCACCAGCGTGCGGTATCCGGCGGCGGTGACGCGGCGCACCTCGTCCAGCAGGTCGTCCACCTGCATCTCGACGGGCCTGATCTCGATCCTGGGGTCCAGCAGGCCGGTGGGGCGGATGATCTGCTCGGTAAAGACGCCGCCGGTCTGGTCCATCTCCCACTGCGCGGGCGTGGCCGACACGAATACGGACTGGGGCCGCATCGCATCCCATTCCTCGAACTTCAGGGGGCGGTTGTCCATGCAGGACGGCAGGCGGAAGCCGTGTTCCGCCAGCGTGAACTTGCGCCGGAAGTCGCCCCGGTACATGCCCCCGATCTGCGGCACACTGACGTGCGATTCGTCCGCGAACACGATGGCATTGTCAGGGATAAATTCAAACAGCGTGGGGGGCGGTTCACCCGGCGCGCGCCCGGTCAGATAGCGGCTGTAGTTCTCGATGCCGTTGCAGACGCCGGTGGCCTCCAGCATCTCGATGTCAAAGGCCGTGCGCTGTTCCAGACGTTGCGCCTCCAGCAGCTTGCCCTCTTCGGTCAGCTGCTTCAGGCGCATGGCCAGTTCCTGCTTGATGCCCTTGATGGCCTGCTGCAGCGTCGGGCGCGGCGTCACATAGTGGCTGCTGGCATAGATGCGGATCTGCTTGAAGCTGTCGGTCTTGACCCCGGTCAGCGGATCGAATTCGGTGATCGCCTCCAGCTCGTTGCCGAAGAAGTCGAACCGCCAGGCGCGGTCCTCAAGGTGGGCGGGCCAGACCTCGACCAGATCGCCGCGCACGCGGAAGGCGCCGCGCTGAAAGCTGGTGTCCAGGCGCTTGTACTGCTGCGCCACCAGCTGGCCCAGGAATTCGCGCTGGTCATAGCTGTCGCCCACGACCATATCCTGGGTCATCGCCGAATAGGTCTCGACCGAGCCGATGCCATAGATGCAGCTGACCGATGCCACGATGATGACGTCGTCGCGCTCCAGCAGCGCCCGGGTGGCGCTGTGGCGCATCCGGTCGATGGCCTCGTTGATCTGCGATTCTTTCTCGATATAGGTATCGCTGCGGGCCACATAGGCCTCGGGCTGATAGTAATCGTAGTAGCTGACAAAGTACTCGACCGCGTTCTCGGGGAAGAAGCCCTTGAATTCGCCGTAAAGCTGGGCGGCCAGCGTCTTGTTGGGGGCCAGGATGATCGCGGGGCGCTGCGTCTCCTCGATGATCTTGGCCATGGTGAAGGTCTTGCCGGTGCCTGTCGCGCCCAGCAGCACCTGGTCACGCTCGCCCGCGGCGACGCCCGCGACCAGCTCCTTGATCGCGGTGGGCTGATCGCCCGCGGGGGCGAATTCGCTGTGCAGGACAAAACGCTTCCCGCCCTCAAGCTTGGGGCGGGTCACTTCGATGGGACGCGCGACGGGCGCGTTGGTGTTGTTGTGACCCATGGGGTTCCTGATCCGTTCGGCTTGCCCCCAAGATGTGTCGCAAGCCGTCCGGTTTCAACCGCGTTTCAGGCGCGAGGGTTGAAGTTCCGCCCAGCCCTCGCCGCCCGACATCTCATCGGCCAGGATTTCCGCCGTGACCGGCCCCAGGGTGAACCCCTGGTGGCCGTGCCCGAAATGCGCCCACAGGTTCGGCTGGTCCGGCACGCGGCCCACCACGGGCAGCATGTCGGGCATGCAGGGGCGACGCCCGGTCCAGGGCTCGGCCTCGACCGGGGCGCCGATGTCGAACAGCTCGCGCGCGGCCTTTTCGCCGTGGCGCAGCTGCGGGGGCGACAGGCGCGGATGGGGGGTCAGCTCGGCCGCGGTGGCGATGCGCAGGCCCCGCCGCATGGGCGACATCACGACCGAATTGCCGAAATCGGCGATCGGGTGATGGGGCGGCAGCTCCATGTGGTAATGTTTGTGATAGCCGCGCTTGAACACCATCGGCACCTTGAGCCCGAAGCGCTGCGTCAGCATCGGCGACCACGGCCCAAGCGCGATCACCGCGTGTTCGCCCACCGCCTCGTCCGCGCGCCAGCCCGCGCCGTGGCGGTGCAGATCGCCCGCATCGCCATTGACGATACGCCCGCCATTCTTCTGAAACAGCGCGGCATAGCTGGCCACCAGGCCGCCCGGATCGGCGCAGTTCCAGCTGTCGGACCAATGGGTCGCGCCCTCGACCTCGATGCGGATCGACGGCTCCATCGCGCGCAGCTCGGCCCCGGTCATCAGGCGGGCCTGCACGCCAAATTCGGTCGCGAAGCGTTCCGCAGTCTGGCGGGCCTTGTCCATGCGGGCGGGGGTGCGGTGGATCTCGATATAGCCGTTGCGGCGGATGATGTTATCCGCGCCCGCGGCGGCGATCAGGGGTCCGTGCCGGTCGGTCGACTGTCGGATCAGCTTGCCCCAGGTCACCGACGCCCGCTTATGCGCGGCGGGCCGCGAATTCCACGCATAGGTCGCGACCGCGCCCAGCTGCGAGATCAGTCCCGCAGGCGTCCATTTCACGTCATAGCCGCGCCCAAGCGCAATCTGGAACAGCGCGCCGGGCGACAGGGGCATTGCGTAAGGCTCGACCGCCTCGGTCTGGATCAGGCCGGCATTGCCATAGCTGGTCTCGCGTCCCGGCACACCGCGCTCGATGATGGTAACGTCATGCCCGCGCGCCTGCAGCGCCAATCCGGTCGAGACCCCGACCATGCCCGCACCCAGAACCAGAACCTCGGCCATTGCCGCCCCCATCGCTGATGATGGGTCAGGGATGCAGACATTCCCGGCGTCGGGCAAGAATTATCGGGCAATCTTCGGCGACCGCCCGAATCTTTGCAAGATTCAGGCGAAAAGCTCGCGGCAGAAGGTCAAACCTTCGATCAGCGCGTCGACTTCTGCCTGCGTGTTGTACATCGCGAAACTGGCGCGGGCGGTGGCGTTCAGGCCCAGGTGCTCCATCAGGGGCATGGCGCAATGCGCGCCCGCCCGCACGGCGATTCCCTTCTTGTCGAGGATGGTCGAAATATCATGCGCATGCGCGCCTTCCATCGTCATGGAAAAGATCGCGCCCTTGTCCGCCGCATCGCCCTGGACCTGCAACCAGTTCAGTTCGCGCAGGCGACCGCGCGCGTAATCGCGCAAGGCGCGTTCATGCGCGGCGATGTTCTCCATCCCCAGGGACATCATGTATTCCAGCGCGACGCCCAGGCCGATCTGGTTGACGATGCCGGGCGTGCCCGCCTCGAACCGCAGGGGGCCGTCGTTATAGGTGACGGTGTCGCGCGACACGGTGCGGATCATGTCGCCACCGCCCAGAAAGGGGCGCATCTCGGCCTGACGGTCCGCCCTGATCCAGATCGCGCCCGACCCCGAGGGGCCATACAGCTTGTGCCCGGTCACGCAGTAGAAATCCGCGCCAAGCGTGGACAGGTCCACCGGCATGTGGACCGCCGCCTGAGACCCGTCGACCACCATCGGCAGATCGGTGCCCTTTCGGATCGCGGCGATGTCCACGACCGTACCGGTCACGTTCGACATATGCGTCAGCGCCAGCATCCGGGTGCGCGGCGTGATCGCGGCCAGCACCTTTTCCGGCGGCAGGCTGCCATCCTCCTCGGGTTCTACCCATTTCAGCACCACGCCCTGACGTTCGCGCAGGAAATGCCACGGCACGATATTGGCGTGATGTTCCAGCAGGGACAGCACGATCTCGTCGCCCGCCTGCAGGCGCGGGGCGGCCCAGCCATAGCTGACCAGGTTCAGCGCCTCGGTCGAGCCGGAGGTGAAGATGATCTCGCTCTCGGGCGCGTTCAGGAAGCGCGCGATGATCCCCCGCACGCGCTCATAGTTCTCGGTCGCCAGATTCGACAGGAAATGCAGGCCGCGATGGACGTTGGCATATTCGCCTTCATAGGCGTGGCTGATCGCGTCGATCACCACCTGGGGTTTCTGCGCGCTGGCGCCGTTGTCCAGATAGACCAGGGGGCGGCCGTTCACCTGCCGCGACAGGATCGGAAAGTCGGCGCGGACAGCATCGACGTCGAAACTCATTGCGGCATCTCCGGCATGAGGCCAAGCGCGGCCATGAAGAAGGACAGGACGAACCCCATCGCCATCAGCGTGCCGAACATCACCAGCAGCACCTTGGGGCCGCTGGTAAAGCCGTGCAGCGCCTTGGTGAACTGGACGGTCAGCCACAAAAACAGCGCGATGGCCAAGATGCCCAGAATGCCCGCCAACGGCGGCAGGATCAGCGACACGACGATCTGGGCGGCCTGCACGATCAGCAGCATGGCCTCGATCCAGACGGCCAGCAGCAGCGCGTCCTCGAACCGGCCATGGCCGCCGAACATGCGCCCGACGCCCGCCATCAGCCCCGCGCCCAGCACGATGGCGACCAGCTGCATCCCCGCCAGGACCAGCGGCTGGCCCGCGATGGGCAGGATCGTGGCCTGACCCTCAGGCACCGGGAACAGCAGGGTCGACACGAAAGCCAGCACGCCTGACAGAGACACCGCCAGGACCAGCGCCATCCAGCGGACCTGCATCGGCCAGCCCTGCCCGATCAGCCAACGGGCCGCCTGTTCGGGGTTGCGCAGCGTCTGGCGCGCCAGCGCCTTGAAGTCGTCGAAGGTCATGAGCGTCTCGCCAGCGCCGCGATCCCGGCGCCCCAGATGAACAGAAATCCCACGCCCGCCACCGTGCGGGTCAGGGTCAGCGCCGGGGACGGGCCGATCAGCCCCGCCACCATCCCGGACAGCAATGTCGCGGGCGCCACCGCCAGCAGCGCCCAGAACAGCGCCAGCCGCGCGTGCCGCGGCTCCAGCCGCCAGGGCGTCAGGCGGGACAGCAGACCCGTCACCCCTGCCACGGCATAGGCCAGCAGCGGCATCATGAATACGGTCCCCAAAGCCGCACCCCCGACCCGCGCGTCCAGCGGGATGGAGGGGTCCAGCTGGGCTGCGCGCGCCAGACCCGGCCCCTGCCCGATCAGCGTGATCAGCATCGCCAGCATCAGCACGACCAGTTGCACGCTGTCCGGCATGGCCTGCAGGCCCCGCACCACCCGGCGCGGGGCCCACCAGCTTTCCAGCACGCGCAGCACCATGCCGCCGCGTGGGCGCCCTAGCCCCGCGGGCGGTCGGTCAGCCACGCGTCCAGCCGTTCGTTGATCTCGTCGCGCAGGGTCTCATCCTCGACCTCCTCCAGGGCGTCGGCCAGGAAGGACAGCACCAGGAACACGATCGCCCGCTCATGCGGCACCCCGCGAGAGCGCAGGTAGAACAGCGCATCCTCGTCGATCGCCCCGGTGGTCGAGCCGTGAGAGCATTTCACGTCATCGGCATAGATCTCCAGCTCGGGCTTGGCCAGGAACTGGCTGGCCTCGTCCAGCAACAGCGCCTGGCTGATCTGATAGCCATCGGTCTTCTGCGCGCCGTTCTTGACCAGGATCTTGCCCTGGAACACGCCGACCGCGCCGTTCTTCAGCACCTTCTTGAACACCTGGCGGCTTTCGCCGCGCAGCGCGCCATGGGTGATAAAGACCGTGTCGTCGTGATGGAAGGGCCCCACATTGCCGTCGCCCAGAACCGCCGCCGCGACATGGGCCACCGCGTCGTCGCCGACCATGTCCACGATCGCCTCGTGCCGCATGGTCGTGCCGTTCACGACCAGCGCGAAACTTTTCAGCACCGCCTCGGCGCCCACGCGGGCGAACAGATGCGACAGTCCGACCTTGGGGTCGTTGGCCCGCTTGGCGGTGATGTGGTGCAGTTTGGCGCCTTGGGCAAGATCGGCCTCGATCACGCCGTTCGACCGCGCGCCCACCACGCCGCTTTCCAGCAGCGTCAGCTCGGCCCCGGATTCGACCCGGATGACATGGTGCCAGACGGCGTCAGCGCCCTCCGACCCGCGCCGGTGCAGCACATGCACGGGTTTCGCGGGCTTGCCCGTCACGCGGATCAGCAGCCCGTCGCGGGCGGCGGCGGTGTTCAGCGTGGCAAAGGGGCGGCTGACCGGACTCTGCCCCGCCAGCTCCAGCGCGCCATACAGATCGGCGGCCCAATGCGAACCGGCCTGATCGGCCTGCGCCAAGGTGGTGATCTCGACCCCCTCCAGCGACAGATCGTCGGACGCCGCGGCATCGAACAGCCCGTCGACAAAGACCAGGGTCAGCTTGTCGCGCGCCGCGAACAGCGGCGATTCCGGGCCGCCATCGACCGGCAGGGCCTGCGGGCTGGCGGCGGTGAAGGGACGCGGATCGGTATAGCGCCAGTATTCGTCACGCGGACCGGGCAGCCCGGCGGCGCGCAGACGCGACAGCGCATCGGCCCGCGCCCGGGCCGAGAACCCGCCCTGTGGCAGATCCAGCTGCGCCAGACGCGCATCCAGCGCCCCGGCGGGCCGCGCCGTGCCGCTGACCTGCGGGGTTTGCAATTCCTGAACGGCGGATTCGGACATCAGCCGGCCTCCGCCAGAAGATCGCCATAGCCGTTCTCTTCGACTTCCAGCGCCAGGTCGGGGCCGCCCGACTTGATGATGCGGCCATTGGCCATGATGTGCACGACATCGGGCTGGATGTGGCTCAGCAGGCGCTGATAGTGGGTGATAACCAGAAAGCTGCGGTCCGGGCTGCGCAGCGCGTTCACGCCATCGCTGACCAGGCGCATCGCGTCCACGTCCAGACCCGAATCGGTCTCGTCCATGATGCACATGCGCGGCTCCAGCATGGCCATCTGCAGGATCTCGTTGCGCTTCTTCTCGCCGCCCGAAAAGCCCACATTGACCGGGCGCTTGAGCATGTCGGGGCTGATCTGCAGATCGGCGGCCTTGGCGCGGACCACCTTCAGGAACTCTCCGGCGGTCAGCTCGGCCTCGCCGCGCGCCTTGCGCTGTGCGTTCACGGCGGTGCGCAGGAAGGTCATGTTGCCGACGCCGGGAATTTCGACCGGATACTGGAACGCCAGGAACAGGCCTGCGGCGGCACGCTCCTCGGGCTCCATGTCCAGCAGGCTTGCACCCTCCAGCGTGGCGCTGCCCTCGGTGACCTCGTAGCCGTCGCGGCCCGACAGGACATAGGACAGGGTGGACTTGCCCGACCCGTTCGGACCCATGATGGCATGGACCTCTCCGGCGGGAACCTCCAGGGTCAGACCCTTCAGGATCTGCTTGTCCTCTTCCTCAAGTTTGACGTGCAGGTTGTTGATTTTCAGCATATTTCCCTCAAACGGCAAAGGCGCCACCGGGGCGCCGCATCTATGGTGGCCGGGCCCCCTGGCCCGGCCGGAATATCAGCCCACCGAGCCTTCCAGCGAGATCGCGACCAGCGCCTGCGCCTCCATGGCGAATTCCATGGGCAGCGCCTGCAGAACCTCGCGGCAGAACCCGTTGACGACCAGCGCCACGGCCTCTTCCTCGTCCATCCCGCGCGAGCGGCAATAGAACAGCTGGTCGTCATCGACCTTGCTGGTCGTGGCCTCGTGCTCGACCCGGCTGGAGGTGTTCTTGACCTCGATATAGGGCACCGTATGCGCGCCGCATTTGTCGCCGATCAGCAGGCTATCGCATTGCGTATAGTTCCGGCTGTTGGTGGCGCGCGGATGCATGGTCACCAGGCCGCGATAGGTGTTCTGCGCATGACCCGCAGAAATCCCTTTCGAAACAATGCGGGACCGGGTGTTCTTGCCAAGATGGATCATCTTGGTGCCGGTATCCGCCTGCTGGTGGTTGTTCGCAATGGCGATCGAATAGAACTCGCCCTGCGATTCATTCCCGCGCAGGATGCAAGAGGGGTACTTCCAGGTAATCGCCGACCCGGTCTCGACCTGCGTCCACATGACCTTGGCCCGGTCGCCCCGGCAATCGGCACGCTTGGTGACAAAGTTGTAGATGCCGCCCTTGCCGTCCTCGTCGCCGGGGAACCAGTTCTGGACAGTCGAATACTTGATCTCGGCATCTTCCAGAATCACCAGCTCGACGACCGCGGCATGCAGCTGGTTGGTGTCGCGCTTGGGTGCGGTGCAGCCTTCCAGATAGCTGACATGGCTGCCCTTGTCGGCGATGATCAGGGTGCGCTCGAACTGGCCGGTATTCTCCGCGTTGATGCGGAAATAGGTCGACAGCTCCATCGGGCATTTCACGCCCGGCGGGATGTAGACAAAGCTGCCATCCGAAAACACGGCGCTGTTCAGCGTCGCGAAATAGTTGTCCGACTGCGGCACGACCGAGCCCAGGTACCTCTTCACCAGCTCGGGATGCTCGCGGATCGCCTCGCTGATCGAACAGAAGATGACCCCGGCCTTGGCCAGCTCGTCCTTGAAGGTCGTGCCCAGGCTGACGCTGTCAAAGACGGCGTCCACGGCCACGCGGCGACCCTCGGCGGGCGCGTCCTCGGCGCCTTCGACGCCTGCCAGGATCATCTGCTCGCGCAGCGGGATGCCCAGCTTTTCATAGGTCGCCAACAGCTTGGGATCGACCTCATCCAGCGATTTCGGCTTTTCCGTCATGCTGGCCGGGCGGGCGTAGTAATACTGATCCTGATAGTCGATCTCAGGATAGTTCAGCATCGCCCATTTCGGCTCGGTCATGGTGACCCAACGGCGATAGGCTTCCAGCCGCCATTCGGTCATCCATTCCGGCTCGTCGTTCTTCTTCGAGATCAGACGGACGATATCCTCGTTCACGCCCTTGGGGGCGTAGTCCATCTCGATCTCGGTGTTCCAGCCGTATTTGTAGCTGCCCATGTTCTGGACAGTCTCGACCGTTTCCCGGTCAACGCCCTCGCGCACCTCAAGATCGGTGATGTCCGTCATCCTTCTGTCCTTTTCCTCAAATGGCCGCAATCGGTCCATTCCTGTCGCGCCAGCGTGAATACGCCTTTTTCCAGGCATCCGCAAATCGGTTGATCTGATCGCCCCCCACAGCGGGGCTTATCGAGATCCGGATCGCCGATTGCGCAAGCTGATCGTCAAACCCCATCGCCTGCAGCGCTCCGCTGGCCCGGACCTTGCCCGACGAACAGGCCGAGCCGGCCGAGATCGCGAAGCCCGCCAGATCCATCTGCATGACCTGGGTTTCGCCCTTCCATCCCGATGTAAGAAGGCATGTCGTGTTCGGCAAGCGTCGCGCCGCCTTTCCCACGATCACCGCGCCGGGCGCGATGTCGCAGAGCTGTGCCTCCAGCGCGTCGCGCCGCGCAGCGACCTCGTCCCACAGCCCGGCATCCAGATCGCGCTGCGCGGCGGTCGCTGCGGCGGCGAATGCCAGAATGCCGATCAGATTCTCGGTCCCGGCGCGGCGGCCCTGCTCCTGCCCGCCGCCCTTGATCAACGGGGGCAGGTCGGTGCCCTTGCGCAAGATCAGCGCACCGATCCCCTTGGGCCCGCCCAGCTTGTGCGCGCTGACGAAACCCGCCGTGACGCCCAGCCAGTTGAACGCCATCGGCACCTTGCCGAAGGCCTGGGTCAGATCGCTGGAATGCAGCCCCTGCGGCAGGTCCTGCATCACCCCGGTCTCATTATTGGCCAGCTGCAGGCTGGTCCGCGCGGGGTCGGTGACCGTCACGATGCCATCCCCGTCGACCGCCAGATCCGCCTCGCACCAGACTTTGACGGCGCTGTGCTCCACCGGCGCGCAGTGGAACCCGCCCTGCCCCAGCACCATCGCCGCCGCCTCGGTCGCGCCGGCGGTAAAGACCACGTCTGCCCCATCCGCACCCAAAGCCACGGCCAGCTGTTCGCGGGCGCGTTCCAGCGCCATCTTGGCCGCCCGCCCCTCGGTATGGACCGAGGAGGGGTTGCCCGAAATCTCCAGCCCCTCGATGATCGCGGCCTTGACCTCGGCGCGCAGCGGCGTGGTGGCGTTCCAGTCCAGATAGGTTCTCATGCCAGTGCCTCTGCAATGCGCGCGGCCAGCCGGGCCGCGACCGCGTGCTTGTCCATGCGCGGCCAGTCCTCGGGCCCATCTTGGGTGATCAGCGTGACGGCATTGTGGCTGCCGCCCATGATGCCCGTCGCGGGGCTGACATCATTCGCCACGATCCAGTCGCAGCCCTTGCGCAACCGTTTTGCGGTCGCATGCGCCGTCACGTCCTGCGTTTCCGCAGCAAACCCCACGACCAGGCGCGGCCGCCGCGCATCGCGGCTGATCCAGGCCAGGATGTCCGGGTTCTCGGCCATCTGAAGGCTGGGCAGCGCGCCGGTCTTCTTGATCTTCTGGTCGCTGCCGTTCGCGACGCGCCAATCGGCGACCGCTGCCGCCATCACCGCCGCATCGGCGGGCAGCGCCGCCTCGACCGCGTCGCGCATCTGCTGCGCCGTCTCGACCGCGATCACGTCCACGCCCTGCGGCGCGGGCACGGATGCGGGGCCGGTCACGAAACTGACCCGCGCCCCCAGATCGCGCAAAGCCGCCGCAATCGCCGCCCCCTGCGACCCGCTGGAGCGATTGGCGATATAGCGCACCGGGTCGATCGGCTCATGCGTCGGCCCCGAGGTCACGATCACATGCCGCCCCACCAGCGGCCCATCGCTCAGCGCCGCACGGATCGCGGCCAGGATCGCCTCCGGCTCGGCCATACGACCGGGGCCGTATTCGCCGCAGGCCATGTCGCCCTCATCGGGGCCGACGACCAGCACGCCGTCGCCGCGCAGCGTGGCCAGGTTCCGCTGCGTCGCCGGATGGTCCCACATGCGCACATTCATGGCGGGCGCGATCAGCACCCGCTTGTCGGTGGCCAGCAGCAGGGTGGAGGCCAGATCATTCGCCAGCCCCTGCGCCATGCGCGCCATCAAGTCGGCGGTGGCGGGGGCCACGACAACCAGATCGGCCCGACGCGACATCTGGATATGGCCGATCTCGGCCTCGGCGCCCTGATCCCACAGGGTGTCGTGCACCGGCTCTCCGGCCAGCACGGACAGGGTCATGGGCGTGGTGAACTGCGCGCCCGCCGCCGTCAGCACCGGCGTCACAGACGCACCGGCCGCGCGCAGCAGCCGGATCAGCGCCGGCGCCTTGAAGGCCGCGATCCCGCCACCCACGATCAGCAATATCCGCTTGCCCTGCATCACACCCCCATCGGTCCTGCGCCTCAGATAGCGGCGCCGCGCCCCTGCCGCAAGGAAAGCCCGCCCGTTAACCTTTTCTTAAGCCCGGGACCGTTAACCATTGGGGTCTGATACGGGGGATACATGGTCGCCATCGCCTATTCCGTGGCCTTTGAGGGCATCGAGGCCCGCCTGGTCGAGGTGCAATGCGCCGTGGCCGCGGGTCTGCCCGGCTTTTCCATCGTGGGCCTGCCCGACAAGGCCGTCAGCGAGGCCAAGGAACGCGTCCGCGCGGCCTTTGGCGCGCTGGCCATCGCGCTGCCGAACAAGCGGCTGACCGTGAACCTGTCGCCCGCCGATCTGCCCAAGGAGGGGTCGCATTTCGACCTGCCCATCGCGCTGGCGGTGCTGGCTGCGCTGGACATCGTGCCCCGGGACGAACTGGCCCGCTGCGTGGCCCTGGGCGAACTGGCGCTGGACGGGCGGCTGGTCGCGGTCGCGGGCGCCCTGCCCGCCGCCGTGGCCGCCGCCGATGAGGACCGCGCGCTGATCTGCCCCCGCGCCTGCGGCGCCGAGGCCGCCTGGATCGAACAGGTCCCCGTGCTGGCCGCCGACACCCTGCGCGCCGTGGTCGATCACCTGACCGACCGCGCCCCCATCACGCCCGCCCGCCCCGGCGAGGTGGTCGACGGCCCCCAGCCCCTGTGCCTGTCCGACGTGCGCGGCCAGGAACGGGCCAAGCGCGCGTTGGAGATCGCCGCCGCTGGCCGTCATCACCTGCTGATGGTCGGCCCTCCCGGTGCGGGCAAATCCATGCTGTCGGCGCGCCTGCCCGGCCTGATGCCGCCGCTGACCGCGCGCGAGGCGTTGGAGACGTCGATGGTCCATTCGGTGGCGGGCCTGCTGAAGAACGGTCAGATCTCGCGCCGCGCGCCGTTCCAAAGCCCGCATCACACGGCATCGTCCCCGGCCATCGTCGGCGGCGGCCCCAAGGCCAGGCCCGGAGAGATCAGCCTGGCCCATAACGGCGTCCTGTTCCTGGACGAACTGCCGGAATTCGACCGCAAGGTGCTGGAAAGCCTGCGCCAACCCGTCGAGACCGGAGAGGTCTTTGTCAGCCGGGTCAGCGCGCATATCCGCTATCCCTGCCGGTTCCTGCTGATCGCGGCGGCGAACCCGTGCCGCTGCGGCTATCTGGCCGATCCCGGGCGGGCCTGTTCGCGCGCGCCGGTCTGCGGGGACAGCTATCTGGGCAAGATATCGGGGCCGCTGATGGACCGGTTCGACCTGCGGCTGGAGGTGCCGGGCGTTAGCCTGACCGATCTGGATCTGCCGCGCGGCGACACCTCGGCGGTGGTGGCCGCCCGCGTGGCGCAGGCCCGCGCGGTGCAGGCCCACCGGTTCCGAGACCATCCCGGCGTGACGGTCAATGCCGACGCGTCCCCGCCCCTGCTGGAGCAGATCGCGGCGCCCGATGCCGAGGGGCGCGCGCTGATCCTGAGGGCGTCCGAAAAGCTGGGCCTGTCGGCGCGCGGCTATCACCGCATCCTGCGCAGCGCGCGCACTATCGCGGACCTGGACGGGTCGGAGCCTGTCCTGACCCGCCACCTGGCCGAGGCGATCAGCTATCGCCTGCCCTTCGTCGCGGGGGGCTGATCCTCAGCCGCCGTTGCTGCTGGAGTAATCCACGGCCCGGCCCGAACGCGGCAGCGCGGTGACCGTCACGCGGTCATCGGCTGACAGGCCGCGGCGCGCCAGGTCGCGCGTCTCGTACAGATCGCCCGCGCGACGTTCGACGGTCTGGACCATGCGATCGGGCTTGGCCAGCTCGGGGCGCTCGTTCATGCCGGTGGCGGCCAAGGCGGGAATGGCGGTCATGCCGAACAGTGCGGCGGCGGTCAGAAGGGTTTTCATGGCTCAGGTCCTTTCGGTGACAGGGGGATCGTTGCGATCCATGCCATCACACACGCAGGCAACCCCCGGTCCGTTGCACCCCATCACCAAAGCGTGTCCGCCATGACAAAGGGGCGGCCCGAAGGCCGCCCCCTGTGATGATCCCTGACGGATCAGCAGCTGTAATACATCGCGTATTCGATGGGGTGCGGGGTATGCTCGTAGGCATAGACCTCTTCCCATTTCAGGGCGATATAACCCTCCAGCTGATCACGGGTGAACACGTCGCCCTGCAGCAGGAAGTCCATGTCCTTCTCCAGCTCCTCCAGCGCCTCGCGCAAGGACCCGCAGACGGTCGGGATCTCGGCCAGTTCCTCGGGCGGCAGGTCGTACAGATCCTTGTCCGAGGCCGGGCCCGGATCGATCTTGTTCTTGATGCCGTCCAGGCCCGCCATCAGCAGGGCCGCAAAGCACAGATACGGGTTGGCCGAGGGGTCGGGGAAACGCGCTTCGACGCGCTTGGCCTTCGGCGATTCCGTCCACGGGATCCGGACGCAGCCCGAGCGGTTGCGGGCCGAGAACGCGCGCAGCACGGGCGCCTCGAAACCGGGGATCAGGCGCTTGTAGCTGTTGGTCGACGGGTTGGTCAGCGCGTTCAGCGCCTTGGCATGCTTCAGGATGCCGCCGATGAAATACAGCGCCTCCTGCGACAGATCCGCATACTTGTCGCCCGAGAACAGCGGCTTGCCGTCCTTCCAGATCGACATGTTTACGTGCATCCCCGACCCGTTGTCACCCTTCATGGGCTTGGGCATGAACGTCACCGACTTGCCATAGGCATGGGCCACGTTGTGGATGACGTACTTGTATTTCTGGATGTTGTCGGCCTGCTCGACCAGACCGCCAAAGATCAGGCCCAGCTCGTGCTGGCAGGTCGCGACCTCGTGGTGGTGCTTGTCGACCTTCATGCCCATCCGCTTCATGGTGGACAGCATCTCGCCGCGGATATCCTGGGCGGTGTCGATCGGGTTGACCGGGAAATAGCCGCCCTTATGGGCCGCGCGGTGGCCGGTATTGCCCATCTCGTATTCGGTGTCGGTGTTCCAGGCGGCGTCGGCCGCATCGATCTGGAACGACACCTTCTGCGGCGTGACCGAATAGCGCACGTCGTCAAAGATGAAGAACTCGGCCTCGGGGCCGAAATAGGCCACGTCGCCGATGCCCGTCGCCTTCAGATAGGCCTCGGCCTTGGCGGCGGTGCCGCGCGGGTCGCGCGAATAGGGCTCGTTCGTGTCGGGCTCGACGACGTTGCAATGCACGCACAGCGTCTTTTCGGCATAGAACGGGTCGATATAGGCCGATGCCGGGTCCAGGATCAGCTTCATGTCCGACTGGTCGATCGACTTCCAGCCCGCGATCGAGCTGCCGTCGAACATGAAGCCTTCCTCGAAGAAGTCCTCGTCGACCAGGTCGCGGTCCAGCGTCACATGCTGCAGCTTTCCCTTGGGATCGGTAAAGCGGACGTCGACATAGGCGACCTCCTCATCCTCGATCAGCTTCAAGACGTCCTTGATGTTCATCTCTTCCCTTTCCTCATAGTTGCGGCCCGGCGGCCAAAGCCGGCCGGGCGCGGGAGTCCTGTTGGTCGGCGGCCGCGATCAGACCGCGTCGTCGCCGGTTTCGCCGGTGCGGATGCGGATCGCCTGTTCGACGGGCATCACGAAGATCTTGCCGTCGCCGATCTTCTCGGTGCGGGCGGCGGCGACGATGGCCTCGATGGCGGCGTCGACCTGATCGTCGGGCAGCACCATCTCGATCTTCACCTTGGGCAGGAAATCGACGACATATTCCGCGCCGCGATACAGCTCGGTATGGCCCTTCTGGCGACCGAAGCCCTTGACCTCGGTGACGGACAGGCCCTGCACGCCGACTTCCTGCAGCGCCTCCTTCACATCGTCCAGCTTGAACGGCTTGATGATCGCCTCGATCTTCTTCATCGCAATTGATCCTTCCTCGCGGCTTGCCTGAAGACTGATTGGCGCGTTTGATGAACCGCGTAAATGGACCAGCCCGATCTTGGAAGGCCCCAAGCGGTTTGATCCATGCATATGCCGATAATTTAATCACAACGCACAAGGATTAATCAGACACCATGATCGAAGGCCCCGAAATCGTGACCTGCGCCCAAATGCGCGCCATGGAATCCGCTGCAATGGGCAGTGGCGCGATCTCGGGGCTGAACCTGATGACCCGGGCGGGCCGAGCGGTCGCGGGCCAGATCCGCCTGCGCTGGCCGGTCGCGGGTCGGGCGACCGTGCTGTGCGGGCCGGGTAACAATGGCGGCGACGGCTATGTGGTCGCGCAGGCGCTGGCGCAGGCGGGGTGGTCGGTGCGGGTGCTGGGCGGCCCGCCCCGCCCGGGCAGCGACGCGGCGGCGGCCCGCGCCCGCTGGCAGGGCGACGTGCATCCGCTGACGGTCGTCGCGTTGCGCGCCGGCCCGGCCCCGGACCTGTACGTCGACGCGATCCTGGGCACCGGCCTGACCCGCCCGCCCGAGGGAGAGGTCGCGGCCCTGCTGGCCCATCTGGCCCAGGCCGATATTCCCGTGGTGGCCGTCGACGGGCCAAGCGGGCTGTGCCTGGACAGCGGCCAGATCCTGGGCCTGCCGCGTGGTGCGCCCGCGCGCGATGCGCTGCGCGCCGCGCTGACGGTCACCTTCGACAGCCCCCGCCCCGGTCACCTGCTGGAGCATGGCCCGGCCGCCTGCGGCACCCTGATCGTGGCCGATATCGGGTTGGAGCCGTTCCGCGTCCTGGGTCCGACCCTTCCCCGGCTGACCGCCCTGTGGCCGCGGCCCGCCATTCCCAACCGCAGGCCGCTGGCCGGTCACGGCCCCTGGCTGCGCAAACAGCAATCGGCGGGGGGGCATAAATACGATCACGGCGCGGCGCTGATCGTCACCGGGGGGCCCGGCGCGGGCGGCGCCGCCCGGCTAGCCGCGCGGGCCGCGTTGCGCGCAGGCGCGGGTCTGGTGACGCTGGCACCGCCTCAGGCCGCGATGGCGGAACACGCCCTGCCGCCCGATGCGCTGATGCGCCGCGCCATCGATGACGGCCCCGCCCTGGCAAAGGCGCTGGCGGACCGCCGGGCCATGGCGCTGTGCCTGGGGCCGGGCGGCGGGGTCGCGCGGATGCTGGCGCTGCTGCCTCCCGCATGTGCGGCCGCCCGCCCGATGGTGCTGGACGCCGATGCGCTGACGGCCTTGGCACAGGCGCCGCATCCACTGCCGCCATCCTGCGTGCTGACCCCGCATGGCGGCGAATTCGCGCGGCTGTTCCCCGATCTGGCCCAGGATCTGGCCCGCCCGGGCGGTCCGGGCAAGGTCGCGGTCCTGCGGATCGCCGCGCAAAGAATCGGCGCCGTGGTGCTGCTCAAGGGGCCGGACACCGTGATCGCCGCCCCCGACGGGCGCGCGGCAATCCATTCGGACGCGGCCATCCCCTGGCTGGCCACCGCAGGCGCGGGCGATGTACTGGCCGGGCTGATCACCGGCCTGCTGGCCCGCGGCCTGCCGCCGTTCGCGGCCACCTGCCTGGCCGTGCGCCTGCATGGGCAAGCGGCACGGCAGCACGGTCCCGGCCTGATCGCCGATGATCTGGTCGAGGCCCTGCCCGCCGTCATCGCCGCCTGGCGCTGAGACCGCCTAGACCCATTTCGCCAAGGGCGGCAGGCTCATCAGCACGGCATCGGCGTTGTGGCCGGTCTCAAGGCCGAACTTTGTGCCGCGGTCATAGACCAGGTTGTATTCCGCATAGAGCCCACGATGGATCAGCTGCGTGTCGCGGTCCGCATCGGTGAAGGGCTGGGTCATCCGCGCCTCGGCCAGCGGCAGGAAGGCGGGCAGGAACGCCGCCCCCACGGCCTGGGTAAAGGCGAAATCCGCCTCCCAATCGCCGGTGTTCAGATCGTCGTAGAAGATGCCGCCGACGCCCCGCGCCCGGCCGCGATGGGGGATATAGAAATACTCGTCCGCCCAGGCCTTGAACCGGTTGTAATAGCCGTCGTCATGGGGCGCGCAGGCCGCGCGCAGCGTGTCGTGGAAATGCGCGGTGTCGTCCGCGTATTCGATGCAGGGGTTCAGGTCGGACCCGCCCCCGAACCACCAGGCGCCCGGCGTCCAGAACATGCGCGTGTTCATGTGCACCGCCGGCGCATGCGGGTTCTGCATATGCGCCACCAGACTGATCCCCGAGGCCCAGAACCGCGGATCATCCGCCATGCCGGGCACGCCGCGCGCGGCCATCGCGGCCTGCGCGCGGGGCGCCAGCGTGCCGTGAACTTCGGACCAGTTGACGCCCACCTTTTCAAAGACGCGCCCGCCGCGCATGACCGACATGATGCCGCCGCCGCCATCATCGGCGCGGGCGGTCGGCGTGACCTCGAACCGACCCGCGGGGGCTTCGCCGGGGGCACGATCCTCCAGCGCCTCGAAGCTTTCGGTGATGCGGTCGCGAAGGGTTCGGAACCAGTCGGCGGCGCGGCGGCGTTGATCGTCCATGGCGGGCCTCATTCGTGATTTGCATTGGCCGCGTCAACGCGGCTAGCATCGCAGACGTCCTTAAAGAGAGCCGCCATGCGCCGCAACACCACCCTTGCCCTCTGCCTGGCGCCCGTCCTGGCCCTGGCCGCCTGCGGCACGCCCCAGGAACGCTGCATCAGCCGCAACACCAGCGAATTCCGCACCGTCAGCAGCCTGCTGGCCGATGTGGAGGGCAATCTGTCGCGCGGTTATGCCTGGGAGGAGCGTCAGGTCGTCCGCACACGGTTCGCGCAATGCGAGACCGTGACGCGCGACCGCGAAGGTCGGGCCGTGGTCTCGACCTATGGCTGCTGGCGCGACTACGTCGATTCCGAGCGCTACCGCGTGCCCATCGACCCGGTCGCCGAGGCGCGCAAGCGCGACGGTCTGATCGCGCGCCGCGACGCCCTGTCGCGCAGTGCCCAGGCCGCCGTCACCGCCTGCCGCGCCGCCTATCCGGAAACCGGCTGAGCCCCTACAGGATCTGCGCGGTGACCGGGTCGGCCAGGCTGCGCCCGCCATCCACGGTGATGATCTGGCCGGTCACAAAGCGTGCGCCGTCGCTGACCAGGTAATGCACGGTCTCGGCCAGCTCATCGGCGGGGGCGATGCGGCCCAGGGGGGTGCCCGCGATGATCTGGGCGCGCTGGTCGGGGTTGTCCTTCAGCGCGCATTGCAATTCGTGCGACATCACGCTGCTGAAGCTGACCCCGTTCACGCGGATGCGGTGCGGTGCCAGCGCCAAAGCCAGCCCGCGGGTGGCCTGCTCCTGCGCCGCGCAGGCGATGGAATAGCCCAGCATCGAGGGAATCGGCCGCCGCGCCGCCAGGGTCGAGATGTTCACGATGGCCCCGCTTTGCGCCGAGGGGCCTTCGGTTTCCGCCTGACGGATCATGCGCTTGGCCACCATCTGCGACAGGCGCAGACCGGCCAGCATGTTCTGGCGCAGCATCTCCTCCAACGCGTCCATGTCGGTTTCCAGCGGGTCGCTGCCCCGCACGAAACGGTGCGCGTTGACCAGGATGTCGACCCGGTCAAAGGCGTCCAGCGTCGCCGACAGCAGGTTGGCCATGGCCAGCTTTTCCGACATGGCGCCGACGAAATGGCGCACCTGGCTCTGGTCGTCGGCGTAATCGGACACGACCGATTGCAGCATGGCCTCGTCGCTATCGGCGAACATGACCGAAGCGCCACGCTCGGCCAGATGGCGGGCGATGGCCAGGCCGACGCCCTTGCCCGCGCCGGTGACGATGGCAACCTTGCCCTGGATCGACATGGTCATCGGCGGGCGCCCTTGCGAGGTGCGGCGCTGCCCTTGCCGGCCGCGCTGGCCTCGATCACCTTGAAGCGGGTGTCGCCGCCGATCTCGTGGACCTGGCCGAAATGCTGGGCCAGCACCGATTCGTAGGGCAGGTGCCGGTTCGCCACCATCCACAGCCGCCCCGCCCCGGTCAGCAGGCGCGCGGCGGTCGCGATGAAACCCGCCCCAAGGCGCGGGTCCGCCTGGCGTCCCTCGTGAAACGGCGGGTTCATGACCACACCGTTGACCGGCTCGCGCAGCGCGAAATCACGCGCATCGGCCCAATGGAATCGCACGCGCGGGTCGGTGACGTTGCGCCGCGCCGATTCCAGCGCGGTGTGATCGGCCTCGACCAGATGCAGCTCGGTCACGCCGGGGCGCGCCAGAACCTGCGCCGACAGCCAGCCCCAGCCCGCGCCCAGATCGACGACGCGCGTGGGCAGCTTGGGCGGCAGATGATCGGCCAGCATGCGCGATCCGGGGTCGATCCCATCCGCGGAAAACACCCCCGGCAGGGTCACAAAGCCCGGCGCGACCTCGGTCGCGGTGGCGGTCCAGTCGGCGGGCAGACCCTGCGGGGGCAGCGTCAGGCGAAAGATCTTGCCATGCGCCTTGCTGATCACGTCATCGACCTGCGCCAGGCCGCGCAGCTCCCGCAGCAGCGAATCGACGCCGTCGGTCTTTTGCCCGTCGACCCAGATCGTGGCGCCCGGCGCCAGATGGGCGGCGGCCTGGGCCAGACGCGCGCGGGCCGCGGCCTTGGCACGGGGCAGCCGGACGATGGCAGCATCGAACAGCCCCTCGGCCTCGGTGCGCACGTCGAAGCCGCGCGCGGTCAGGCCCTGATGGTCGGGGAAATGCCCCTGCAGCACCGTCAGCTGCGCGGGGTCAAGGGGGGACAGGTCATCGGCGGCGCTTGCGCCGATGAACAGCACCCGGCCTCCGGGATGGCCGTCCGGAAAGGCCAGGTCCAGTCGTGATTGGGTCACGCGATTACTCTTTTTCCATGGTGCATTGCAGGGGATGCTGCTGGCGGCGGGCCAGCTCCATCACCTGGGCGACCTTTGTCTCGGCCACCTCGTGAGAAAAGACGCCGACGACCGCCACACCCTTGCGGTGCACGGTCAGCATGATCTCGATCGCCTGCGCGTGGGTCATGTGGAACAGACGCTCCAGCACATGCACGACGAACTCCATCGGGGTGAAGTCGTCGTTCAGCAACAGGACCTTGTACATGGGGGGGCGCTGCGACTTGGCGCGCGGCTTGACCGCAAGGTCGGATTGGTCGTCGGGGTTCCGGGGGTCGGTCATCCAGTGCGTCATCGGGCTGCGGTCGTTCCTGAATGCTGCGGCGACGGTGGGGCGACCATCGGGCTTCGGTTGAAATATAGCGCAATCGCGCCGGGATGAAAGCCCCCCCTGCCGCGGCATCGCGCCCGCCCCGTGTCGAAACGGCAGACAAAATTAACTGGAATGCCCGGTTTCATGGATAAAACACCCGTGCTATTATAGGTTGATTAACGACGGGTGTGCGACAAATGACGCGCCCGCTTGAGGCAGAGAGACAGCGACAGTGATCCGATTTCCCAAAGCCTTCCGGCTGATCCGTCATGCCGTTCTGGCGATGACCCTGCTGGCCATGCCGGCTGCGGCGGCGCCCTTTGCGGCCTATGTCATGGATGCCCGCACGGGCCAGCCCATCTATCGACAGAACGCCGACACGCGGCTGCATCCGGCGTCGTTGACCAAGATGATGACCCTCTACATGGCGTTCCATGCCATCGAAAGCGGTCGCGTCCGGTTGGATTCGCGCTTCACCATCTCCACCAAGGCCGCGAACGAGCCCCCCTCCAAGCTGGGACTGCGGGCCGGACAGCAGATCGAGCTGCGCTATCTTCTGCGTGCGGCGGCGATCAAGTCCGCCAACGATGCCGCCACCGCCATCGGCGAGGGGCTGGCTGGCTCCGAGGAGGCGTTCACCCAGCAGATGACGCAGATGGCGCGCGCCCTGGGCATGAACAACACCCAGTTCCGCAACGCCCACGGCCTGACCCGCGAGGGGCATTTTTCCACCGCGCATGACATGAGCATCCTGGGGCGGCACCTGTTCTACGATTTTCCCCAGTATTACAACCTGTTCTCGCGCCGCTCGGCCGATGCGGGGATCGCGCAGGTCGCCTCGACCAACCGTCGTTTCCTGGATGCCTATTCGGGCGCCGACGGGATCAAGACCGGATATACGCGGGCGGCGGGCTTCAACCTGACGGCCTCGGCACAGCGCGGCAACCGCCGCCTGATCGCGACCGTCTTTGGCGGCACCTCGACCGCGCATCGCAACCAGGTCATGACCGAACTGCTGGACAGCAGCTTCACCCGCATCCCGGACCGCGTCCGCGAGGTCAAGCCGCAGCGCCCGCGCATGCTGGTCCAGGCCACGACCCGGCGCGCCCAAGTGCCCGCCAGCCCCGCCGCCACCCAGGCCGAGCCGCAGCGGATGGTGCTGCAGGCCTCTCCGCCGCCATCGACGCGCCCGGCCCAGGCCTCCAGCCTGGTCGCCGCCGCAACGCCCCCCGTCGATCTGACCGAGGCCCTGCGCCAAGCGGGCGCCACCGCGACCGCCCCCGTGCCGCCCGGCGTGGCCCTGGCGCGCAGCGCGCGGCCCCGCAGCAGACCGGGCAGCGCCGCGCCCGCGCCCGATCAGGCCGATCAGATCGCTCAGGCCATCGCGACGGCGGTCGCCTCCGACGCGGCCCCGGCGGCCTCGGCCAGCCTGGCGGCCCCGGTGCTGGCGGCCTCGGCCCGTCCCGCACCCTCGCCGCGGCGCAGTGCCAGCATCGCCGCCGTGGCCCAGCCTGAGGCGCCTGCCGCAGCCCCCGAACCCACACCGACCGCAACCGAAGGCGCGCTGTCGCTGAACAGTTCGGCCGCGCCCCGGCCCCGGTCGGAAACCGTGATTCTGGCCGCCATGGGCGAAGGCGATCTGGGCAACCCCGAGGCGCTGGAGGTCGTGCGCAGGCCCACCGACAGCGGTCGGAACTGGGGTGTGTCTCTGGGCCTCTATACCACGCAAGCCGAGGCGGACCGGCTGCTGCTCAGCCTGGCTCTGCAGGACGGCAACCTGTTCGGCGCGGCCCGCCGCCATGTCGCCAACACCAATCGCGGGTTCGAGCCGCGCTTTGTGAACCTCAGCAAGGGGCATGCCCAGCTGGCCTGCGAACGCATGGGCAGCCGGTCTCAGCCCTGTTCCGTCATCGCGAACTGATCGCCTCCCATCGGCACCGACCTTGACCCCCGCCCACCGGCGGGGGTTTTTTGCATGTCCCGCAAGGACTAAGGTGCGACAACCCGCCCGGTTGGGTCCGGCGCGCTTTTCCCTATTTTTGTTTCAGTAATTTCTGAAATGACGGGAAGACGCGAATGCCGATCTCTGCACTGCGCCAGGATTTCATCCTGCATTTTGGCGAGATGGGCTCGCGGTGGGGGATCAACCGCACCGTGGGCCAGGTCTATGCCCTGCTGTTTCTGGCCGATGACCCGCTCTGCGCCGATGACATCGTGGGCGCCCTGGGGTTCTCGCGGTCGAACGTGTCGATGGCCCTCAAGGAGCTGCAGAGCTGGAACCTGGTCCGCCTGCGCCACCGGCCCGACGACCGGCGCGAATTCTTCACCACGCCCGACGACCTGTGGGAGATCGTCCGCTGCCTCATCGCGGAACGCAAAAAGCGCGAGATCGACCCCACGCTGACCAAGCTGCGCGAGCTGTCGATGACCGAACCCGACCCGGCGGACCGCGCAGCGCATGCCCGCATCGCCGAGCTGCGCCAGCTGATCGAGCAGATGACCGCCTTTCACGACGACCTGGCCCGGTTCGAGACCGAGCGCCTGGTCGCCCTGTTGAACATGGGTGCCCGGATCGGTCGCCTGGTCGACGGCGCGGGCAAGCTGATCCCGATACGCCGCACCAAATCCTGAACAGAAAGGCCCTCAGATGGACCCGCTGATCCTGTCACGGATTCAGTTCGCCGCGAACATCTCGTTCCACATCCTGTTTCCGACCATCACCATCGCGCTTGGCTGGGTGCTGCTGTTCTTCAAGCTGCGCTTCAACGCCACCGGCGCCGAGAAATGGATGGACGCCTATCGCTTCTGGGTGAAGGTGTTCGCCCTGTCCTTTGCGCTTGGCGTCGTGTCCGGCATCACCATGTCGTTCCAGTTCGGCACCAACTGGCCCGGCTTCATGGAGGCCGTGGGCAATGTCGCGGGACCGCTGCTGGCCTATGAGATCCTGACGGCCTTCTTCCTCGAGGCCGCGTTCCTGGGCATCATGCTGTTCGGGTTTCGCCGCGTGCCCGGCTGGCTGCACACGACGGCGACGGCGCTGGTGGCCTTTGGCACCACCCTGTCGGCCTTCTGGATCCTGGTCCTGAACAGCTGGATGCACACCCCCGCGGGGTATGAGCTGCGCGACGGCGTCGTCCATGCGACCGACTGGTTCGCCATCGTCTTCAACCCGTCGATGCCTTACCGGCTGGCGCATATGCTGCTGGCCTCGGGTCTGACGGTGTCCTTCCTGATCGCCGGTTTCTCGGCCATGCGCTGGCTGTGGGGCGACCGCAGCGACGAGGTCCGCGCGACGCTGCGCTTCGGCGCGACACTTGGCGCGATCCTGATCCCGATCCAGATCTATGCCGGCGACATGCACGGCCTGAACACGCTGGAGCATCAGCCAGCCAAGGTCGCCGCGATGGAAGGCAACTGGGAGACCCAGGGCAACGTCCCGCTGGTGCTGTTCGCGATCCCCGACCAAGAGGCGCGCGAGAACCGGATGGAGATCGCCATCCCCAGTGTCGCCTCGCTGATCCTGACGCACAGCTTCGACGGCGAGGTGCCCGGCCTGAACGATTTTGTGGCCGAGGACGGCACGATCGAACACCCGCCCGTGGCGCCGGTCTTCTACGCCTTCCGCGTGATGGTGGGCCTGGGCTTTGCGATGCTGGCGCTGTCCTGGTCGTCTGTGTGGCTGATGCGCCGCGGCCGCGGTGTCGAGGGGCTGCCCCGTCCGTGGATCTATGCCTTCGTCGGCATGGCCTTTTCGGGCTGGATCGCGACCCTGGCCGGTTGGTACGTGACCGAGATCGGGCGCCAGCCCTGGCTGGTCACCGGCGTGCTGACCACCAGGGAGGCCGTCGGTTCGGTGACGGGCGGCATGGTCGCCTCGACGCTTGCGGCCTATCTGCTGGTCTATGCGGGTCTGATGACCGCCTATCTGGGCACGCTCACCTATCTGGCGCGCAAGGCCGCCCGCCACGACCCGCTGACCCCCGATGTCCCGAAACCCGATGCGGGCATCCGCGTCCTGCAGCCCGGAGAGTAAGCGATGATGGACCTGTTCGGAGACCCCGCCGTCTGGCTGCCCTTTGTCTTTGCCGGCCTGATGGGCACCGCGATCCTGGTCTATGTGATCCTGGACGGGTTCGACCTGGGCGTGGGGCTGCTGTTCCCCTTTGCAACACCGACCGAGCGCGACCGCATGGTCGCCTCGATCGGCCCCTTCTGGGACGCGAACGAGACCTGGCTGGTGCTGGCGATCGGCATCCTGCTGGTGGCCTTCCCGGTGGCGCATGGGGTGATCCTGACCGCTTTGTACCTGCCGGTGGCGGTGATGCTGGTCGGCCTGATCCTGCGCGGCGTCGCGTTCGAGTTCCGCGTCAAGGCCCCCACGCGCCATCGCGGCGCCTGGAACAAGGCGTTCTTTGGCGGCAGCCTGGCCTCGACCCTGTCGCAGGGCTTCATGCTGGGGATGTACATCACCGGGCTGCAGTTCACCTGGGCGAACATCGCCTTTGCGACGCTGACGGCAGTGTTCCTGACGGTGGGCTTCAGCTTCATCGGCGCGGTCTGGCTGATCGGCAAGACCGAAGGCGCGCTGCAGGCCAAGGCGATCCTCTGGGCGCGGCGCGGCATCTGGGGGCTGATCGCGGGCATCGTGGCCATCTCGGCGGCCTCTCCGCTGGTCAGCGCGCGGATCTGGGGCAAGTGGTTCAGCTGGCCCGAGATCGTCTGGCTGGCGCCGCTGCCGATCCTTTCGGCGGTGCTGGTGCTGACGCTGTGGCGGGTGCTGCACCGGTTGCCGCTGGATGGCGACCGGCTGGCCTGGGCGCCGTTCTGGATGGCCTCGGCACTGTTCGTGATGGCGTTTGGCGGGCTGGCCTACAGCTTCTACCCCTATGTGGTCCCCGAGCAGATGACGATCTATGAATCGGCTGCGGCCCCCGAAAGCCTGATCATCATCCTGGTGGGCACGATGGTCGTGCTGCCGATCATCATCGCCTATTCGATCCTTGCCTATACGGTGTTCCGCGGCAAGGCGACCGAACTGACCTATTACTGAACGAAAAAGGCGGGCCCCGGGGCCCGCCTTTCCGATATTAGCCGCTGAACAGGAAATGCAGGACGTCGCCGTCCTTGACCTCATAGGTCTTGCCCTCGACGCGCAGCTTGCCCGCCTCGCGCGCCCCGGCCTCTCCCTTGCCCGCGACGTAATCGTCATAAGCGATGGTTTCCGACCGGATGAAGCCCTTTTCGAAATCGCCATGGATCACGCCCGCCGCCTGCGGGGCCAGCGTGCCCTTGGTGATGGTCCAGGCGCGCGCCTCCTTGGGGCCGACGGTGAAATAGGTCTGCAGGCCCAGCAGGGTGTATCCTGCTCGGATCAGCCGGTCCAGGCCCGGCTCCTCCAGCCCCATCTCGCCCAGGAACATCTGCGCCTCCTCGGCGTCCAGCTGGCTGATCTCCTCCTCGATCCGGGCCGAGATCACGACATGGCCCGCGCCCTGCGCCTCGGCCATCTCACGGACCTTCTCGGACAGGGCGTTGCCGTTGGCGGCCTCGTCCTCGGCCACGTTGCAGACGAACAGCACCGGTTTCGCGGTCAGCAGCTGCAGCATGTCCCATGCGCGGCGGTCGTCATCCGACACGGCGATGGTGCGCGCGGGGCGGCCCTCGTTCAGCACGGCCAGCGCCTGCTGCAACAGGCGCTGCTGATCGGCCGCGTCCTTGTCGCCGCCCTTCAGCTTGCGCGACAGGTTGGCCAGACGACGCTCGATCGATTCCATGTCGGAAATCATAAGCTCGGTCTCGATCACCTCGGCATCCGCCAGCGGGTCGACGCGGCCCTCGACATGCGTGATGTCGCCATCCTCGAAACAGCGCAGGACATGGGCGATGGCGTCCACCTCGCGGATCGTGGCCAGGAACTGGTTGCCCAGCCCCTCGCCCTTGGAGGCGCCCTTCACCAAGCCCGCGATGTCCACGAAGGTGATGCGCGTCGGGATGATCTGCTTGCTGCCCGCGATCTGGGCCAGGGTGTCCAGGCGCGGATCGGGGACCGCGACCTCGCCCACATTGGGCTCGATGGTGCAGAACGGGAAATTCGCGGCCTGTGCGGCGGCGGTTTTCGTCAATGCGTTGAACAGCGTCGACTTGCCCACGTTCGGCAAGCCCACGATCCCCATGCGAAAGCCCATGACAGCACCCTTTCCCGTCTGAATATCCCGCGCCTGTTACGCGCCCCGCGCGGCCAAGTCCAGCCTTGGCCCGATTGCGCCCAGGGCCCATGCGGGCTAGGGATTGGCGCAAAGACTGCGGGGCCAGAAAAGGCGGGGATGACATGACCAGAATCGACGACAGGTTTGCGGCACTCAAGGCGCAGGGCAAAAAGGCCTTCGTGGCCTATATGATGGCCTCGGACCCCGATGACGCCACCGCGCTGCAGATCATGCGCGGCCTGCCCGAGGCGGGCGTGGACATCATCGAGCTGGGCATGCCCTTCACCGACCCGATGGCCGATGGCGGCACCATCCAGGCGGCGGGCCAGCGCGCCCTGGCCAATGGCGGCAGCGTCAGCCGCACGCTGGACATGCTGCGCGCGTTCCGGCGCGAGGACACGACCACGCCGGTCGTTCTGATGGGCTATTACAACCCGATCTATGCGCGGCCCGGCGGCGTGACCCAGTTCCTGACCGACGCGGTCGAGGCGGGCGTGGACGGCCTGATCGTCGTCGACCTGCCCCCCGAGGAGGACAGCGAGCTGTGCATTCCCGCCAGCGCCGCGGGCCTGAACTTCATCCGCCTGGCGACCCCCACGACCGATGACAAGCGCCTGCCCGCGGTGATCAAGAACACCTCGGGCTTTGTCTATTACGTCAGCGTGACGGGCATCACCGGCGGCGCCGCAGCCAACGCCGCCGACGTCGCCCCCGAGGTCGCGCGCATCCGCGCGGGCGCGGGCCTGCCGGTGGTGGTGGGCTTCGGCATCTCGACCCCCGAGGCCGCGCAGCAGATCGCCTCGGTCGCGGATGGCGTCGTGGTGGGCAGCGCCATCGTCAAGCAGATCGGCGAGGGCCGCCCCGTCCCCGAGATCCTGGATTTTGTCCGCGCCCTGGCCGCGGGGGCCCATCGCGGGTGACGCTGACCTTCGACCACGTTGCCATCGCCGCCCGCACCCTTGCGGAAGGGGCCGCATGGCTGCGCGCCCGGGGCCTGCACCCGGAACCCGGCGGCCGCCATCCGGGCCTGGGCACGCAGAACATGCTGCTGTCCCTGGGACCGGGCGAATATCTGGAGCTGATCGCCCGCGACCCCGATCAGGACGGCCCGCCCCGCTGGTTCGGCCTGGACGGGTTCGATGGGCCGCCTTGCGTCGCGGGCTGGGTGGCGCGCATGTCGCCGCTGACCGCGCCGCCCGGCACGCAGATCGCCCAGGCCCGGCGCGGCGATCTGGCCTGGACCATCACCCTGCCCGATGCGGGCCAGATGCCGCGCGGCGGCGCGCAGCCCATGCGGATCGATTGGGGCCAGGGGCCGCACCCCTCGGACCGCCTGCCTGATCGCGGCGTGCGCCTGTCGCGCCTGACCCTGCCGCTGGAGGCGCTGGCGCTGGACGACCGCCGCCTGATGCTGACCGGCGCCGGCACGCCGATGACCCTGACCCTGACCACCCCCACCGGAGACGTGACGCTGTGATCCTGCGCGATGCGACGCCCGACGACGTGCCCCTGATCGCCGCGATCTGGAACCCCATCGTGCGCGACACCACGATCACCTTCTGGCCCACCGAACGCAGCCACGACCAGATCGCGGCCTTAATTGCCGACCGGCAGGCCACAGGTCACGCCTTTCTGGTGCTGGAGGCCGACGGCATTGCGGGCTTTGGCACCTACAGCCAGTTCCGGGGTGGGCTGGGCTATGCCCGCAGCCAGGAACACACCATCTATCTGGCCCCTGATCGCAGGGGCGGCGGGTTGGGCCGGACCCTGCTGCGCGGGCTGGAGGATCACGCCCGCGACCGCGGCCACCGCATCCTGATCGGCGGCATCACCGGGTCGAACACAGGGTCGATCGCCTTCCACCGGGCGATGGGCTACGGCGAATGGGGCCGCATTCCTGCGGCAGGCTGGAAATTCGGGCAGTATCACGACCTTGTGCTGATGGGTCGCGATCTTTCGTGCTAGGGGCGCGCGGGGGCGGCATTGCGCCCCTATCGCTTGGGGTGTTTCGGCGCTAACCTTGGCCCATGAATTGCTGCACCACCCCCGAGACCTGCACCGGCCCCTGCCCCGAACTGCCGCGTCCGCGCAGCTTTTGGCAGCGCATGGCCGACCGAATCACGGCCTTTCTGTGGACCAATCGTCCGGCCACACCCCCTGAACGATCGGTCGCCTTCACCATCGCCGTGATCGCGCTTGGCGCCAAGCTGGCCAAGGTCGACGGCACCGTCGAACGGTCCGAGGTCGCGGCCTTTCGCCGGGTGTTCATCATCCCCCGCTCCGAGGAAAAGAACGCCGCCCGCGTCTTTGACCTGGCGCGTCAGGATGTGGCGGGCTTCGATGCCTGGGCGCGCAAGATGGCGTCGATGTTCCAGCCGGGCGACCCGGTGCTGCTGGACGTGATGGAGGGGCTGTTCGTCATCGCCGTCGCCGATGGCGCGCTGCACGAGGCCGAAATCCAGTTTCTGGACGAGGTCGGGCGCATCTTCGGGCTGGCGCCCGAGCAGATCGCCGCGATCCGGCGCCGCCATGACAGCGGCGCGGGCTGCCCCCCCTGCGAGGTTCTGGGCGTGGCCCCCGACACCCCCCTCCCCGAGGTCAAGCGCCGCTGGCGCCAGCTGGTGCGCGAGAACCACCCCGACCAGGCCATCGGCCGAGGCCTGCCCCCCGAGGCTATCCGCCTGGCCGAGGCCCGCACCCGCCGCCTGAACGAGGCCTGGGAAAGCTATCGCGACCTCTATCGCCGCAATCTGCATCTGGGCGCGGCCTGACCCTTGCGCGGCGGGCCGCCCCTGCCCATCTTGCGGGCATGAGACATCTGCCCCTTGCCCTGACACTGGCGCTGATCTCCGGCCCTGCCTTGGCGCAGGACGCCGAGCCGCCGGGCTTTTTCGAACGCGGTCTGGGCGCGATCATGGACCAGCTGTTCGGCGGAGAGGAGCCCGCGCCCCTGGCCGATGCCCTGCGCGGCATGGGACCGGTTCTGCAGGATCTGGCGGCCCAGGTGGATGATCTTCGCCATTACCACGCCCCCGAACGGCAGCCCAACGGCGACATCCTGATCCGCCGCCGCGAAGGCGCGCCCCCGCCGCCCCCCTTGGGCGACACGCTGCAGCCCGACCCCGACCAGCCCCAGATCGCGCTTTAGCGGTTCGCATCCTCGATCAGGCGGCGATGGCGGCGGGCCTCGGTCAGCGCCTCCTCAAAGCGGGTGATGCCCTTGGCCTCCAGCGCGGGGATCAGGCGCAGGAACGCCTCGGCGGTGGCGATGGTGTCCCCCATGGCGGTGTGGCGGGCCTCGGGCGGGATCACGATGCCAAGGCGTTCGGTCAGCGCGTCCAGCGAATGCACCTCGGACTGGCCCCAGACCATCGCGGACAGAACCACCGTGTCCAGCACGCGGTTGTCGAACCGCGCCCCCGTCTCGGCCTCGGCCCGGCGCAGAAAGCCCATGTCGAAGGGCGCGTTATGCGCGATCAGCACGCTGTCGTCGCAGAAATGCCGGAACGCGGTCAGCGCCGCCGTCAGATCGGGCGCATCCGCCACCATCGCGTCGGTGATGCCGTGGATCGCGGTCGAAGCGGGCGGGATCGGCCGCCCGGGGTTCACCAGCGTCTCGAACCGCTCTCCGGTCAGGCGGCCGCGCGCCAGGCGCAGGCCGGCGATCTGGACGATGCGGTCGCGATCCTCCAGCCCGGTGGTCTCGGTGTCGAAAACCACGCAGGTCAGATCGGACAGCCGCGACGACGCCGCCCCCCGCGCCGCCAACGCGAAATCATAGGTGACGCCCACGCCATCCGCATGCCCCTGCGCCAGGGGCAGCGGCATGACCAGACGCGCGGTGGCCCCCTCGGCCTCCGGCCAGAGGCCGGTGCCGTGCCGCGCCAGGATCTCGGCCCCGGTCAGGCCGGGCTGGCCGGGATCGGGCGCCTCCTCCAGCCAGCCCTCCAGCTGGCCGATGGGCACCGGCGCGCCGGTCCATTCCAGGGCCAGCCGCATCTGCCCCGGCTGATCGGGATGGACCGCCATCCGCGGCACATGGCCCAGGGCGCGCACCTGCGCGTCCAGCATCAACAGCAGCGCGTTCAGGCCCGCCGCCTCGGCCTGAAAGACCAGCGGCAGCAGGGGCTCGGCCCAGGTCAGGCCGGCGGTCAGTTCGGCCAGCGTGGCCGTGTCGCCCGGCGCATCCGTGGCCAGGATCTGGGACAGGGTGCGCGTGGCCTGGGCAAGCCCCTGCCCCTCGGCCCGGATGGCTGCGGCCAGGGCCGGCGGGATCGGCCCGTCCAGCGCGTCCAGCATCGGCACCAGGGTCGCGGCATGGCGGCGCAGCGCCTCCAGCGTCGCGCGGGGGGCGGGGCGTTCGACGGCGCGGTCGCGCAGGATCAGCAGCAGCCCCCCCTCGACCGGGCGCAGGCGGCCCTGCAGGCGCACCCCCTGCGCTGTCAGACACGACAGGTCGGTCGCCTGCGCCCCCGCCGCCAGCCGCATCTGCGCGGCGATCAGCGCGCCGGGCGACAGGTGCCCGCCCAGATCGCGGTCCAGCGCCAGCCCGGGCAGCAGCCGCGCCGCGCTGGCGTTGTAGAACACCACCCGCCCGCGCGCATCGGCCATGACCGCGCCCGCCCCGAAATCCGCCAGGATCGATTCGAGGCTGGCCTTTTCTCGCATAATCTCGGCCGCGTGCCGGTCCAGCGCCAGCGCCAGCGCGTGATCGGACCGCTGCCGGGCCAGCGCCGCGTCGCGCGCGGCGGGCCCCAGATCGGCCAGATAGCGGGCCTGCTGCTGATCGGGCACGCCGCCCGTGCGAAGGGCACCGGCCAGCGTCTCGATGGGGCGGGCGACATTCTGGTCGAACAGGAACCACAGCCCGGTCAGCAGGCCGGTCAGCCCGAACCCCAGCAGCATCACCGCCTGCACCAGCCCGTCGGTCCCCTGCGCCGCCCGCCACAGCGCCAGCCCCGCCACCACCAACGCCAGCGCCAGCGTGCCCGCGAACAGCGCCAGGACGCGTCTGCGCATCAGGACAGCAGCCGGGCCATCTCGGCCCGCAGTTCGGCCAGTTCGAACGGCTTGGCGATGAACCCGTCGGCCCCCAGGGCCAGGCCCTTGCGGCGTTCGACGACCGATCCGCGCGCGGTCATCATCAGCACCCGCACCCCGGCCAGATCGGGGTCGGCGCGCACGTCCTGCACGATCTGATAGCCCGAGACATCGGGCAGCATCACGTCCAGCAGCACCAGGTCGGGCCGGGTGTCGCGGATGCGGGCGACGGCCCCCTTGCCGGTGGCCAGGCGATCATGGCGGTGGCCGTCCCGCGTCAGCAGAAAATCCAGCGCGGTGGCGATGTTGTCCTCATCCTCGATCACCAGGATGTCAGCCATTGGAACCTCCTGCGGGGCAAACGGTGGCAAAGGCGGCGTCGTCGCCTGCGGGCATCCAGTCGCCGCGGGCGGGCCGGATGCGGGCACCCGAACAGTCGAAATCCTGCGGCACGATCACGGTCTGGCCGCGCCGTTCGACCAGCATGATCGGCGCGCTGCGGGTGCCGTCGGCGGCATCGGTGATCTGGCCGGGGTCCAGCGCGGCAAAGCGCACCTCGACCGGCGCCAGATAGGTCCAGGGCGCCCAGACCTGAGAGGCGCGGCCCACGACCAGCACCTGCGCCCCCTCGGGCAAAGCGGCGCGGGCGCGGTCGAACCAGGCATAGTCGTTCCACACCGAATAGCTGACCATCGACAGGCCGATGCCCGCCGTCAGCAGCCAGGGCGGCGGCGACAGCCCCGCCTTGCGCGCCGCATGCATGCCCGCGTAAAGCACCGCAAAGGCGCCGACCGCCACCGCGATCACCCCCAGAATATCGGCCCCGATCCCACTCATCCCAGCATTCCCTTGCCATGTCCCACCGCCGACTGCATGCCCCGCACCACGACAAAGGCGTCGCGCAGATGGCTGCGTTCGAAATCCGACAGATCCGCCGGTGAGAGGTAATTGTCAGGCTTGCGCCCCGCGCGCACCAGATGCGCCTGGTTCTCCAGCCGCGCCGTCTGGATCAGGTCATAGGCCGCGATCAGATCGCGCGCCCCCGTGGCCGAGATGACGCCGCGCGTCTCGGCATCCTCCAGCCGGGCGCGGGTGTTCACGGCGGCGATCCGCCCCTGCAGCGCATAGACCCGCGCCAGATCGGCCACCGGGACCACGCCGTTATGCTTCATGTCGATATGGTGGCGATGCTCTCCGTGGCGGATCGTGGCAAAGCCCCCGATCAACCCAAGCGGAGGCCGATGTTTTAATGAATTACCAATCATATGCGCGACAAAGATCGAATTCTTCGAGGCCGCCTCCAGCGTCCCCGTCTGCAATCCGTCCAGCAGCGACGCATCGCCCCCGATCGCGCGCAGGTCGAACATGACCGAGGCCAGCATCTGCGCCTCGGGGCTGGGATGGCGGGTCCAGTCGTCAAAATAGTCCTGCCAGACCTCGACCGGCTGGCACCAGCGCGGGTTGGTGGCCATCATGTCGCCGGGGCAATGGACATAGCCGCAGGCGTTCAGCCCGTCGCTGACCCGCCGCGCCAGGCGCGTGAACCACGGATCGCGTGGGTCCGCCCCCGGCCCCAGGATCAGGCAGTTGTCCTGATCGCTGACGCCGGTCTGCTCCTGCCGGCCCTGGCTGCCGCAGGCGGCCCAGCACCAGGGCGCGGGCGCGGGACCCAGATCGGCGGCGGTCAGGTCCAGCAGGCGGCGCGTCACCGCATCGGCGATGTCGGTGATCATGCGGGTGACAATCTCATGGCGCTGGCGGGCCTGCACCAGCTGGACCATCAGCTCGGGGATGCGGGCTGTCACGGCGGCCATCTGGCCCACGTCGCGGGCCTTGGCGACCTCGCGGATCAGGCCGGCGGCAGATATGGCATGCACCCGCGTCAGGTCGGTCTGGCTGACCATGCCGACGAAACGGCCATCCTCGACCACCGGCAGGTGGCTGATGCGCCGCTCCAGCATGGCGTTCAGCACGTCATAGCCCAGGGCCTGCGGCGCCAGCGTGATCGGGTCGGGCGTCATCACCTGGGACACCGGCTGGCGCATGTCGCGCCCCTCGGCCACGACGCGGTTCGACATGTCGCGGATGGTGACCAGCCCGATGAGGCGCGTGCCTTCGGTGATGCCCAGGCTGCTGACGCGGGCCTCGCGCATCAGGCGGGCGGCCTCGATGATGGGGGTGTCGGGGGAACAGCTGACGGGCTTGCCTGACAGCAGCTCTCCCACCTTGAGGCGGGCGAGGTCGCTGCCGCGATCGACCGGGCCCCGGCCCCGGTCGAAGAACCGGCCCACCGCGCGATGTTCGGCGATCAGGCGGATCACCTCGGCGCGGGGCAGCATCAGGATCACCGCAGGCTCAATCACGCGGGCCGAGGTGACGGCCACCCCGTCGCGCAACAGCCCGCGTTCGCCAAAGGAATTCCGGGGGCCCAGCTGGGACACGCTGTCGCCGTTGCGGTCGGTGACGGCCACGCGGCCGGTCTCGATCAGATACAGGCCCGGCAGGCGGTCGCCGAATTCATAGATCACGTCGCCCGCGGCGAAGGACCTGCGGCTGAAGGAACCGGCGACCCGCGCCAGCTCGTCCCGCTTCAGGCTGTCATAGGGATGCACGGTGGCGATGAAGTCGACGGTGGCGTCGGGCATCCGGGCTGACCTTGTGCAAAGGGGGTGCCGCGCCCCCGGATGGGGACGCGGCAAGGGTGTCAGTGAGAGATCGCGCCGCCCGCACCGCGCGGGACGCGGATCGATTCGACCAGCTCCTGCACATGGGCCGGGGGCCGCTTGCTGATCGCCGAGACGCCGAAGGCGACGGCAAAGTTGATCAGCGCGCCGATGGTCCCGAACGAGGCCGGCGAGATGCCGAACAGCCAGGCATCGGGCGTGTCGGGCAGGAAGTTGGTGCCCGCCACGAAGAAGATCCCCTTGTAGGCGAAGATGTAGAGGATCGTGGACAGCATGCCCGCGATCATGCCCGCAATGGCGCCTTCCTTGCCGACGCGGCTGGAGAAGATCCCCATCATCAGCACCGGGAAGATCGAGCTGGCCGCCAGGCCAAAGGCCAGCGCCACGGTCTGCGCCGCAAAGCCCGGCGGGTTCAGGCCCAGGATCGTGGCCACCAGGATCGACGCCGCCATCGAGATGCGCGCCGCCATCAGTTCACCCTTTTCGCTGATGTTGGGCATCAAGGTGCCCTTGATCAGGTCGTGGGACACGGCGCCCGAGATCGCCAGCAACAGACCCGCCGCGGTGGACAGTGCCGCCGCCAGGCCGCCTGCGGCGACGATGGCGATGACCCAACCCGGCAGATTGGCGATTTCGGGGTTGGCCAGCACCATGATGTCGTTGTTCACGGTGGTCAGCTCGTTGCCCACCAGGCCCTGCTCCTCGATCACGGCGGCGACGGGTGCGTTGGCCGCGCCCGCCTCGCTGTAATACTGGATCAGGCCGTCGCCGTTCTTGTCTTCCCAGTTCAGCAGGCCGGTGACCTGCCAGTTGCGCATCCACGCCAGATCCGGCGAGGTCTCGATATCGGCCAGCGAGACGGCAGGCATGCTGAACGTGTCGCCCTGCTCGGCTCCCGGCCACATGGTCGCGGTCAGGTTGAAGCGCGCCATCGAACCGACCGCCGGGGCGACCGTGTACAGCAGCGCGATGAAGACCAGCGCCCAGCCCGCCGATTTGCGGGCATCCGACACCTTGGGCACGGTGAAGAAGCGGATGATGACATGCGGCAGACCCGCGGTGCCGATCATCAGCGCCATGGTGAACAGGACCATGTCCAAAGTGCTGTTGTGGTGTTCGGTATACTGGCGGAAGCCCAGGTCGGTCACCAGACCGTCCAGCTGCGCCAGGAAGGCCACGCCCGACGCGTCATGCGTGCCGAACAGACCCAGCTGCGGCAGGAAGTTGCCGGTCAGCTGCAGCGAGATGAAGATCGCCGGGATCGTATAGGCGATGATCAGGACGACATACTGGGCGACCTGCGTGTAGGTGATGCCCTTCATGCCGCCAAGAACGGCATAGCAGAACACCAGGCCCGCGCCGATCCACAGACCGGTCGAGTTCGACACCTCCAGATAGCGCGAGAAGGTGACGCCCACGCCGGTCATCTGGCCGATCACATAGGTGATCGAGACGATCAGCAGGCAGATCACGCCGATGATGCGCGCGGTCGGCGAATAGAAGCGGTCGCCGATGAATTCCGGCACGGTGAACTTGCCGAATTTGCGCAGATAGGGCGCCAGCAGCAGCGCCAGCAGCACATAGCCGCCAGTCCAGCCCATCAGGTAGGTCGAGTTGTCATAGCCCGTGAAGGCGATCAGACCCGCCATCGAGATGAAGGACGCCGCCGACATCCAGTCGGCCGCGGTCGCCATGCCGTTCATGACGGGACCCACGCCGCGGTTGGCGGCGTAGAATTCTGCGGTGGATTTCGCCCGGCAATAGATGGCGATGCCGATATACAGCGCGAAGGACGCCGTGATAAACAGAAGGTTCAGGGTAAACTGGCTCATGGCTGTTTCCTCACTCGTCCACGCCGTGTTCGGCGTCCAGGCGGTTCATGCGCCAGGTGTAGAAGAAGATCAGCGCGATAAAGCACAGGATCGACCCCTGCTGCGCGAACCAGAAGCCCAGATCGGTACCACCGACCGAGATGCCCGACAGCAGCGGCCTCAGAATGATGCCGAAGCCGTAAGACACCAGCGCCCAAATCGCGAGGCAGATGTAGATGATGCGTAGATTGGCCTGCCAATAGGCATTCGAGGATTGTCTGTCACTCATGTCCCTAGGTCCCTCCCTGTTCAGACATGTCTGTCACTCCGCCCTTGTCTTGTTCCTGCCCGACCCCGGCGGCGGGTCCGGGCGGGCTTGCGGGGGACGCGGACGCCCCCCGGCCCGTCGTCAGCCGCGATTCATGCGGTTGGCAATCAGATCGTCCACGACCTCCGGCTCGGCCAGGGTCGAGGTGTCGCCCAAGGTGCCGTGGTCGTTCTCGGCGATCTTGCGCAGGATGCGGCGCATGATCTTGCCCGAGCGTGTCTTGGGAAGGCCCGGCGCCCACTGGATCAGGTCCGGCTTGGCGATGGGGCCGATCTCGGTGCGGACCCATTTCTCCAGGTCGGCGCGCAGCTCGTCCGTGGGGTCGACGCCGTTCATCAGGGTGACATAGGCATAGATGCCCTGCCCCTTCATCGGGTGCGGATAGCCCACGACCGCGGCCTCGGCGACCTTTTCATGGGCGACCAGCGCCGATTCGACCTCGGCGGTGCCCATGCGGTGGCCGCTGACGTTGATGACGTCATCGACGCGGCCGGTGATCCAGTAATACCCGTCCTCGTCGCGACGGCAGCCGTCGCCGGTGAAGTAGTATCCCGGATACTGCTGGAAATACGCCTCCTCAAAGCGGGCGTGATCGCCCCACAGGGTGCGCATCTGGCCGGGCCAGCTGTCCGCGATGCACAGCACGCCCTCGGCCGGGTCACCCTGCTGGATCTCGGCGGTGGCCGCGTCCAGGATCACCGGCTTGACCCCGAAGAAGGGGACTGTCGCCGATCCGGGCTTGGTCTCGGTCGCGCCGGGCAGCGGCGTGATCAGGTGGCCGCCGGTCTCGGTCTGCCACCAGGTGTCGACGATGGGGCAGCGGCCTTGGCCGACATGCTCGTTATACCAGTTCCACGCCTCGGGGTTGATCGGCTCTCCGACGGTGCCCAGAATGCGCAGGGACGACAGGTCGTGTTTCTCGACCCATTCCGGACCCTTGGCCATGAGGCTGCGGATCGCGGTCGGCGCGGTATAGAACTGGCTGACCTTGTGCTTGGCGCAGACCTCCCAGAAGCGGCCGGCATCGGGAAAGGTCGGCACGCCCTCGAACATGATCGTGGTGGCGCCATTCGCCAGCGGGCCATAGATGATATAGCTGTGGCCCGTGACCCAGCCCACATCCGCCGTGCACCAGAAGACGTCGCCCTCCTGATAGTCGAAGGTGTATTGATGCGTCATCGCGGCATAGACCAGATAGCCGCCGGTCGTGTGGACCACGCCCTTGGGCTTGCCGGTGGACCCCGAGGTGTACAGGATGAACAGCGGGTCCTCGGCCCCCATGGGGCGCGGCGGGCAATCGGGCGCGACCTCGGCCATCATCGCCTTGACGTCGACGTCGCGGCCCTCGACCCAGGTGGTCTGGTCGCCGGTATGCTTGACCACCAGGCAGCGCACCTTGTCCGAACAATGCAGCAGGGCCGCGTCGGCGTTCGATTTCAGCGCCGTCCGGCGACCGCCGCGGGGGGCGCTGTCGGCGGTGATGACCACCTTGGCGCCGCAATCGTTGATGCGGTTGGCCAGCGCATCGGGCGAAAAGCCTGCGAAGACGATCGAGTGGATCGCCCCGATCCGCGCGCAGGCCAGCATGGCATAGGCCGCCTCGGGGATCATCGGCAGATAGATAACCACCCGGTCGCCGCGCATCACGCCCTGCGCCAGCAGGACGTTGGCCATGCGGTTCACGCGCTCGGACAGCTGGGCATAGGTGATGTGCTCGGCCGGGGTCGCGGGGTCGTCGGGCTCGAAGATGATCGCGGTCTGGTCGGCGCGGGTCGCCAGATGGCGGTCGATGCAGTTGACGCTGGCGTTCAGGACGCCATCCTCGAACCACTTGATGCTGACCTGGCCAAGGGTGAAGTCGGTGTTCTTCACCTTGGTGAAGGGCGTCTGCCAGTCCAGGCGCATGCCCTCGCGGGCCCAGAAGCCCTCGGGGTCGCGCATCGATTCGTCATACAGCCGCACATAGTCCGCAGGCCCCGCATGCGCCTGTTCCAGACCTGCCGGAATGGGATGTTTGCGAATGTTTTCAGCGGTCATGAGATCCCCCCTCGTCGTCGCAGTGATGCGGCCAGATGCGCATCCATGGGATGCAGGCCGCCCTTGGGGGTATGTTAATCACATTTCCTTAATTCTGTTAAGTCATTTTTTATAAACGGAAATTTTGTAAATACGTTGACCGATGATTAGTCGGTTTTGTAAATTCTTTCACAAGGCTCGGCCAGGGCCACGCTGTCGGCCAGGGCGGCCCGCACTGCGGGCGACGCACCCATCGCCAGAACCCGCGTGCCGCGCGGCCCCATCCGGTCGGACAGATCGCGGATCATCTGCGCGCCGCTGCGGTCGATCAGGGTCACCTGCGCCATGTCCAGCACCAGCAGCCGGGGCTGCGCGTTGATGCGCGCCAGAACCCCCTCGATCCGCGCGACCGAGCCGAAGAAGACCGGCCCCGACAGATGGATCACCATGCGGTCGGGGTCCTCCGCGGGCAGCGTGGCGGGCGGATGGGCCATGCCCTGATGCGCCATCCGCGCGATGAACAGCAGCCCCGTCAGCGCCATGCCGATCAGGATGCCCATGATCAGGTCGTGCAGGATCACCCCCAGAAAGGTCGCGGCCATGATCCCGGCCTCGGCCCGGTCGATGCGGATCAGGCTGGCGATGGCGTGCCATTCGATCATCTTCCAGCTGACCAGCATCAGCAGGCCCGCCAGCCCGGCGAGGGGAATAGCGCCCACCAGCGGCGCGGCCAGCATCAGGAACCCCAGCAGCAGGCCCGCATGGATCATGCCCGATGCGGGGCCGCGGCTGCCGGCCTTCACGTTGGTGGCGGTGCGCGCGATGGTGCCGGTGGTGCAGAAGCCGCCGAACAGACCCGCGCCGATATTGGCCAAGCCCTGGCCGATCAGCTCGTCATCGGGGCGCATGCGGCTGCCCGACATCTGGTCGGCGACCATCGCCGACAGCAGCGATTCGATGGCCCCCAGCAGCGTGAAGGCCAGCGCAAAGGGCAGCGCGGCCTGAACCGCCGCCCAGTCCGGCATCGGCAGGATCGGCATGGGCAGGCCTGAGGGCAGCGCCCCGAACCGGTCAAAGACCGAGGGCGCGGGCAGGATCTGCGCCATCAGCGTCGCGGCCACGATGCCGACCAGCATCGCGGGCACGCGCGGTGCGAACCGCTGGCAGGCCAGGATGACGGCGATGGTCAGGGCCGCAATGGCCGCCGCGGCGGGGGTCAGCGTGTCGCGGACCTGCCACAGCGCGGCCAGCTTGGGGATCAGCAGGCCCGGCTCGGGCGCGGCGGGGGTCAGGCCCAGCAGGTCGCGCAGCTGGCTGGCCGCGATGATCACCGCGATGCCCGCCGTAAAGCCCACGATCACCGGATAGGGCACCAGCCGGATGACGCCCCCAAGGCGCAGCACGCCGAGGGCGGCCAGCATCAATCCCGACAGCATCGTGGCCAGGATCAGCCCGTCCACGCCGATGGCCGCCACGCAGCCCGCGACCAGCACGATGAAGGCGCCTGCAGGCCCGCCGATCTGGTGGCGGGTGCCGCCCATGGCGCTGACCAGAAAACCGCCGACGATGGCCGTGACCAACCCCCGGTCGGGGCCGACCCCGCTGGCGATGGCGATGGCCAGGGACAGCGGCAGGGCCACGATGGCGACGGTCAGGCCCGCCTGCAGATCCCTGAGATCGATGGAAACATCCAGAAAAGCAGGACGATAGCCCATGGGACATCCTTGCATGGCCGGGGCCGAGGTTGCCCCCGGCCCCGGCCCCTTGTCAATGACCGCCGCCTATTGCGGGCGGTCCATCCGGGCATAGACGCAGACCCGTCCGCGCACGCCCTGAGACCAGTTCAGGCGGATCTGGCGCTTTGTGTTGCCCTGCTCGACCTGCACCACGGGGCTGGCATCCAGCCGCGTGCCATTGGAGGTCAGCAGGTTGGTCTCGGTCACCACCGACTGCACCGAACGCGCCCATCCCTGGAACGGCAGACCGGTCAGATCGGGTGACGACCAGGTTGCCGCCGCGGTGTTCTGGGTCATCTGGATCATCAGCGGGTTCGCGACATAGGTGTTGACCCCGTTGAAGGTGTTGGCCTCGAACTGCAGGTTGCGCATGCCGTTATAGTTCAGATCCGCAATCGAGGTGTCGACCCGGTCGATCCGCTCGATATTGCCGAACAGCGCCTTGAAGACGTTGCCAACGACGTTCAGACCCTGGATGAAATGCCCGGTGCCATAGGGCTTGACCGTGATCCAGGTGAACCAGGGCACGGTGTTCGAACACAGGAACGTGTTGCCCGTCAGGGTCAGGCCGCCAAAGCTGAACTCTGACCCGGTGAAGTTCGGAAAGGCGCTGTGCTCGTTCGTCCATTCGATCGACGCGTTGTCGACGTAATTGCCCGTGACGGTGGTCTGGACGTTGGGCTGCGTCAGCACCAGCCCCGCATAGCGCAGCCCCTCGCCCGAGCCGTCGCCCTGGAACCAGTGGTTGCCGGTAATGATGTGCCCGCCGCCATTGGCCACCAGGAAATGCGCGAACCGGACAAAGCGGTTGTTGCGGATCTTGATGTCGTTGGCGTTCACGTTGATCGCGACGGTGGTGCGCTGCTGGGCGGGCAGGTCCATGTCGTTGGACAGGAACTGGCAGTTGTCGACCAGCAGATCCTGGCAGCCGCGCCCGATCGAGGTGATGCCGCGATCCTTGGGCCGGGTGAAGTAGCAGTCCGAGAACTGGAACATCTCGCCCTGCGGGGGCAGCAGGACGGCGCTGGAGATGCGGTCGCAGCCAAAATCGATCTTGGAGAAGTTCAGGCGGCTAAGCTCTCGCACCCCGGAAAAGTCGAACAGATAGCGGAAGCGTTCGAAATTATAGGTCCGCGTGCCCGCCCCGCCGAACAGGGGCTGTGACAGGGTCAGGGTGCCCTGGGTCACGTTCTTGCTGTTGACATAGACCTCGCGGCCGACGCCGTTGCCGTTCACGCGGCTGCCGACCTCGATCGCGGCGACATTGGCCACGTTGCTCAGCAGGAAGGGTTGGTTCGGGGTATAGGTCGCGACGCTGGTGGTGCGGCCGGTTTCCCAGGCAGGCCCCGGCTTGGCCTGGATCGAGCCGTTCTGGATCACCCGACGGTTCGAGAACCCCTCCAGCGTGGGGGCAAGGTCGGCGAGGATCAGCGGCTCGTCCAGGTCGACACGGCGACCGCACAGGTCCAGCGAGATGTGGTCGGTAAAGCCCATCAGCGCCTGCAGCGCCTTCTTCATGCCCAGGGTCTCGTCCCCGAAGGCATCGGCATAGGTCGGGAAATCAAAGCTGCGCAGAAAGACCACGCGGGTCGCGGCGGGGGTGCTGATGCGGCCCTTGAACCGGATGCGGCTGTTGATCGAGATATCGCCCGAGATGAAGAAATTGCCCGACGGCACGACGATCTGCCCGCCGCCCGCCGCGGAATCCGCCGCCAGAAAGGCCGCACGGTCATTCGTGACACCGTTGCCCACCGCCCCGAAATCGCGCACATCGACCCAGTCCAGCAGCGAGGGCACGAAGGCCGCGGTGATATCCTCGATGCGGATCGATTCGATGCGGAAGGCACCGCCATTCGCGCCCACCAGATCCAGCCCGAAATGGCCATAGACGGGACGCGTGCCCCAGGGCATGTCCACGCCCGCGCGGTTGCCGACCCCCACAATGGCGCTGACCTCGACCACCTCGCCATAGTTGCGCAGGGACACGGTGCGGCCCACGGTGATCAGCCCCGTCACCGCGTTGCGCGACCCGTCGCCCGCCCAGCCCGCGATCTGCACCCCCGCCAGCGCGCCCGCCACCGCCTTGACCCGCGCCGACACGCGCAGATAGACGCCCGGGATCATCGGCGTCTCGCCCATGAAGCGGACGCTGGTGGTGGTCTGCTGCTTGACGATCTCCAGGCAGGCGCCGAAATCCTGGTCGGCGGGCACCAGGGCGGCATTGGCGGCCTGGTCCCAGGTCGGGCTGCCCGACACGCCGGTGCTGCGCGACCAGGCGCCCAGGCCCGCCCGGAACGCGGGTGGCATCAGCAGCAGCCCGTTGGTGATGGCAATGTTCATCGGCTATCCCTCCGTAACGGCATGGCGGGCGGGCCTGCGATGACCCGCCGTGATGTCCGAAGGAATAGTTGATGAAAGGTTAACGGGGCCTGAAGACAGCGCGCGCTGCAACGGCGCGATCCGCAACATCGCGGGTCGCACCGGTGCACCTTAGCCCTGGTTGAACACCAGCTTGCCGTCCAGCGCATCCAGGATCAGGCCGCGCGTCTCATCGACCCCGTAAAGCGCGATGAAGCCGCCAAAGCGCGGACCCTGATCGGCGCCCAGCAGCACCTGATACAGCGCCGCGAACCAGTCGCGCAGCGGCTCGAACCCGTGCTCCTTGCCGACGGCAAAGACCATCGACTGCAGCGTCTCGGGGTCGGCGGGCTGGTCCCATGCGGCGAGGCGGTCGGCCAGGTCCTGCATCGCCGCGCGTTCGACATCCGTGGGGGCGCGGAACTGGCGCGAGGGCGCCACGAAGTCGGTGAAATAGCGCAGCGCAAAGCCCGCCGCCTGATCCAGACCCGGATGCGTCTCGGGGCTGGCATCGGGCGCATAGCGCCGGATGAAGCCCCACAGCCCCTCCTTGTCCGCGGCCCCCGCGACGGACGCCAGGTTCAGCAGCATCTGGAACGGGATCGCCATGTCGGATGCGGGCACGTCGCCGCCATGGATGTGCCAGACCGGGTTCGCCAGCTTCTGCTCAGGCGTCTGGTCGGGATAGGCGCGCAGCTGCTGGTGGTATTCGTCCACCGCCTTGGGGATCACGTCCAGATGCATCCGCTTGGCCGTCTTGGGCTTGAGATACATGAAATAGGACAGGCTCTCGGTCGAGGCGTATTTCAGCCAGTCGTCGATCGACAGGCCGTTGCCCTTGGACTTGCTGATCTTCTGGCCGTCCTGATCCAGGAACAACTCATAGGTGAAATGCTCGGGCTGGCGCCCGCCCAGGATCTCACAGATGCCGTCATAGATGGGGGTGTTGGTGCTGTGATCCTTGCCATACATCTCGAAATCCACGTCCAGCGCGGCCCAACGGGCGCCGAAATCGGGCTTCCACTGCAGCTTCACGTTGCCGCCGGTGACCGGCAGGGTGATCTCCTCGCCGTCCTCGTCAAAGGTGATGGTCCCGGCCTTGGCGTCGACATGCTTGATCGGCACGTACAGCACGCGCCCGGTCTTGGGGCTGATCGGCAGGAAGCAGGAATAGGTCTGCTGACGCTCCTCGCGCAGGCTGGCCAGCATCACGGCCATGATGTCGTCATAGCGCTCGGCGGCGCGCAGCAGCACGGCATCGAACTGGCCCGACTTGTAGAACTCCGTCGCGCTGACGAATTCGTAGTCAAACCCGAACGTGTCCAGAAAGCGGCGCAGCATGGCGTTGTTGTGATCGCCAAAGCTGTCATATTCGCCGAACGGGTCGGGCACCGCAGTCAGCGGCAGCTGCAGATGCTGCTTGAGCATCTCCTGATCCGGGACGTTCTCGGGGACCTTGCGCATGCCGTCCAGATCATCGCTGAAACAGATCAGACGGGTCGGAATGTCGCTGATCTCCTGAAAGGCGCGGCGGATCATCGTGGTGCGCGCGACCTCTCCGAAGGTGCCGATATGGGGCAGCCCCGAGGGGCCATAGCCCGTCTCGAACAGGACATAGCCCTTTTCAGGGGGCTGTTTCTCGTACCGCTTGAGCACCCGGCGCGCCTCTTCGAACGGCCAGGCCTTCGAGGTCATCGCGGCTTCGCGCAGGGTGGTCATGGGCGGATCTCCTGTCATGGGTCCGGAACGCTTATTGAAAGCGCCACCGATCGTCAATAATTTGCACCCGAACGAAGCGGAGACCCCCATGACCATCGACCTGCCTTCCCTGTCCCCCTGCGACGCGCTGGTCGCGGTGATGGTGGCCGTGTCCGCGTCGGACAGCACGATCCGCACCTCCGAGCTGGTCGCGATCCAGCGCATGGTCGATCATGCGCCGGTCTTTGCGGCCTATGACGACGACCGCATCCGCGCGATCAGCCAGACCGTGATGACGTTGTTCGATGAGGAGGACGGCATCGACGCGCTGTTCGGCCTGATCCGCGACGCTTTGCCCGAAAAGCTGTACGAGACCGCCTATGCGCTGGCCTGCGACGTGGGCGCCGCCGATGGCCGCCTCTACGAGGGCGAGGTCGTGATGCTGGCCGAGATCCGCGACCAGCTGAACATCAGCCGCCTGCATGCCGCCGCGATCGAGCTGTCGGCCCGCGTGCGACACATGACCGTCTGATCAGGCCAGCCGGGCGGCAAAGCTGCCCAGCAGGTCGGCCTGCACCGCCTTGGCCCGCGCGGTCCAGGTGCTGACGCCTGCGGGCAGCTCTTGCCCGATGGCGGCCTGGCGGCGGGCGGGATCGGTGCAGAAGATCGCAAAGACCCCCTGCGCCCCCGACGGCGCGGTGACATAGCCCGCCAGGTTCGACACGAAGTTCAGCGTCCCCGTCTTGGCCGCGATGCGCGGCGCGTCCGGGGCATCGGACAGCGGCTGGTCGCGCATCAGGCCCGCCAGGTCCAGGTCGCGCCCCGGCCCGGACAGGATGCGCGTCATCGCCCAGGGGCTGATGCGGCTGTCACCCGACAGGCCCGAATGATCGGCCAGCCGCACCCCCTGCCCCGCATCGCCCAGCCAGACCCGCATCGCCTCGCCCGATCCGACCAGATCGGCCGCACCGCTGGCATACAGGCCGATCGCCTCGGCCGTCAGGTTGGTGGAATAGCGCAGCATGTCGCGCAGCAGCATCTGCAGCGGCGGGCTGTCGTGATGGGCCAGCACCGGCCCCTCGGGCAGGCGGTCCAGCACCTCGGGCGACGGCAGGACCAGCCCGCGCGCCCGGCACAGGGTCTGGAACACGTCGGCGGCATACAGCTCCGGCAGGCGCACGGGCAACCAGCGGCTGCCGGTCCGGCCCATCGCGGCGCGCGACACGGTCCAGTATTCCCGCTCCAGATCCTGGCGATAGCGGAACAGGTCGGGGTGATCGCCGGGCATGGCCGTCACCGTATAGGCGCGCGGCGACAGGGAGGTGCCGCGGGCCTCGACGCTCATCTGATGCTCGACCCCGACGCGTGTCCAGCCCAGATGGACCCGGTTGAAGTTCAGCATCATCCCCGAGACCGAGGGGTTGTAGGGCAGATGATCGGCCTGTTCGGGGGCGATTTCGGGAATGGCAGGCAGCGCGCCGCCCCAGATGCCAAAGCGCGCGGGCGCGGGCAGGCCCAGCCCGGCCAGATCATCGGCCAGCCGCGCCAGATCGTCGGTGGCCAGCACCGGATCGCCCCCGCCCGCCAGGATCAGCATGTCGCCGTCACGGATGATCCGCGTGCGGAACCGGTGCGTGGGCCCAAGCCGGTCCAGCGCATAGGCGGCGGTGATCGCCTTCATCGTGCTGGCGGGCGCCAGGGGGGCGGCGGCCTGCCCAAGGGCCAGGGCCTCGCGCCCGTCAGACAGCGCATAGGCCACGCGACCGGGCAGTGCTGCACGCGCCACGATGGACCGCGGGTCAGGCACGGGACGCGCAAGCGGGCGCAGGTCCAACCCCTGCGCGGACAGGGGCAGCGGGGCCAGCGCGGCCCCCAGCAGCGCCAGAAATCGGCGGCGGTGGAGGGTCATGGGGCGGCCCCCTCTCTCAACCGGGTGGAGGACAGGCCGGACATCGGCAGGTTCAGCAGCACCCAGGCCGGCGCGGGCATCCCGGCCAGCAGAGGGGCGCGACCCTCAGGTAGGCGTGCGTCGCGCAGCACGGTGGCCGCAACCGACTGGCGTGCCGCCAGCCGCGATCCCGGCCGCGCCATCACCGCCAGCGGCACCTGATCCGCGATCTGGCGCCAGCGGTCCCAGTGGTGGAACTGGACCATGTTGTCCGACCCCATCAGCCAGACGAACCGAACGCCGGGATACAACGGGGCCAGCGCCGCCAGCGTGTCGGCGGTCTTGCGCAGGCCAAGCCGCGCCTCGATGTCGGTGGCGATGATGCGCGGATCGTGCAGCATGGCGCGCGCCGCCGCCAACCGCCCGTCCAAGGGCGCAGGGCCGCGCGTTTTCAGCGGATTGCCCGGAGAGACCAGCCACCAGACCCGGTCCAGGTCCAGACGGCGCAACGCGACGCGGCTGATCAGCAGATGGCCGTCATGGGCCGGATCGAAGGACCCGCCCAGAATGCCGATGCGCTGCCCAGGCCGCGCGAGGGGAAAGCCCGTCCGCATCCGGTCCGATTAGCGCAACCCGGCGCGCAGGCCAAGCAAGGGAATGGGGAAAATGGGTCGGATCGCGATGCCGGGCGCGCGGCCCGGCATCGCGGCCGTGTCACCGGATGGTGATGCGGCCATCCGTATAGGGGGTATAGCCACCCTCCTGCGCCGACAGATAGTCGGCGACGACCTCGGCCAGGTCGGGGCCAAAATCATAGGCATTCTGGCCGTTTGCGGCAAAGACCTGATAGCCGTCGCCGCCTCCGCGCATGTAGTTGTTGGTGGCCACGCCATAGGTCGCGGTCTCGTCGATGGGCACCCATTCGCCGTCCTGCTGGACCATCACGTCGCTGATGCGGGCGCCGGATTCCGCCGCCGGATCGACGGTGTATTTCAGCCCGGCGACCTGGGCAAAGCGGCCCGCGACCTCCTCATACTGGCTGGCGCCATTCTCCAGCGCCGCGATCACGTCGGCCCCGGTCAGCTGGAACGTGGCCAGCACGTTCTGGAACGGCAGGACGGTATAGACCTCGCCCATGGTGACCTCGCCCGCGTCGATCGAGGCGCGCAGGCCGCCGCCGTTCTGGATGGCGATGGTCACGCCCTGATCGGCCACGCGGGCCAGCATGGCATCGGCGACCAGGTTGCCCATCTCGCATTCCTGGGCGCGGCAGACGTCGCGGTCGCCGTTGATCGGAGCGGCGGTGCTGGCCACGACCTCGTTGCGCATGTCGGCGATGGGGGCGGCCATCTCGGCCACGCGGGCGGCGATGGCCTCATCCTCGGGGACCGAGGCATCCAGCAGGATCGGCTGCCCCTCGACCGAGGTCAGCACGCCGGCATCGTCGAAGGTCAGCGTCAGATGGCCCAGATACTTGCCATAGGCATAGACCTGCGCGACCGGCACCTGCGCCCCGTCCGGCCCGTCCACCATCGTCGGATAGGCGGCCGCAGCCCCCTCCATGTCACCCAGCAGGGTGTGGGAATGACCGCCGATGACCGCGTCGATGCCCGGCACCTCGGCCGCCAGTTCCAGATCGCGCAGATAGCCGACATGGGTCAGCGCGATGACCTTGTCGACGCCCTGATCGGCCAGCTCGGCGGCGGCGGCGGCCAGGCTGTCGGCGTCGTCCTGAAAGATCACGTTCGGGCCGGGCGAGGCGGTTTCCGGCGTGTCCATCGCCAGCGCAGAGACGATGCCGATGCGCTGGTCGCCCAGCTCGATCACGGTGTGCTTGCCGATCTTGTCGGCCAGAACGTTCGACTGCGACACGTCGATATTGCTGGAGAGGACCGGGAAATCGACCCCGTCCGCCAGCACGGCCAGCCCCTCGGGTCCGTCATCGAATTCGTGATTGCCCACAGCCATGGCGTCATAGCCGATGGCATTCATGAACTCGACGACATCGGCGCCCTTGTAGGTCGTGTAGAACAGCGACCCCTGATACTGATCACCCGCATCCAGGACGATGACATTGCCGCCCTCGGCGGTGATCTGGTCGCGCAATTCGTTGATCTTGTGGGCGATCCGCGCCATTCCGCCGAAACACTCGCCCGCCGCGATCTGCTCTGCGTCGCAGGTGCTGTCGCGGTCGCTGATCGGTTCGATCCGGCTGTGGACGTCGTTGGTGTGAAGGATGTGCAGCACGGTCTCGGCCTGCGCGGTTCCAGCGAACATCGCGATGGCAGAAGCGGCGGCAAGAAGGCGTCTGGTCATGCCTGATTCCCTATGTGGCCCTGTTGGTCAACCCGACCAGCTTGGCGCAGCCATGTCACCGGGTCAAATCATCCGGGCCCGATCATGGCAGAGGAACGCTGCGGAACGATGACGCCTTGACCGGATGCACCCGAACACGGCAAATGCGCGCATGCAGATCTACAAGGTGTTCCGACAGGCCGAATGGGCCCAGATGCAGCAGGACGGCCGCACCCACGGCGCGCCCGTCGATCTGGCCGATGGCTACATCCATTTCTCGACCGCCCAGCAGTTGGCGGTCACCCTGTCGCGTCATTTCGGGGGGGAGGACGGCCTGATCCTGCTGGCCTGCGACGCCGATAGACTGGCCCCCGCCCTGCGGTGGGAGCCGTCGCGCGGTGGCGCGCTGTTCCCGCATCTCTATCGGGCGCTGACGCTGGACGACATCGCCTGGTCGCGCCCGCTGCCCTTGACCGAAACCGGCCATGACCTCGGAGTGCTGGAATGAGCGTGATCGAAAGGCTGGGATTGGCTGCGTTGCACCGCCTGGATCCGGAACGCGCGCATGATCTGTCGATCAGGGCGCTGGAACGGGGGCTGGTGTCGCTGCATGGCGGGCCGGTCACGTCCGATCGGCTGAGCGTGCGGCTGGCGGGGGTGGTGCTGCCCAACCCGATCGGCTTGGCGGCGGGCTATGACAAGAACGGGCGCGTGATCGCGCCGCTGATGCGGTCCGGTTTCGGCTTTCTGGAGATCGGTGCGGCCACGCCCCGCGCGCAGCCCGGCAACCCCAAGCCGCGCCTGTTTCGGCTGACCGAACAGCAGGCGATCATCAACCGCTTCGGCTTTAACAACGAGGGGGCAGCAGTGGTCGGCCGCAGGCTGGCGGATCGGCCCGCAGGCGTCCCCGTAGGCCTGAACCTGGGCGCGAACAAGGACAGCGAGGACCGGGCCGAGGATTTCGCCCAGGTGCTGCGCGTCGCGGGACAATCGGCCGATTTCGTGACGGTGAACGTCTCATCGCCCAATACCGAGCGGCTGCGCGACCTGCAGGGGGCGGATGCGCTGGCCGCGCTGCTGGACCGGGTGCTGCGGGCGCGCGATGCGCTGCCACGCCGCGTTCCGGTCTTCGTCAAGATCGCGCCGGACCTGACCGACGCCGAGATCGCGCAGGTCGCCGCGGTCGCCCTGAATGCGGGATTGGACGGGATCATCGCCACCAACACGACCCTGTCGCGGGACGGTATCACCGGCCCTCATGCCGCGCAGGCGGGCGGCCTGTCGGGGCGGCCGCTGTTCAACCGCTCGACCCGCGTGCTGGCCTTGCTGCATCGCCAGACAGGCGGCGCGATCCCCCTGATCGGGGTGGGGGGCATCTCGGCGCCCGAGGATGTGTGGCAGAAATTGCGGGCCGGTGCGACGGCGGTGCAGGTCTATTCCGCGATGATTTATCAGGGCCTGTCGCTGGCACCGCGCCTTGCGCGGGCCCTCGACCAACGACTGGCCGATGAGCGCATCACCCTGCCGGAATTGACCGGCAGCGGTACGGGCGACTGGCTTTAACGATAATCCTCGAACCCCAGCAGCTGGTTCATGCTGTGTGACGGCTCAGGACAACCCGCATCCCCGATCACGCGCGCCGGAACCCCCGCGACGGTCTTGCAGGACGGGACCTCGTGCAGAACCACGGAGCCGGCCGCGATGCGGGAATGGTGGCCGATGCGGATATTGCCCAGCACCTTGGCCCCGGCCCCGATCAGGACGCCGTCGCCGATCTTGGGATGGCGGTCGCCATCCTCCTTGCCCGTGCCGCCCAAGGTGACGGAGTGCAGCATGGACACGTCGTTGCCGACGGTCGCGGTCTCTCCGATGACGATGGAATGGGCGTGGTCGATCATCACCCCCGTGCCGATGCGCGCCGCCGGATGGATGTCCACGCCAAAGCATTCCGAGCACCGCATCTGCACGAAATAGGCCAGGTCCTTGCGGTTCTGCTCCCACAGCCAATGCGCCATGCGATAGGCCTGCAGCGCCTGGAACCCCTTGAAGAACAATAGCGGCTGGATCAGCCGATGCGTGGCCGGGTCGCGGTCATAGACGGCCATCAGGTCCGCCCGGGCCGCATCGCCCAGATGCGGGGCATGGGCATAGGCGTGATCCGCGATCTCTCTCAGGATCTGCTCGCTCATCTCGCCCGAGGCCAGCTTCAGCGACAGCCGATAGGCCAGCGCCGCCTCCAGGCTCTGGTGATGCAGCAGACCGGCATGGATCAGCGCGCCCAGCAGCGGCTCGGCAGCGGCGGCGGCACGGCCCTCGTCGCGAAGCTGCGCCCAGATGGCGTCGCGATCCAGCGACAACGGTATCTTGTCGGTCTGCTGCATGTTCATCAAAGGGCCCGCCCGATCTGTCAGACCCCCTACATAGGACAGAATGTCCTCCGGGAAAAGACGGGCGGGCCCGATCATCACGACGGCAGGCGCAGCTCCAGCCAATGCACCGCCAGCTTGATGCGGCCACCGGTGAATGTGCCGCCTTCGGAGGTGATGATCAACGGCTCGGCGGCGTAATAGGCCATCGGGCTGCCCAGCAGGCCCCGCGCCCAGGAGCCTTCCTGCTTGCCCAGTCCCTGACCAAAGCGGTTCAGCGCCCCTGCCGTCCCCAGACGCCAGCCGGTCAGCGCCCCGGTCAGCGGCGCCGTCACCCGGCCCACGGCGCCGATGACCAATGCGCCCGCGGGGATGAAGATGGTCGTCGTCGCCGTGCTGCCCGTGCCCAAGGTCACCTCGCCCTCGACCATGCCAGCCATCAGACCCGATCCGCCGACCCCCAGGCTCAGCGCGCCGACCGCCCAGGAGGTGCCGTCATGAATCGCCCCAAGCCCGCGATCGGTCACATGGGCGCGCATCCCCGGCGTCGGCGTCAGAAAGATCCAGCCGCCATTGGCGCCGACCGCGATGCGCCCTGCCTGTCCAACCCAGGCACCCTGGGGCGAGACCGGCACGCCCCAGCACTGACCGTCCAGAACGGTGATGGGCGGCGTGGCCTCCGACACGCTCTGCAGGACCAGGTTCACCATGCCGTCCAGCCGCATCAGCGCCTCGTTGACGGTGACGTGCTTCTGCGCCTGAGCGGGCTGCAGCAGCGACATCTGAAGGCGGGTGGTTTCACTGGACATCAAAGTCTCTCCTTGCAAAGGGGCCGCGCCCGAAGGTCTGCGACAATTGGGCCAGCTCGACCGTGACGGGGCCGGGCTGCAGCTGCGACCGGATGGCGTCCGGCATGGTCCAGGACGGCGTCGCGGTCTGGACTTCGGTCACCAGACGCCCGGCCTGGACCAGCCGCAGCAGATAGCGCTCGGACTCCTCTCCCAGGGGGATGTCGGGGCCGTCCCAGCCATCTCCCTCGATCCGGCTGCGCCGGACCCAGGTGATGTCGCGCCCGTTCATGCGCAGATGACAGGGCGCATAAGGACGCAGGCCGATGCCCGGCGCGACCGTCACGCGGCTGCGATAGCTGGCATCATCCGGCGACCGCAGCGCGGGACCGACCCGCCAGAACCGCTCGGCGCCCCGCGACGATGGCGGCAGATCCACCTGCCGCGGCCCGCCGTCCAGCAGCACGACCAGGCTGCCCATGGGCCAGACATCTGGCATGATGCCATCCGTCCCGGCCTGGCCGCGCAGGCGCCCGCTGACCTCCCACACGTTGGGGGCGACCAGTTCGGCGCGGGCGAATTGCATCACCTCCCACCGGTCGATGCTGCCATCGCCGATGGCCAGCGCATTCGCCCCCGACAGCAGGGCGCGTTCCGTCACCGAGCGCAGCGGATCGGTGATCAGCCGCAACTTGAGCGGTGCGCCACGGTCGATCACGCCGGGCCTTGCGCGCATCAGCGGCGTCAGCGTCCGTCCGATCAGCGAGCGACGCTGCAGCATCAGGTTCAGCTCGAACCCGCCCTCGGCCTCGGCCGACCCATAGGCTGCGACGGAACCCGGCCACGGATGCGCCGCGACCGCCAGCCAAGGCGCATGCGGCACCTCGTCACCGCGCAGCAGCGGCAGGTCCATGAAGACCGGAAAGACCGGCATCGGCGGCAGATACCGCCCGATGCCGCCCTGATCCTCATGGCTCAGACGCGGGGCATAGAGGCCCGCATCGACCCGCACTGCATCCACGGTGATGGCACCCGCGCGCTCCACGCGGTCGATCCGCCAGCGGCGGGCCTCCTGCCCCGGCACCCGCGACAGGACGACATCGCCCGGCCCCAGATCGGCCCGCGACGGCGGCAGCACGAACCGCGCCGTATCACGCGCGACCTCGGCCTCGGCGATCCAGCGGTCGGCAATGGCGCGACCCTCGGGACGTGTCAGCACCATCGCGAACTCACTCTCAGAGACGGCGCGGCGCCCGGCATCGGTCAGGCTGGCCTCGGCCGTGGCCACCGCATAATCGCCGCCCGCCGCGACATGGCTCAGACGCAGCTGGCCGACATTGGAGGCCTCGACCTGGCGCACCGCCTCAAAGCCGCGCACCTCTCCGGCCACGGCCAGATCGTCGGGACCGATCTCGGCCCGCACCAGCCCGTCCCGCGCGACAAAGCGCAACATGCCGTCACGCTCGACCGCGTCAAAGCAATGCGCCAACATCAGCGGCTGCAGCGCCGCGCGCCCCGATTCCGACCCCTGCAACGCATAGCCGCGCACGACCCCAGACAGGCGCGACACGTCAACCGCCGTCACCCCCGCCGCCCGGCAGATGTCGCGCACGACCGCGCGCAGCGTGACCGCCCCGGCGCGTCCGTTCAACCAGTGGCCGCGATCCCAGGCCGGACCATCGGACCACAGGTCCGACCGCCCCGGAAACGCCGGATAGGGCCGCGCATCCCAGCACCAGACATGCGCACGGTCCACGTCCAGCATCCGCATGCCGTCGGCATTGACCGGGTTGTTCTCAGGGTCCTGCCAATGCGCCATGGTCGCCTCGACATAGGCAGCCTGGATCGCATCGTTCCGCGTGCCGTTGGAATAATGCGGCAGCATGCTCTCGGACGACATCGCGTCCAGGAACTTGTTGGGCTGGTTGCTGGCCTTGTCCAGCGCCGCGCAGCCGAATTCCGTGAACCAGATGGGCTTTGAACCCGGCACCCACGCCGTTGCCTGCACCTGCCGCACGCCGCCGGGGCGGTTGTAATGCAGGTTCTGCCACCACCCCTTCAGGTCCTTGTAGCGCCAGACCCAGGCCTCGTCATAGAACCCGTCGGTGATCGGGGTCCGGATCTGCGCATCGCGGTCGGCGTCGCTGGCATAGTACCAATCATAGCCCTCGCCGCCCGCCACGTTGGCCCTCAGATAGTCGATGTTGTCGATGCGCCCCCAGGACGCATCAAGGTGATCGTCTCCGTCGCGCCAGTCCGACAGCGGCATGTAGTTGTCGATACCGATGAAATCGATGTTCGGATCGGCCCACAGCGGGTCGAGGTGAAAGAACAGCTCCCCATTGCCGGGGTGATGGCCGAAATACTCGGACCAGTCGCTGGCATAGCCGATCTCGACCTCGGGCCCCAGGATGGCGCGGACATCGGCGGCCAGTTGGCGCAGCGCCGCCACCGCGGGATAGCTGTTGTTCGGCCCCCGGATCTGGGTCATCGCGACCATCTCCGAGCCGATCAGAAACGCGTCGATGCCCCCCGCCGCCGCGCAGACATGCGCGTAATGCAGGATGAACCGGCGATAGGACCATTCCGCCGGGCCGGAATAGCTGATGGTCTCGCCATCGCGCGTGAAATGCTCGGGCATCGCGCTGCCAAAGAACGTGGCCACCTGAGACACGGCCGCCGTCGTGCCATCGGTGGTGCCCGGACGGCCCGGCGCGACGCTGGTGGTGATCCGACCGCGCCAGGGCATGACCGGTTGCTCCGCCGCGCCATACGGATCGGGCAGGCCATTGCCGGCCAGCTGCTCCATCAGGATGAACGGATAAAAGATCGCCTTGCGCCCTGAGGCCGACAGCGCCCGCAACCCCTCGATAACCGATCGGTCCGACGGCGTGCCGCCATAGATCGGCCGGCCATCCTTGCGCGACACTTCGGCCGCCTGGCCGCGTGTGACGCCCCCGGCGCGCCACGGCATCTCGGACCCGTCGACCTCCTTGAACTCGACCTTGGGCTCGACCTTGCACTGACCGATGCGCAGATCGCTGCCGAACCACGACACGATCAGCGACACCGACCCCACATTCGGCAATTCGCGCCCCAGAACGTCCAGCGACGCGTGGAAATCTGTGCCGCCCATGGGCGTGTTGGTGTTGAAGCTGCGGCTTTCGCCCAGGTCGCCGCCCTCGGTCACCGCCGTCGTGGCCAGCGAATATTCCCCCGTCCCGGGAATCAGCGCCACCGCCCGTACGTCGCGCGACAGACCGCTCCCGTCACGGGCCGGGCAGGTCACCTCGAAGCTCAGCTGAGGCATCCGGTTGCCCCACCGCTCCAGGCTCAGGTTCTCCAGCACGACATAGGCGGTGCCGCGATAGGCGGGCGCCTGATCCCCCTCGATCGCGGCGATCACCGGATCGGGCATCTGCGCGTCGCCCCCGCGATAGATGCGCATGTTCAGATCGCGCTGCGCGATCTCCTCTCCATCGGCCCAGACCCGCCCCACCGACAGGATGCGCCCCTCGGCCAGCGCCAGCGCGACCGACAGCCGATAGCTGATCTGCGTGACCTGGGTCGAGGGCGCGCCCTTGCCGCCGCCCACGCTCTCGCTGCGCGTCACCTCCTCCAGAGGGGACGCCCAGATCACATGGCCCGGCACCCGCATCTGGCCCCAGATGCGGGGAATGGCCATGCCCTCTCCGGCGGTCTGGATGCGCAGGCGGTCGATGCGCCCGGTCTCGACCGCCTTGGCACCCCCGCCCAGCAGGCGCTGATCGATCGCGCGGCCCAGCATGGCCCCGGCCGCGCGCCCCAGCACGGCCCCTGACAGGCCCAGCACGGCGCCGCCAAAGCCCGCCCCAAGCGATGCACCCACGGCAGACAGGACAATCGTGGCCATAAGGGCCTCCTTCGTTCGATTTGGTCAGGGAAAGCGGAACCGCGCGACGATCCGGGACCGCCACGGCGGCGTCAGCGGGCTTTCGATGACACCATGAGAGGTATAGGCATGCAGAAACTGCGGCGCCTCGCCCGCCTGGGACAGGATGCCCAGATGCTTGGCGATCGCGCCCTGCCGCATGCGAAACAGCAGCACCTGGCCGGGATGCCAGGGGTCTGCCGGATCGACGGCGGCCAGATGGCGCATCGCCGCGCGCATCAATACTTCGGACGGGCCGCATTCGGCCCAATCGGCGGTATAGGCGGGGGGCGTCTCCGGCTCGGCCCCATAGAGGTCGCGCCAGACGCCGCGGATCAAGCCCAGGCAATCCGCGCCGCACCCGCGAACGCTGGCCTGATGCACATAGGGCGTGCCCAGCCACAGCCGCGTGGCATCGACGATCGCCTCAGACACGGCGCCCGCCCACCTGCGGGGCCATCAGCCAATCCTCGGGCGGCAGATGCGGAAAGCCCCGGAAGTTGAGGAAGTTGGCGAATTTCAACCGGCACGTTCCGGCCGCCTTGTCGCAGCCCGCCGTCAGTCGGATCTGGTCGCCCTGCATTGGCATAATGCCCAATGCGGACCACAGCTCGATGATCCGACGACCATCCGGGCGCGCCGTGTCGTTCTTGACGGTGCCCGACAGACCCTGGGCCGGGCCGGTCAGGACCTCGAGGCGGCCATGCTCGAACCAGGCGGCGTCAAAGGCCGGAAACGCCGCAAAGGTAAAGACCCGGCCCTCCTCCATGACCTGCACCTGGCGCTGAACGCTCAGCGTCTCGGTGCCCAGATCGACCTTGCAGGCCCCGTCGCCCAACCGCGCGCTGCAACGCGGGTGATAGACCCGCCCCTGCGGCGCGTTCAGCGCCTCGGACAATCCGCGCAGTTCGGCCCGGAATGCGCCATTCGCCCGCGATACCTCGCCCAGAGAGCCGCGGAACACCAGCCGACGGACCGAGACATCGGTCCAATCCACCTCCCACAGGCGCAGTGACGCGTCATCCCACCGGCCCGCCATCAGGTCGCGCTCGGTGATCGCGTCGTCGTTCAGGGCACCGACCGCCTCGGAATTGTCGACCGACAGACCGGTCGCCTGCACCAGCGCCCGCGCGCTCAGACCCCGGTCGGGGCGGAAGGTGACCCCACCAAAGGTCAGGCGCATGTCGTGGTCGGTAAATCCCAGGGTCAACCCGTCGGCGCGGCGGATCGACCAAGCGCGCGCCAGCGTCGTCGTGACGGTCATACCCGCACCTCCACCACAGGAATATCGGGGACTTGGCCCGCCTGAAAGGACGCGACGGACACCGCGATCCGGTCGGTGTCGAACCGCACCGGCACGTCGAACTCATAGCCCGCGCTGATATCCGCACCCGCCTCGGGTGCCTCGTTGAAGATGATGCGCCCGGCCGCGTGATCCACCGTGTAGTTGATGTCGGGAAAGACCTCGTCCCCGCCGATCCCGGCCCGGACGGACCCTGCGACCGGCTTGGTGATCGGGCGGTGATAGACCGTGGCCCCCGACTGATAGGCCTTGCGCAGCGCAAAGATGCGCGTCTGCCCGTCGCCCACGGCGATGACCTGGTCACCAAAGGCGGGCGCGGCCGAGGGAAGGCAGCTCTTGAAGTCCGACCAGTCCTTCCAGCGGAACCCGTGCAATTGCCCGGCCCGCGCCTCAAAGAACGCGATCACGGCCGACAGGTCGTCCAGCGACCGCAGCCCCATCCCGGCATCAAAACGGCGCAGCGCATGGGCCCAGGGCGTGTTGCGCTCCTCGAAACCGCTGGCCAGCGCCACGATCTCGGTGCGCCGCTCGGGGCCGCCGATGGCACCGAAGGACAGCGTGGTGGGAAATCTTACCTCGTGAAAGGCCATCGCATGCCTCCTTTCAGCTGTTGCGGTCGCCGCGCGCCAGAACGCGCGACATCTGGGCCGCGATCTGCGACTGGCTGCGCTGGAACCCGGCGACATCCGGCGTCTGGATGTTGAAGGTCACGTTGACCGCGCCCCCGCCTCCGGCCGCGGCCACGCCCAGCTTGCCGTCGGGGCCGCGGCGCAGGGGCATGATCGCCTCGGGGCCCGCCTCGCCCATCAGGCCGGGCCCGCCGCGCATCGGGAAACCCGTCGGGCCGTCGACCACACCGCCTGCCATCGGACGGCCGCCCGCAAAGGCCCCGCCCTTGGCAAAGGGAGTCACCCCACCCAGCAGCATGCCGCCCAGGCCCCCCGCGATCGAGCCCGCCAGCGCATTCTCCACCGGCTTCATCGCGATCCCATAGACCGTGTCGGCCAGCGACCGGCCAATGGACTTCAGCGCATCGGACAGCTTGCCGCCGTCCAGGACCAGCCCGTCGATGGCCCGGCCCAAGCCTCGCTCCAGCCCCGAGGACAGCGTGCCAACCTCGCGGCTGGTGAACATCATCGACTGGCGCAGACGGCCCAGCTCCGCCTGGAACTCTCCGGTCATGCGCGCATTGCGGCCCAGATCGTCGTCCAGCTGGTCCAGGATCGCGCCAGCCCCCTCACGTGTCGTCATCTCGGTGCTCCCCCGTCGGTTCTGCCAAGGACGCGTCCGCAGCTGCGGGCGCGTCGGGATATCGGGCCGCCAGATCGGCCAGCCGTTCACGGTCCATCCGGGGGCTGGCGGGGCCGATCCCCAGCATCAGCGCCAGCTCGGCCGGGGTCAGCGCCCAGAACTGGTCGGGATGCAGCCGCAGCCCCTGCAGCCCGGCACGCATCAGCCCGGCCCAGTCCAGCCCCGCCTGCCCCCCGGTCATGCCGGTGCCCGGAACGCCAGCGCCAGCAGCCGCGCGGCAATCCGCGCGGCCTCCAGCGGGCCGCCCTCGATCTGGACCGCCAGCAGATCGCCCGCCTGACCGGTCCAGCCGCCGCCCCGCAGCCCCGCGACCAGAACCGCCAGGATCTCCCGGCTGGAGATGCGCCCCTCGTCCAGGCGCGCGACCAGCCCAGTCAGACCATCCGCCTGCAGCTCCGTCTCCAGCTCGGCCAGCGCGGCCAGGGTCAGCCGCGCGACATGCGGCTGACCGTCCAGGACCAGCGCGACCTCGCCGCGCATCGGGTTGACCATCACAGCGCCACGAAGGTCAGCGCGCCCGCCGAGGCGAGCGACATCTCATAGGTCGCCTCGCCATCATAGCTGCCCGCATATTCCAGACCGGTGATCTGGAACGGCCCCTCGACCCGGCCGAAATCGGGAATGATCACCTGACAGCGCGGAATCTCGCCGTCAAAGAACACCTGGCGCGCCCGCCCGTCGGTCGCCATGTCGCGAAAGACGCCCGACCCGGCGATGGAGGCGCTGCGCACCCCGGCACCCGCCAGCAATTCGCGCCAGCCGCCGGTGCTGTCCAGGCTGGTCACATCGACGCTGTCCGCGTTGAAGGACAGGCGCGTCGCGCGCAGGCCCGCCACGGTCTCGAACGCGCCGTCGCCGGTCATGTCCATCTTGATCAGCAGATCACGTCCGCTTTGCACTGCCATAATCCTGTCTCCTCAGTTCAGATCGACGCGCGCACGAAAGGTCAGATCGACCTGCCGCGCCGCGCCGCTTTTCATCCGGCGCGCGGATGCGCGCAGGAACCACAGCCCGGCCAGACGCCCGCGCGACAGCTCCAGGCCGCCCGCCTCCAGCGCGTCGGACACGGCGGCGGCTGCGGCCTTGACCGCGCCAAACCCCGCGCCGCTGTCGCTGCCCGCCATCACCGAGATCACGAAGTCATGTCGCGTCCCCCGCGCGGTGGCATCCCCCGCCTCTCGCACCTCTTCGGGCCCAAGCGAGACATAGATCCCGCTCGGCGCCGACACAGGCATCGCATCAAAGATCGCGTCGCCCACCAGATCGGCCAGCGCCGCATCGGCCCGCAGCCGCTGATAGACCGCCGCCTGCAAGGCGACCCCTGCCCCATAGCTCATGTCAGATCCTCCTCGCGGGCAAAGCAGTCCAGGAACCGGCCCGTGGCGTCGCTCTCGGCGACGGCCTCGACTACAAACAGCCGCGGGCCATGGCGGAACCGCTGTCCCGGACGCGGGCGGCGCGGGTCGCCAACGGGGGCGCCGCGCACCGTGATGCGCCACTGCACCACGCTGATCATGCCCGCGCCGGTGCCGGTCTCGCGTGCCGACCGGGCATCCATCCGCGCGTAAAGCCACCCCAATCGTCGCCAGGACACCGCGAAACCGCCCAGCCCATCGGCTGCCCGATCCGGCGTCTCCAATGCCAGACGGGTGCTCAGATCGGGAACCGCCATCAGCGCCACTCCCGGTTGCCGCGCCCCGCCAAGGTGCGGACAGCGCGCCATTTCTCGATCAGCGCGCTGACCCCAAAGGGCATCGCATGGCTGCCCCTGTCCTGGCTGCGATCGTCATAATACCGCGCGGCCAGCAGGATCACCGCCTGCGCCAGATCCGCGGGCACCTGCGCCCAGCCATCGCCGAACCCCGCCAGGAAGGTCACCGTGACCGACCCCCGACGCGGCACATGCGGCAGGATCACGCCCGTGGGCAGGATCATCGGCCGCTGTACGTCCGGCACCAGCCGCCACCCTTCGACCGGCAGGGCTGTGACGATCCCGTTGCCGTCGTCGATTTCGATGCGTTCGACCGAATGCACCGGGGCCAGCGGCAGCGACTGGCCCAACCTGTCGCGCCAGTCGTCCAGCTGCATCCGGAACCGCCGTTTCAGCAGCACCTTGCCGGTGCGGCCCTCGATCGTGGCGATCGCGGCACGCAGAAAGCCCGCCAGCGCCGCGGTCTCTGCGGCGTCCTCCGGTCCTTCGAACCCCTGGGCCAGACGCAAATGCGCGCGCAGGGCGGCCACCGGCAGCGCCTCTGCCGCAGGCGCCGTTTCCTCTATCAGCATCATGTTGCGAACCTCCCGTCGTGCCGTCCGCATGTTCCACCTGGTGCGAGGCCCCCGAACGGGGCCCCTCCTGCGTTTCAAGCCTGCGGAATCAGGGCGCGCCCCGCGCCAGCCATCAGCGCGCGCGGACAGTTGCTAAACCGGAATGCCCGGCACCTGACGCGCCCCTTCCTCACCTGATCCCCGCGGAGATCAGGCGAAGCGCAGCAGCTTGACGGCGCGGAAGTCGGTGACCCCGCCGCCGACACGCTTGGTGGCGTAGAACAGGACATGCGGCTTGGCGCTGAACGGATCGCGCAGCACCCGCAGGTCGGGACGCTCGACGATCGTATAGGCCGCGCGGAAATCGCCGAAGGCCACCGCAAAGGCGTTCGCGGCGATGTCCGGCATGTCCTCGCTGATCACCACCGGATAGCCCAGCAGCTGGGGCACCTGGCCCGCGGTCAGCGCGTCGCTCCACAGGAAGCGGCCGTCGGCGTCCTTCATCTTGCGGACGCGGGCGGCGGTCTTGGAGTTCATCATGAACGAGGCGTTCGCGCGATGCTGTGCGCCCAGGGCATAGATCAGGTCGATCAGGCAATCCATCGGCGCCGCCGCAGGGAAGTTGCCCGACAGGCCGGTGTTCACGAACCCGATCTGCGCGCCGGTGGCGGTCGCATCGGCAGCGGTGGGATAGGACAAAAAGCCGCGCGGCTTGTCCACGCCGTCGCCGCGGACAAAGGCGAATGCCTCGGCCCGCGAAAAGCGGTCCGCGATCCGCTCGGCCAGCCAACCCTCGACATCGAACGCGGCGTCGTCCAGCAGGCGCTGGCTGGCCTTGGGCATGGCCGACAGCTCGTGGACGGGGATCGCGATGCGGTCCAGCTGCGAATTCGCGGTCTCGACGCTGGCCGCCTCGGTGGCCCAGCCCGATGCCATCTCGCCCTTCTCGACCAGCACCTCATAGACGCTGCCCTCGATGGTCACCACATTGGCCAGGCGGCGCAGCGAGGTGGTCGAGAACAGCGAGTTCTGCACCGTCTGCGCGACCTGGGGTGCGGCCAGAAAGCCGCCGTCACCGGCAACCGACAGGGCTTTCTCCTCGATCGCCAGGCCGCGCAGGCCGTCGTCGTCGCCATGGCGCAGATAGGCGTTGAACGCCTTCTGATGGGGCACCTCGACCTCGGCCGTGGCGGACAGGGGCGCGCGGCCCCGGATGGCGGTCTTGCGGTCGATCATGGTCATGCGCTGTTCCTGTGCGTTGAGCTTGGTCTGAATGTCGTCACGAAAGCCCTTGAGTTCGTTCACGAACCCCATCATGGCTCCCTTCAGGTCGGCGGGCATGTCGCCCCCGCCCGCGGCCTTCACCTCGGTCATGGTCGTCTCCTCGTTTGGTGATCGGGGCCGCGCCCCTGTTGCCGGACAGCCCCTCGGGGCGGGTCCGAACCTGTGGACGGACCGGGCGCACCCGGTCCGAAATCTCATGCGCCCCGAAGGGCCTGGGCCGCCTGGTGGAACAGGGCCGCGACCTCGCGCAGCTCGTCCGTGTCCTTGCGGCCCACCTTGGCCTCGGCCAGCATCGGAAAGGTCACCAGCGACACCTCCCACAGCTCGACCTCGGCCAAAACGCGCCGCCCGGCCTTGTCCCGCTCGGCCCGCAGCGTGCGATAGCCGATGGACAGCCCGTCGATCGCGCCCGCCTGGATCAGAGCCGCGGCCTCGCGGGCCTGCGCCACGTCGGGCAGCAGGCGGCCCTTGACCCACAGGCCCTTGCCGTCCTCGCCGACCTCGTCCCAGACACCGATGGGGCGGGTGGGGTCGTGCTGCCACAGCATCCGCACCTTGTCGCCGCGCCCCGCGATCCGCGCCAGGGACGCTGCAAACGCCCCCGGCAGCACCGCGTCGCCGCCCTGATCGGTCAGGCCGAACAGGCTGGCATAGCCCTCGATCACCTGCCCATCGGACAGGACCGGCGGCCCGCCCGTGAACTTCACCTCAAGTCCCGGAACCATTCGTCACACTCCCTTCGGCGCAAATTCCAAAATTCCCTGGATGGCCTGGGTCAGGATCACGGCGACCACGCCATAGACCGTCATCCACAACCGCCGCTCCAGGCCCTCGATCATGGCCTCGATGCGCTCAAGGCGCTTCTCGACCTGGCCGAATTGCAGCGCCATGATCCGCTCCTGCGCCTCAAGACGCGTGTCGTGCCACAGCCCGTCCTTGACGAAACGCGACCCTTCCATGCCTCACGCCCCATCCAGGGGCGGCAGGCCCAGCAGCGCGCGCTTTTCCGCATCCGTCAGAAAGCCGGCGCCGCTGATGCGGGCCCATTGCTGGTTGCGCTCCTCGGCCAGGGCGGGGATCTGGTCCAGATCGGGCCGCAGCTCGATCTCGGCGCCCAGATGCTCGGACAGCCACCACGCGACCGAGGCCGTGACCCGCGTCACCAGCGGCAGCACCGTCAGGCGATAGAACGCCCGATGCGCCTCGGCGTAATTGGCATAGGTCGCGTCCCCAGGAATCCCCAGCAGCATGGGCGGCACACCAAAGGCCAGCGCAATCTCCCGCGCCGCCGACAGCTTGGTCTCGTGGAACTCCATGTCGGACGGGCTGAAGCCCATGGGCCGCCAGTCCAGCCCCCCTTCCAGCAGCATCGGGCGGCCCGCATTGCGCGCGCCCTGATGGTTCATCTCGATCTCGCCCACCAGGCGGTCGTACTGCTCGGGGCTCAGCACCCCCTGCCCGTCGACGCCTTTGTAGATGATCGCGCCACTGGGCCGCGCCGCATTGTCCAGCAGCGCCTTGGACCAGGCGCTGGCGCTGTTATGCACGTCCAGTGCCACGGCGGCCGCCTGCAGCGGCGACAGACCGTAATGGTCGTCCTGGGGGTGGAACGCCTTGACGTGACAGATCGGATCGGGGCTGCCGGTCATGTCGAACCGGTGCTTGCGCCCGCCCACCGCGTATTCATACGCGACCGGCCAGCCATCCGCGCCGGGCACCACGCTCATGCGGTCCGACCGCAGCACGTGCAGCTCTTCGGGAATGCCCGACCCGTCCAGGCCGACCGCCTCCAGATAGCCGTTGCCCGACAGCAGGATCTGCCCGAACAGCGCCTCGAACAGCTCGGCCCGGCCCTGGCCCGGATTGGGCCGGCGCAGCAGGTCCAGCACCGGATGCACCTCATAGCGGTGGTCGCGATCCGCGCAGATCATCGGCACCGCCGCTGCCGCCTCGGCGATCAGACGCACGCTGCGAAAACCGACCGGGTTGCCCATGAAGCCGCTGCGCGTCAGCGTGCCGGGGTCGCGCGCCGACCAGACCGGACGCCCCGACCCGCTGGCGAATGCCACGACCCGGCCCGTGGCGCTGGCCTTCCTCTCCGGTGCGGGGGATGACTTCTCCTCCCGCGAAAACAATCGAAACGCCATGCTCGCCTCCATGCCTCAGCCATGCGAAAGGGCCGCCCCCTGCGGGACGGCCCTTCGTCGGTCCGACCTCTCGGACCCGGTTACAATCGCCGCATCTGCGGCCTGCGCCACCCGGCGGCAGGTTCTATCATCAGCTCGTGGATGGCCCAGACCAAGGCATCCAGCCGGTCGGGGCTGCCGCGCCCCTCGAACCCGCGCACCGTCATCTGGCACAGCTGGTCCTCCAGCGCGCCCAACGCGCCCTTCAGGTGCTTGACGCGACCCTGCTCGTACAGCGCCGCGACAGGCTCGGCCCGCAGACCCTTGCCCCGCGACGCCCGCAGCGCCTTGAACGGCACCAACGGGTCGATCTGGCGCACCACGCTCTCGACCAGATCGCCGCCCTGGTTCACCTCGGCCACCAATTTCTCGGCGCCGTGGCGGTCCATCGCGGCAATCGCGGCGCGGGCCCAATCGGTCGGCCCGCCCCGGACGCTGGCATCCTCCAGCACATAGGCGCGCCAATCCTTGGGCTCGCCCTCGGTGACGACGCCCGCCACCACGATGCCGCATTCGTCGCTGGCCCGCCCCCCGGTGACCGAGGGGTCGACCGCGACGACAATCCTGTCCAGCTTGGGAACCGTGGCCACCCGCGCGCCTTCCAGCATCGCGGTCGTCCACAGCGCCCCCTCGACATCGTCCAGCAACACGCCGTCCAGCTCCTGCCGCCCCAACCGGGTCCCGCCATACCGCGTCTGCACCTCTGCCAGGAAACTCTCCGCCAGATAGGCGCGGTTCGCATCCGTCGGCGCATGGGTCACGACCGTGCTGGCGTTCCCCAGAATGCGTTTCAGCACGCCGACATTGCGCGGCGTGGTGGTGACGACCTGCTGGGGATGCTCTCCAAGCCGCAGCGCAAACTGCAGCATGTCCCAGACATCCTCGGCCTTCTTCCACTTGGCCAGCTCGTCCACCCAGGCCGCATCGAATTGCGGCCCGCGCAAAGCCTCCGGCTCATGCGCGCTATAGACGGTGGCCGTGGCGCCGTTGGCCCAGACCAGGCGCTTGCGCCCGGCCTCCCAGATGGGCCGACGATCGGGGGGCGAACAGGCCAGGATGCCGCTCTCGCCGAACACCATCACCTCGCGCACCTGGTCAAAGGTCTCTCCGACCAGGGCCACGCGATGACACTTGCCGGGCGCCGCGGCCGTGGGCCCCTCGACCAGGCCGCGCACCCATTCCGACCCGGCGCGGGTCTTGCCCGCGCCGCGTCCGCCCATGATGACCCAACTCTTCCAGTCGCCCTCGGGGGGCAACTGGTGTGGCAATGCCCAGAACTCGAACAGCCAGGGCAGGCTCATCAGCGCATTCTCCGACAGACTGCCCAGAAAGTCCTCGACCTCATCCGGCCCGGCGGAGGCAAGCCAGGCGGCGCCCGATCTCGTCTCTTGCTGCGCCAAGGTCAAGGCTCCCCCCTCCGACGCCGCCCGCGATGTCCTTGCGAAGTTTGTCAACCTTGATCCTTTCCGCCATCAGCAGCTGGACGGCCTCGCGGACCGTCTTTGCCGTCTCCATGGCCTTTTTCAGCTTGGCGGGGTCCAAGTCCCCCGATTTCAGCGTCTCAAGCTCGGCCTGATGTCCCCGCAGGTCCTTGACGTAATCCCAGAACAGCCAGCGCAGGACGTCAATCTCGTCCTCGCCCTCGGCTATCTCGGGCATCCGGAACCCCGCCTTGTCAGGCTGGGTGCCAGTCACGAAAGGTCCTTCGGTTTCCCCGACCCCGCCCCACTCCATATCGTTCATGCGATCTGCCCCGCCTCGTGTCCTGTCCGCACGAGCCAAGAAACGAAAAAGCGGCCCTAAGGGTCACCCCCCGGCCGCTTGCCCACCTCTTCCAGCATGTATAAGTTCTACCTTGGGCCGTTCGCAAAGTCAACGACTAAACCTGGGCGTGCATCACTCTGGCGAAAAACCCTGTCGGAACAAAGGCCTGATACGTGCAACACCCCCTGCGCACGCCGCGCAACACCCCCGGGAATCACCCCTTCGCGGCGGCAACAAAGGCGCGGATCAGCGCAACATCCTTGACCCCCGGCGCCGATTCCACGCCTGAACTGACATCGACCACGGGCGCCCCGGTCAGGCGCACGGCCTCGGCCACGTTGTCCGGCGTCAGCCCGCCCGCCAGCATCCAGGGCCGCAACCACCGCCGCCCGACCAGCAGACGCCAGTCAAAGGCCAGCCCGTTTCCGCCCGGCAGATCGGCCCCCTTGGGCGGCTTGGCATCAACCAGCAGCATGTCGGCCACGACCCCGTAATCGACCAGTTGCGCCAGATCATCGGGGCCGGACAGGCCCACGGCCTTCATCACGGGCAGGCCGGACAGGGCCTTGACCTCGGCCACCCGCGCTGCGGACTCATGGCCGTGCAGCTGGATCACATCCAGCGCCCCTGACTCCAGAACCTCGGACAACAGCGCATCGCTCGGATCGACAAACAGTCCGACACGCGCCACACCCGGCGGCACATCGGCCACCAGATGCGCGGCCTGCTGCGGCGTCACCGCCCGCGGCGACTTCGGAAAGAACACGAACCCCAGAAACCGGGCGCCCTCCTCGACGGCCGCCGCCACATGCTCAGCCTCGCGCAGCCCGCAGATCTTGACCTCGGCCAAGGTCAGCGCACCGCAGGCAGCGTCGTGGCCGGTGCGGCGCTTGGCTCGTCCAGAATGGCCAGAACCTCGTCGCGCGGGGCAGCGTGACGCTGGCGCAGTTGCCCGACCTCGCCCTCCAGACGGGCGACCTCGGCGCTGTGGCGGCGCGCCTCACGGCGGATATGCCCCTCGCGCAGCCACTCCCAGATCAGCCCCGCCAGCATCCCCAAGGCAAAGGCCACAAAGATCACCAGGAACAGCGGCAGGGTCACCGACCAGGTGCCGCCCAGATACTGACCGAAATTGGCCGGAAAGGCCGACAGCACGACCGCCTCGCGGTTCGCCAGGGCCACGGCCACCAGCACCAGCGCAAGCGCTGCGACAAAGATCAGACGGATGAAGCGCATGAGGGTTCCTCGGTTGCAGCGGGCCGGTTCAGATGGTCACGCATCGCCGTTCAGGCGGTCGCGCAACAGCTTGCCGGTCTTGAAAAAGGGCACGTGCTTTTCCTCGACCTCGACGGATTCGCCGGTGCGCGGATTGCGCCCCGTGCGCGAATCGCGCTTCTTGACCGAGAAGGCACCAAAGCCGCGCAGCTCGACCCGATCTCCGCGGGCCATCGCGTCGATGACCTCCTCAAAGATGGTGTTCACGATCCGCTCGACATCGCGCCGGAACAGGTGGGGATTTTCGTCGGAGATCTTCTGGATCAGTTCGGACCGGATCATGCTTTCCCCCAAATGGACGGGCTTTCCTGCCGTGGCCGTCAGGCCGCGCAGATGACAGGACAGCGCCTTACCGTCCTTGCAAGTCACGATCAACGCCCGACAGAAGTCACTGGTTTCATAGCGTTGCCAGCTTTGTCGCAGAGGCGCAAGACGCTTGGCGCAGCCGTGATCGGGCGGCGGCAAGAAAAGGCCCGCCCCGGACGAACCGGGACGGGCCAAGGTCTGATGGGGCGGACCCGATCAGCTGTTGCGGTTCAGCGCCGCACCCAGGATGTCGCCCAAGGACGCGCCCGAATCCGAGCTGCCATAGGTGTCGATCGCCTCTTTTTCCTCGGCGATCTCGCGGGCCTTGATGGACAGACCCAGACGGCGGGTCTTGGTGTCCACGTTGGTCACGCGGGCATCGACCTTGTCGCCGACATTGAAGCGCTCGGGGCGCTGGTCGGCACGGTCGCGAGCCAGGTCGCTGCGGCGGATGAACGACTTGACGCCGTTGAACTCGACCTCGATGCCACCCTCTTCGATCGCGGTGACTTCGGCGGTGACGATGGTGCCACGCTTCACGCCATCAACGGCCTCGGCCATGTTCTCGTTTTCCAACGATTTGATGGACAGGCTGATGCGCTCCTTCTCGACGTCCACGTCCTGAACGACGGCCTTGACCGTGTCGCCCTTGCGGAAGTCCTGGATCGCATCCTCGCCACGGGCATCCCAAGAGATGTCCGACAGGTGAACCATGCCGTCGATGTCGCCGTCCAGACCCACGAACAGACCGAATTCGGTGATGTTCTTGACCTCGCCTTCGATGACGGTGCCGGTCGGGTGCGTTTCGGCGAACACTTCCCACGGGTTGCGCATCGTCTGCTTCAGGCCCAGGGACACGCGGCGCTTGGCCTCGTCGATCTCCAGAACCATCACTTCGACTTCCTGAGAGGTCGAGACGATCTTGCCCGGGTGGACGTTCTTCTTGGTCCAGCTCATTTCCGACACGTGGACCAGACCCTCGACACCGGCTTCCAGCTCCACGAAGGCGCCATAGTCGGTGATGTTGGTCACGCGGCCCTGATGGACCGACTCGATCGGGAACTTGTCGGCAACCGTATCCCACGGATCGGCCTGCAGCTGCTTCATGCCCAGGCTGATGCGGTGGCTGTCCTTGTTGATCTTGATGACCTGGACCTTGACGGTCTCGCCGATCGCCAGGATCTCGGACGGGTGGTTGACGCGACGCCAGGCCATGTCGGTGACGTGCAGCAGGCCGTCAACGCCGCCCAGATCAACGAACGCACCATATTCGGTGATGTTCTTGACCACGCCGTCGATCGACTGACCTTCGGTCAGGTTCGCGATGACTTCGGCGCGCTGTTCGGCGCGGCTCTCTTCCAGAATGGCGCGGCGCGACACGACGATATTGCCGCGGCGACGGTCCATCTTCAGAATCTGGAACGGCTGCTTCAGACCCATCAGCGGGCCGGCATCGCGCACGGGGCGCACATCGACCTGCGAACCCGGCAGGAAGGCGACAGCGCCGCCCAGATCGACCGTAAAGCCGCCCTTGACGCGACCAAAGATGGCGCCTTCGACGCGCTCTTCGCTCTCGTAGGCCTTCTCCAGACGGTCCCAGGCTTCCTCGCGGCGGGCCTTTTCACGGCTGATCGACGCTTCGCCGCGGGCGTTCTCGACGCGGTCCAGATAGACCTCGACCTCGTCGCCGACGCTGATGTTGGGCTCTTCGCCGGGATTGGCAAATTCCTTCAGATCGACGCGGCCTTCCATCTTGTAGCCGACGTCGATGATGGCCTGGCCTGCCTCGATGGCAATGACGCGGCCTTTGACAACGCTGCCCTCGTCGGGGGTGTCAATCTCGAGGCTTTCATTCAGAAGGGCCTCGAACTCCTCCATAGTCGCTTTAGCGCACATGCGTATGCAGTATCCTTTGTGTCTGTTTTCCGGCCTGACGGTTGGCTCCGCCGGTCTTTATGATGCCCGTGGGGCAACGCCAAAGGGTCGCGGCGTGACGCCCGACCCGATGGAAAGCGGTCTGTTCTGACCATGTCGCCCGTGTGACTGCGGTCCCCTTACGCCGGATCGGCGTGAAATTCAACGCCTAAACGCGCCGCCACACGCCCGACGCCCGGCTATAGCGGCTGACCTCGGGTTCGCGGAAATCCGTCTCCGCCATCGGCGCGACATGCCGCTCCAGGCACAACTCCGGTCCCTCGATGCGCATCAGCGCGAATTCGTTCTGCCCGTCGCTGATCCGCGCGCACAGCGCGCTGCCCGACTGGATCTGCAGCACGCGCGGATGCCGCCCCGTCTGCAGCAGCGCATCCACCGCCCAGCGATGCAGGTGCCCCGATAGGACCACCTGCACGCCCGACGCCTCCAGCCGGAACAGCGCCTCCTCGGCGCGGCGCGCCGGGGCCTTGGTCACCTCTGGCAACTGCTGCAGCGGGTGGTGAAGGGCCAGAATGTTGGTGCCCATCGGATCGACATTGCCGATCACGCGGCCGATCTCTCCGTCGCGGATCTTGCCGCGCTGCCAGGCATAGGGATCGGCGCTGTTGATCGCCATGACGCGCACGTCATCGGCCCGCGCCACGGGCGTCAGCACCGGCCCGAAATGCCGCCGATAGCCCGCAAAGGGCCAGAACATCCGCGCCAGAGGATTCCACAGCGGCACATCGTGATTGCCGGGCATGCAGATCAGCGGCGCCTCGATCCGGTCCAGAAAGGCGCGCGCCTCGCGCATCTGCGCCTCCAGCCCGCGATGGGTGATGTCGCCGCCCACCACCACCAGGTCGGGGCGCAGGGCCGCGATGCGCGCCAGCAGCGGCTGGACCAGCGCCTGGCGGTGAAATCCGAAATGCAGGTCGGTCAGATGCAGAATGCGCGTCACGACGGCTCAGTCCCCGGGCCGGTCGGTCTTGCTGACCCCGTCGCGCGGCAGCAGCACGCGCAGCCCGTCATGGCGCACCTGCATGCGGAACGGGCTGTTCAGCACGGTCTTTTCGCCGTCATGCGCGACCAGCTGGCGGCGCTTGGGCGTCTCGATGGTCAGCGCATCCGTCAGGATCAGCTCGAAATCGTCGTTCTTGGCGCTTTTGCCCATCGCCATGCGCAGGGCCGACCGCATCAGCGGCAGGGGCCGCTTGGCCTTGGCGATCAGCACCGCGAATTCGCCGCGCCGGATCTGCGCCGCCCCCTCCAGCCCGAAACTGTCCAGCTGATAGGCACTGCGCGCGACAAAGACCAACGCGCTGGTATGCCGGGTCTCCTGCCCGTCGACGCGGGCCACCAGCTGCATCGGGCGGCGCAACCGGCGCAGCGCGACCAGCACCGACCAATAGGCCGCCAGCCGCGACCGCCCCCAGCGGCGATAGATCCCCTCGCGCGTCTTCAGGATCTGCGGATAGGCGCCCAGGCTGACGTTGTTCAGAAAGATCAGGTCGTTGACATCGCCCACGTCGACCGCCTCGACCCGCGCGTCCAGGATCGTGTCCAGCGCGTCGTCGATGGTCTCTCCCACGCCCAGATCGCGCGCGAAATAGTTGAACGTGCCGCCGGGCAGCACGCCCATGATCACATCCGTGCCGGTCAACGCGCCAGCGACCGCCGATTGCGTGCCGTCCCCCCCCGCGGCGATCACCAGGTCATAGCCCTCAGCCGCCACCTGGCGCGCCAACGCGGGCAGATCACTGCCCTTGCGGCTTTCGCGCAGCCGATAGCTGCCGCAGGCGGGTGCCAGCCGTTCCTTCAGCAGGGCACGCAGCTCGGCATGCTTTTTCTTGCCCGATCCGCGATTCATGACGACGCAGACGTTCGCGTCGGCCAGATCGAGCCGATCCGTGGTGCTTTGCATGGACAAGGGGTCTCCCGGGACAGCGGTCATGTGTCGGGACCAAACACCCAAAGCCCGCGCCGGGTTGCATCCTCAGATCAGCCGCGCCGCCGCCAGTGCCGAGGGTTTCAGCCCCTGCCCGCCCTCCTGCACGAATGCCTGCAGCTGTGCCCGCATCCGAGGCTCCCAGAAATCGCGCAGATGGGCCGCGATCTTGTCGGGCGCATCGCCGGGCTGAGTGTCAAAGAACGTGGCGATCTGGTTGGCCATCAGGACCATCTTGTCAGGCGACATGGGATACCTCGGCGCGCAGCCGTTGGGGGTGAGAGAACAGATCGAACCCGTCGCCGCGGGCAAAGGCCGCCAGCGTGATACCCGCCCCCTGCGCCAGGCGCAGCGCATGGGCGGTGGGGGCCGACACGGCGATGATGACCGCGCCCCCGGCAATGGCGCATTTCTGCACCATCTCGGTCGACACGCGGCTGGTCAGCACGAACGCGCCGGTCGTCGCATCGACGCCCTGCCGCGCCATCGCGCCGATCAGCTTGTCCAGCGCGTTGTGCCGCCCCACATCCTCGCGCGCCAGCACGATGCCCCGCCCGGGCACCAAGAACCCCGCCGCATGGACGGCGCGCGTCTGGTCATGCAACGGCTGCCAGGCCCGCAGAGCCTCGGTCGCCCCGGCGATCTGGCCCGCATCCAGCACCGGCCCCGCATCGCCCAGCTGGGGCAGCGCGCGCACGGCCTCGTCCAGGCTGTCGATGCCGCACAGCCCGCAGCCCACCGGCCCGGCCATGAACCGACGCCGCGCGGCCAGGGCCTCGGTGCGGTCGTCCGCGATCCACATCTGCGCCTCCAGCCCCTTGGGATGGGCCAGAACCTCCAGCCGCTCGATCTGGGCGGGGTGCGTCACGATCCCCTCGGTCAGGGAAAACCCCACCGCAAAATCCTCAAGGTCGGCGGGCGTGGCCATCATCACGGCCTGGGTCGAGCCGCCATAGACCATCGCCACCGCCGTCTCCTCGGGCAGGGTGCGGGTCACGGCGCTGGTTCTGCCCGCGCGGACATGGGTCGCGCGGGCGGTCTGGGCAGGGGTCGGCAGGGTCATCGGTCACTCCGCGGCTGACAGGACCCGCCGCGACCTTTCGGCCTGCGCCTGATAGTCCCGCTGCCAGTCCGAGGGACCGTTCGAGGGGCTGACCTGCACGGCGGTGACCTTGTATTCCGGGCAATTGGTCGCCCAGTCCGAAAAATCGGTCGTCACCACGTTAGCCTGCGTCATCGGATGGTGAAAGGTCGTATAGACCACGCCCGGCGACACCCGGTCGGTCAGCACCGCCCTGAGCGTCGTCTCTCCGGCCCGGCTGGCCAGCCGCACCCAGTCGCCCTCGTTGACGCCCCGCACCTCCGCGTCATGGGGGTGGATCTCCAACACGTCCTGGTCGTGCCAGATGCTGTTTTCGGTCCGCCGCGTCTGCGCGCCGACATTGTATTGCGACAGGATGCGCCCGGTGGTCAGCAACAGCGGGAACCGCGGGCCGGTCCGTTCATCCGTCGCCACGTATTCGGTGATCATGAAATGACCCCGCCCCGCCTGGAACCCGTCCACATGCATCAGCGGCGTGCCCTGCGGCGCGGCCTCGTTGCAGGGCCACTGGACCGAGCCAAGCTCCTCCAGCCGCTCATAGCTGACGCCCGCGAAGCTGGGCGTGGTGGCCGCGATCTCGTCCATGATCTGGCTGGGATGGGTATAGTGCCAGCCCGCCCTGCCCGTCTCCTTCAGCAGGGCATTGGCCAGCATCTGCGTGACCTCCCAATCCTCGTATCCGTTGCGGGGCGCCATCACGCGGCGCACGCGGTTGATGCGGCGTTCGGCATTGGTGAATGTGCCGTCCTTCTCCAGGAAACTGGACCCGGGCAGAAAGACATGCGCGTAATTCGCGGTCTCGTTCAGGAACAGGTCATGGACGATCACGCATTCCATCGCCTTGAGGCCCGCGGCCACGTGATGGGTATCGGGGTCCGATTGCAGGATGTCCTCTCCTTGGCAATACAGCCCCTTGAACGTCCCCTCGACCGCCGCATCCAGCATGTTCGGGATGCGCAGGCCCGGCTCGGGGTCGATCTTGACCCCCCAGGCCGCCTCGAAGATGGCGCGCACATCCGGCAGCTTGACGTGGCGGTATCCCGGCAGCTCGTGCGGGAACGACCCCATGTCGCAGGCGCCCTGCACGTTGTTCTGACCGCGCAGCGGGTTCACCCCCACGCCGGGCCGCCCGATATTGCCGGTCAGCATCGCCAGGTTTGCGATGGCCATGACGGTGGTCGATCCCTGGCTGTGCTCGGTCACGCCCAGCCCGTAATAGATCGCGCCATTGCCGCCCGTCGCGAACAGCCGCGCCGCCGCGCGCAGATCGGCGGCGGGAACACCGGTCAGCGCCTCGACAGCCTCGGGGGCGTGGCGGGGGTCGGCGATGAACTCGGCGTAATGCTGGAACTCGTCCCAATCGCAGCGGTCGCGGATATAGGCCTCGTCCATCAGCCCCTCGGTCACGATCACATGCGCCATCGCGCTGACCACAGCCACATTGGTGCCCGGACGCAGCGGCAGGTGGTGATCGGCCTCGACATGGGCGGAACGCACGATGTCGGTGCGGCGCGGATCGACGACGATCAGCCGCGCCCCCGCCCGCAGGCGCTTTTTCAACCGGCTGGCAAAAACCGGGTGCCCGTCCGTGGGGTTCGCGCCGATGATCAGCACCACGTCGGTCTGTTCCACGGAATCGAAATCCTGCGTCCCGGCCGATGTGCCAAACGTTTTGCCCAGCCCGTAACCCGTGGGCGAATGACAGACGCGCGCGCAGGTGTCGGTATTGTTGTTGCCGAACACCGCGCGGGTCAGCTTCTGGACCAGATAGGTTTCCTCATTGGTGCAACGGCTGGAGGTGATGACCCCCACCGACCGCCGCCCGTGCCGCTCCTGGATGGCGTGCATGCGACGGGCCGCAAAGGCCAGCGCCTCGTCCCAGGCGACCTCGCGCCAGGGCTCGTCGATGCTGTCGCGGATCATCGGCGACAGGATGCGGTCCTTGTGCGCGGCATAGCCATAGGCAAAGCGCCCCTTGACGCAGCTGTGGCCGCGGTTGGCCTTGCCGTTCTTCCACGGCACCATGCGCACCAGCGTGTCGCCGTTCATCTCGGCCTTGAAGCTGCAGCCGACGCCGCAATAGGCGCAGGTGGTGATGACCGACCGCGTCGGCGTACCCAGCGCGGCCACCGACTTCTCCTGCAGGGTCGCGGTCGGGCAGGCCTGCACGCAGGCCCCGCAGCTGACGCAATCGCTGGCCAGGAAATTCTCTCCGGCGACGGCCACGCGGCTGTCAAAGCCCCGCCCCTCGATGGTCAGCGCGAATGTCCCCTGCACCTCCTCGCAGGCCCGCACGCAGCGCGAACAGACGATGCACTTGCTGGGATCATAGGTGAAATAGGGATTGCTGTCGTCCTTGGGGATGAACAGCGGGTTGTCATGCCCACCACGCAGCCGCGCCTCGGCCTGAGACCGCGCGCCCTGCCCCGAGACGTCGAAATGGTTCGCGCCGGGCGTATAGCGCACATCGCGCAATCCCACCTGCCCTGCCGCATCCTGCAACTCGCAATCGCCATTGGCCGCGCAGGTCAGGCAATCCAGCGGGTGGTCGCTGACATACAGCTCCATCACGCCGCGGCGCAGCTTGCGGATCTTGTCGGTCTGGGTCCGCACGACCATGCCCTCGGCCACGGGGGTGGTGCAGCTGGCGGGCGTGCCGCGCCGGCCCTCGATCTCGACCACGCACAACCGGCAGGACCCGAAGGCCTCCAGGTTGTCGCTGGCGCACAGCTTGGGGATCTGCACCTCGGCCATCATGGCCGCGCGCATCACCGACGTGCCCTCAGGCACCGTCACCTGAACCCCATCGATGGTCAGGCAGACGGGCGGGCCGTGGCGGGCGGGGGTGCCCATGTCACGCTCGTCGCCCGGGGCGAATTGGGGGATGATGAAGTCTTTCATTCGGCGGCCTCCCTTTGGGTGGCGAAATCGTCTGGAAATTGCGTCAGCGCGGACATGACCGGATAGGGGGTGAACCCCCCCAGCGCACAGAGAGAGCCATCCTTCATCGTCTCGCACAGGTCGGTCAGCAGGGCGGCGGCAGCAGGGTCGCCCGCGGCGATGCGGTCGATGGTCTCGACGCCCCGAACCGCGCCGATCCGGCAGGGCGTGCATTTCCCGCAGGATTCGATGGCGCAGAACTCCATCGCGAACCGCGCCATCTGCAGCATGTCGGCGCTGTCGTCGAACACGACCAACCCCGCATGGCCGATCAGCCCGCCCGCCGCGTCGAAATCCTCGTAGCCCATCGCCGTGTCGAATTTCGACACCGGCATATAGGCGCCCAGCGGCCCGCCGACCTGCACCGCCTTGACCGGACGCCCCGTCGCCGTGCCGCCCGCGATATCGTTGACCACCTCGCCCAGCGACAGGCCGAACGCGGTCTCGAACAGCCCGCCCCGCGCGACATTGCCGGCAATCTGCAGCGTGACCGTTCCGCGCGACCGGCCCAGCCCGAAATCGGCATAGGCTTGCGCGCCGCGCTCAAAGATCACCGGCACGGTCGCCAGACTGATCACGTTGTTCACGACCGTGGGCTTGCCCAGAAACCCTTCCAGCGCGGGCAGCGGGGGTTTCGCGCGGACCGTGCCGCGCTTGCCCTCCAGGCTGTTCAGCAGGCTGGTTTCCTCTCCGCAGACATAGGCGCCGGCGCCGACCCGCACCTGCATGTCAAAGGCGCGCCCCGAGCCCAGCACGTCCGGCCCCAGCACGCCGCGCGCGCGAGCGATCGCGACCGCCTGTTCCAGCACCGCGATGGCAACCGGATATTCCGACCGCATATAGACATAGCCGCGCGTGGCCCCCACGCCCAGGGCGGCAATCGCCATCCCCTCGATCAGCGTGAAGGGGTCGCCCTCCATGATCATCCGGTCGGCAAAGGTGCCGCTGTCGCCCTCATCGGCATTGCAGACGATGTATTTCTGATCGGCGACGGCCTCGGCCACGGTCTTCCACTTGATGCCGGTCGGAAACCCCGCGCCGCCGCGCCCGCGCAACCCGCTGGCGGTGACCTCGGCCACGATCTGGGCGCTGTCCATCGCCACGGCCCGGCGCAGGCCGACCAGCCCGCCATGGGCCGCGTAATCGTCCAGATCAAGCGGGTCGATCAGCCCGCAGCGTGCGAATGTCAGCCGCGTCTGGCGCGCGAAGAAGGGGATATCCTCGACCGTGCCCAGGCTGTTCAGCCGCCCGTCCATCAGCGCCGGGACATCCGCCGCCGATACCGGGCCATAGGCCAGCCTGCGCCCGTCCGCCTCGATCTCGACCAGCGGCTCCAGCCAGACCATGCCGCGCGATCCGTTGCGGATGATCTGCACGTCCAGACCGCGCAGTGCCGCCTCGTGCGCGATGGCATCGGCGACCGCATCCGCGCCCAGCGCCTTGGCCGCGCTGTCCAGGGGAACATAGATCCTCATGCGCCCGCCCCCGTCTCGGCTAGCAGCCGGTCGGCATCGACCCGCCCCAGCAACCGCCCGTCCAGCATCGCGGCAGGGCCGCAGGCGCACAGGCCCAGGCAATAGACCGGCTCGACCGTGACCGCGCCGTCCGGGGTGGTGCCGTGCCAGTCCACGCCCAGCCGCGCCAGGGTCTCCGCCGCGACGCCGGTGCCGCCCATCGCCTGGCAGGCCTCGGCGCGACAGATTTTCAGGACCTGCCGCCCGGCAGGATGGTCGCGGAAATCGTGGTAAAAGCTGATGACGCCCAGAACCTCGGCCCGGCCCAGGTTCAGCAGATCGGCCAGCACCGGCACCGCCGCCTGGGGCACATGCCCCCATTCGGCCTGGATCGCATGCAGCATGGGCAGCAGTGGCCCCTCCAGCGCGGTCAGGGGCGCCACGATCTGGCGGATATCCTCGGCTGAGGGGGTGGCTGCGGCTAAGTTGGCTGGCGCGGGGTCACGCATGGCTGGCCTTTCTGTCGTTCCCCCCCAGTCAACGCCCGGAATGATCACAAATCAATATCGCAGTTCCGTCATACGATAGGCTGCGCCTATGACACCATGCGCCGCGCCTCGGTCAGCAGGGCCTCCAGCACGGGTGTGTGGGGCTCGCGCCAAGGCGCGATCAGGCCGACGGCATGGCCCGGCCCCTCGGGGGCCAGCTGCACCAGCGCCAGCGGCTTGCCCTGTGCCAGAAACCCCGCGATGTCCTGCGGCAGGATCGTGACCCAACCCCCGGCCAGCACCTGCGAGACCAGCACCACGGTGGAATTGCTCTCGACCATGGCCAGGGGGGTGACGCCCGCATCGGCCAGGCGGCGGTTGATGATGCGGCGGTTCTGCATGTCGGGCGTCAGCAGGCACAGCCGCAGCCCGTCCAAGCCCGCCCAGTCCAGCACCCCGGCCCCCGCCAGCGCATGATCCGCCGGCACCACCAGGCTGTAGCGTTCGTCATACAGCGGCACCGCGCTGACCCGGCCCAGCGGCTCGTTGTCCAGATAAGAGATGCCCGCATCGACCTGCAGGTCCTCGATCATCTTCAGGATCTCGACCGAGGCGCGCGACAGGATCGTCAGCCCGACATTCGGATGCGCCGCCCCATACCGGGCCGCCAGCCGCGCGGCCCAGGTCAGCGCGGTCGGCACCACCGCGATGCGCAGCTGGCCGGTCAGCCCGTGGCGGGTGGCGCGCATCTCGTCGCGCAGCTGGCGGGCGTCGCCCACGATGCGCCGCGCCCAGACCAGCGCCGCCTGCCCCTCGGGCGTCAGCCCGCCATAGCGCGCGCCGCGAAAGATCAGCAGGACGCCCAGCTGCGCCTCCAGCTGCTTGATGCCCGCCGACAGGCTGGGCTGTGTGATGCCCAGCGTGGCCGCGGCGCGTCCGAAATGACCCTCCTTGGCCACGGCCAGGAACATCTCCAGCTTGTCGATCATGGCGCCTCCTTTGCGGCGCATCAGGCGCGCATGGGCCTGCGGGGTCAAGCCTTGCCGCGCGCGCCTCGCCCGGGCAGGGTCAGGCGATGGACGACATCCTGCTGATCCACGGGGCCTGGCATGGCGGCTGGTGCTGGGACGCCACGGCGGCGGCCCTGCGCGCGCGGGGCTGGCGCGTGGCCTGCCCCGACCTGCCCAATGCGGCGGACACGACGCTGGCGCAGGCGGTGGCGGCCCTGCCCCCGGCCCGCGTGATCCTGGGCCATTCGATGGGCGGCATCCTGGCCGAGGCGCTGGCCAGCCGCCACCCGCCTTGCGCGCTGATCCACCTGTGCAGCTATCTACCCCTGCCCGGCGACAGCCTGGCCGCGCTGGACCGGCTGATCCCCGCACCGCCCCGCGCCTGGCCGCGCGACCCCGAGGGCCGCCTGATCCTGCCCCCCGATGCGGCGCGGGCGCTGATGCTGCACGGGCTGTCGGACGCGCAGGCGATGCAGGCCATCGCCAGCCTGCGCCCCCAGCCGGTCGGGCCTTTGCGCGATCGCTGGCCCGGGCCGCGCGCGGCGGTGGCGCGCCATTATGTGCTCTGCGGACAGGACCGCGCCATCGCGCCCGCGCTGCAACGCGCCATGCTGGCCCGCGCCCCGGTCCAGCATCTCCATGAAGCCGATTGGGATCATTCGCCTTTCCTCACCGATCCGCAGGGGCTGGCCGATCTGGTGGACCGCATCGCGCGTTAGTCCACCGCCACGGCCACAACCGCCAGGCAATCGCCGGTCTGGACCAGCCCGGGGAAATGCCGCGCCGCCAGCAGGCCGGGGCGGTTCGCATGGACGGTGACCGGCGCAACCCCGGTGCGGTCGGCGGGCCAGATGCAGGCCAAAGGCTGTCCCTCAGCCACGGCCTCTCCCAGATCGACCAGCGGATGGATCAGCCCGCCCTGCGGCGCGAAATGGAAGCAGGCGTCGTCGGGCATGTCCAGCATGCGGCCGGCCGCGGCGCCCTCGACCGGGCCGGACAGGATGCCTGCATGGCGCAGCACATTGCGCGCCCCCCGCAGCGCGATCGCGACCGAGGCCGCCGTGGCCGTCCCGCCGCCGCCCAATTCGGTCGTGACAAAGACCTTGCCCTGCTGTTCCACCGTGGTGTCGAACATGCCGACCGCGTCGATTTCCCGCATCATCATCGACCAGGGCGCGCCAAAGGCCCGCATCGCGGCAACGCAGGCCGCCTGCTGATCCGCATCGTCCAGGTAATGCGCCGCGGCATAGGGCAGAAAATCCAGCGTCTTGCCGCCCGAATGGTAATCCAGCACGACATCCGCCGCAGGCACCAGAACCGTCGCCAGATAATCCGCGATCTTTTGCGTCACCGTGCCGTCCGCGCGGCCCGGAAAGGCGCGGTTCATGTTGACCCCGTCCACCGGGCTGACCCGCGTGCCCGCCGCCACCGCGGGCGCGTTCATCGCGGGCAGGATGATCACGCGGCCCATCACCTGCGCGGGCTCCAGCTCCCAGGCCAGCTGCTGCAGCGCCAGGGGGCCTTCGTATTCGTCGCCGTGATTGCCCCCGGTCAGCAGCGCGGTGGGACCGTCGCCGCCCCGGATCACCGTCAGCGGGATCATCACGCTGCCCCAGGCGCTGTCATTGCGGCTGTGCGGCAGGCGCAGGAACCCGTGATGCTTGCCGGGCGCGTCCAGCGGGATGGTGGGGGTGATCGCCGTCACGACTTCACCAGCATCCGGCGCGGCAGGGTGCAGAACAGGTCGGGCGCGCCATCGGTGATGATGATCGATTCCGTGGTCTCGTATCCCCAGTCGTCCATCCACAGCCCGGTCATGAAATGGAACGTCATCCCCGGCTGCAGCACCGTCTTGTCGCCCCGGCGCAGCGACATGGTGCGTTCGCCCCAGTCGGGCGGATAGGACAGGCCGATCGGGTATCCGGTGCGGTTGTCCTTGACGATGCCGTGGCGGTCCAGCACCCGGAAGAAGGCGTTGGCAACATCCTCGCAGGTATTGCCGGCGCGGGCGGCCTCCAGCCCCTCTTCCATGCCCTCCAGGACGGCCTTTTCGGCCTCCAGCATCGCGTCGGGGGGCGTGCCGAGGAAAATCGTGCGCGACAGCGGCACGTGGTACCGCTGATAACAGCCCGCGATCTCGAAGAACGTGCCCTCCTCGGGCTTCATCGGCTGGTCGTCCCAGGTCAGGTGCGGCGCGCCCGCATCGGGCCCCGATGGCAGCAGCGGCACGATGGCCGGATAGTCGCCGCCATGCCCCGACCATTCGTCATAGCGCAGGCCCGCGTCATAGATCTCGGCCACCAGATCGCATTTGCGCATGCCGACCTCGACCTTGTCGGCGATGCGGCGGTGCATGCGTTCGACAATGCGCGCGGCCTTGCGCATGTATTCCAGCTCTTTCTCGGTCTTGACGGCGCGCTGCCAGTTGACCAGCGACACCGCGTCGGTCAGCCGCGCGTCCGGCAGGCCCGCGACCAGACAGCCATGCGCCTTGGCGGAATACCAGTAATTGTCCATCTCGACCCCGATGGTGCCGCGGTTCCAGCCCATGTCGGTCAGCCGGGCGGCCAGATACTCCATCGGGTGGCGGACCTCGGACTGCACGTAATGGTCGGGATAGCCGATGATCGCGTCCTCGGGCATCCAGACGGTGCGCAGCGCACCCTGCGCGTCCTGCCCGCGCCCGAACCACACGGGCGGGCCGGACGGCCCCACGATCACGCATTGATGCACATAGAAAGACCAGCCGTCATAGCCGGTCAGCCAGGCCATGTTGGACGGATCGCTGACGATCAGCACGTCCAGCCCCTGACGCGCCATGCGGGCGCGGGTGCCGCTCAGGCGGGCCTGATATTCCTCGGTCGCAAATCGTTCGGGCGTGCGTTGCAGTTCGGGCATGGGCGTGAACCTTGCAGGGGGGTGATGTTACCAGCTTCGGGTGCGAAACAGCGCGCCGGGGCCGTGGGCAGGAATGCGCGCGCGGTCCAGCATGGCCCAGAACAGCGCCTGGTTCGCGGTCAGGACGGGCTTGCCCAACCGCGCCTCCAGCGCGTCGATCAGCTCCAGCGCGGCAGCGCGGTGCAGGACAGAAACAGCGCCTGCGCGTCGGGGTGATCGGCGGCCAGCGCCATCTCGGTGATCTCGGGCGGGGACAGCAGCGCCATCTCGCGGTCGTCGGCATGGCCCATCGAGACACTGCGCACCACGTCGATGCCCTGCGCGGCAAAGCGGTCCGCGACCAGCGCCGTGGTCAAGGCCAGATAGGGCGTCATCAGCGCGACCCGCGACACCCCCAAGGCCGCAAAGCCTCGCAGCGCCGCCCCGGCAGGCGCGGTCACAGGCGCGCGGTCGCCGGTCAGCGCCTCCAACCCCTCGCCCAGCACGGCCGATGCGGATGTGCAGCCGAACGCGATCCCGGCCAGGGGCACGCCCGGCACGATCAGGTTTGCGGCCTCGGCCAGCCGGGGGCCGGTCGCGCGCAGGTTCGCCTCGGTCGTGGGGTTGTCAAAGGCGATGCGGGTGACGTGCAGGCGGGTGCCATGGGGCATCAGGCGCGCGGCATCGGCCTCAATCGTCATGTCGGTCGCAAGCGCGATCAACCCGAACCGGGTCAGGGCATCACGTGTCATGGATCAGCCCCCCACCGCCAGATCGCGCAGGAACAGCGCGATCTGCGGGAAAAAGATCAGCGCCACCGACACCGACAGCAGGATGCAGACAAAGGGCGGCGTGCCGCGGATCACCTCCCAATAGGGCCGCTTGAACACCGCGATGGCCGTGAAGATGTCGCAGCCAAAGGGCGGGGTCGCGCTGCCGATGGCGACCTGCAGGGTGACGATGGTGCCGACCAGCACCGGGTCCAGCCCGGTGGCCTGCACCACGGGCGCAAAGATCGGCACCAGGATCAGGATCACCACGATGGGGTCCACGAACATGCAGCCGATGAAGAACGCGATGGAGATGGTAAACAGCACCCCATATCGGCCCATCGCGTCGATGCCGATGCCCGACAGGATCTCCTGCGGGATCTGGGCAAAGCTGATGATATAGCTGAAGGCCGCGCCCGCGCCGACCAGGATGAAGACCACCGCCGTGATCAGCCCGGTCGATTTCGCGGTCGCGAACAGCTGGCGGGGGGAGACCTCGCGGAAGACGATCATCTCCAGCACCACGGCATACAGAACGCAGGCCGCCGCCGCCTCGGTAGGAGAGAACACGCCACCATAGATGCCGCCGATGATGATGACCGGAAACCCCAGGGGCCAGATCGCGCGGCGCATGGCCCGCAGGCGCAGCGGCCAAGGCGTGCGCGGCTCGGTCGGCACATTGTGCCGCACCGCATAGATATAGGCATAGATCGAGAACAGCAGCAAAATCAGCAGCCCCGGCCCGATACCCGCCAGAAACAGCTCGGATATCGAGGTGCCCGACACCACGCCATAGATGATCATGCCGATCGACGGCGGGATCAGGAAGGCGATGTCGGAGGCGTTGATGATCAGCGCCAGCGTGAAGCGGTCGCTGTATCCCGCCTTGAGCAGGCGCGGGCGCAGCGGCCCGCCCACGGCCACCACCGTCGCCTGGGTCGAGCCCGACACCGCGCCGAACATCGTGCAGGCCCCGGCCGTGGAAATCGCAAGCCCGCCCTTGATATGGCCCAGAAAGGCCATCACCAGGTCGATCAGGCGGCTGGCGGACTGGCCGCGGGTCATGATCTCGGCGGCAAAGATGAACATCGGAACCGCGATCAGGCTGGCGGGCTGGATGCCCGCGATGACCTGCGCCACCAGCGTGTCCAGCTGGCCGATGCCACCGAACAGACCGATGAACCCCACGACGGCGCCCAGGATCAGCGGCACCATCATCGGAAAGCCCAAAAGCAGCAGCACGATCATCGTGCCCAGAATGGCGGTCGTCATGCGTCGGGGTCCTTGGCGGGCAGGTCATAGCCGTCGCGCGTCGCGGTCGACAGCCAGATGTCGGGTTCGGTCAGGTTCTTCAGCGCGGTCAGCGCGTATTGCAGGCCGGTCAGAAAGAACCCCGCCGGAACCCAGACGATGATCCACCATTGCGGAATGCTCAGCGCGGGCAGCACGCGCCCCCGGCTGGCCTGGGTCATCACATAGGACAGCGCAAACCAGGCCAGCCCCAGCAGCAGCGCCGCCGTCAGCGCCGAGATGGCGACCATCATCGCCTTGCGGCCCGCATGCGGCAGCGCGTCGGTCAGCGCCGACATGCGGATGTGCCGCCCGTGGCGCGCCGCATAGGACATGCCGGCAAAGGTGATCAGCACGATCAGCGCCTGGTTCACCTCCTCCGCGAAATAGAGCGATCGGCCAAAGACGAACCGCCCCACGACATTGGCGACCGTGTTGATCGCCATGGCCAGCACGCCCAAGGCCAGCGCCACGGCCTCGACCCGCGCGATGGCGCGGTCCAACAGGCCCAGGGGCCCGGGCAGGCCCGATTGATACAGGCTGTCGTCGATGTCGTCCTGGGCCTGCACCGCCTCGGCGGTGGCCAGGATCTGATCGTCGTCGGACAGGCGCGGGGGCCGGTCTGCAGGGGTGTTGGGCGTCATGGCCACCTGTCCAGATCTTGTGTCGTCAGCGGAACCGGCCCGCGGCGGGGCCGGTTCCCGTCAGCGCGATCAGTTCGCGGCAGCGTCCAGGTCGGCCTTCATCTGGTCCAGCACCTCCTGGGCACGGGGGCCGCCGATCTCAAGGAAGGTCGCCTCGACCCGCTCGGCCGTGTCGCGGAAGGGGGCGCGCTCCTCCTCGGTCAGGGTGGTCACGGTGATCGACGGCTTGGCCGCCGTGATCGCCTCAAGCGAGGCCTCGGTCAGGCCCTGCTGGTATTCGATGATGTGATCGAAGGCGGCCTGCGTGGCGTCGCGGATGACCTGCTGATCCTCCTCGGACAGGCCCGCGAAAAAGTCCTGGTTAGCCATCAGCGCGGTGGTGAAGTTGTTGTGCCCCAGGCGCGTGATGTGGTCCTGGACCTCGTACATGCGGGTCGATTCGATGAAGAAGGCCGGGTTTTCCTGCGCGTCCACGATGCCGGTCTGCAAACCGCCATAGACCTCGCCCCAGGGCAGCGGCGTGGGCGTGGCGCCGAACGCGCGATAGCTTTCGACCAGCAGCGGGTTGGTCATGACGCGCACCTTGACGTCGTTGAAATCGGCGGGTGCGGCGATGGGGCGGTCGGAGGTGACCATCACCTCGCCCTCGGGATACATGGTCAGCAGCTCCAGCCCCTGCTGGGCATAAAGCTCGGGGAAGATCGTGTTGATCGCCTCGGAATTGCGGAAGAAGGCGAACAGCTGGTCGTCATCCTCGGGCAGCAGATAGGGGACGAAGAACACCTGCGCCTCGGGGATCAGCGCGCCGGTGAAACCGGGCGACTGGTTCACGAATTGCAGGATGCCCGACTGGGTCTGCTCCAGGATGTTGTCCGATTCCCCCAGCGTGCCGAACGGGAACAGCTGGACCTCGTGGTCGGAATTGGCCTCGACCTCTTCCTTGAACTTCTGGGCGAAGACGCCCTGAACCTCGTCCAGCGCCTCCTCGAAGGCATAGCGCCAGGTGTCGGCCATGGCTGCCCCCGATCCCAGGATCAGGGCGGTCAGGCTGGCGGTCGCCAGGCGAAAGGCGGGGCGGGTCGTGTGGGTCATGATACCTCCTGTTGGGGCGGGCCTGGCACGGGGATCGCGCGGGCCCTTCTGCGGCAGGATTCGGACCTTGCGGACCGTTCCGGTTGGGCCCGATGGTTCGGGACAAGCGGATTCCAAGTCAATTGATGTATTAAATCATGACAATTTGGTCAGCAGAAGTCAAACAGGTCGCCCAATTGTCCCGCCCCCGGCCGCCCGTCAGCCGGGCAGTATTGCCGATACGATGCGCAGCGCCTGCTCCAGATCGCGCATCGGCGGCCCGCCCAGGGACAGCCGCAGCGCCGGTCCCTGGGGCAGCACGGCAAAGCCCGCGCCGGGGGCCAGCGCCACCTGATGGGACAGCGCCTGCGCCAGGGCCGCGCCCTCATCCGTGCCCGGCGCCAGCGGCATCCAGCGGTGCAAACCGTGCAGAAACCCCTGCGCACGCTGGCCCAGGACGCGCACCGCCAGCCGGTTGCGCGCGGCCAGCTCGGCGCGCTGCGCGGCCAGCAGCGCGTCGGCGGTGCCGCCGGTAATCCAGTCCTGCGCGATCTCGGCCATCAGGGGGGTGGCCATCCAGGCCATCGACAGATGCCGGTTCAGCGCGGCCTCTGCCAATTTTTCGGGCATCGCCAGAAAACCCAGGCGCAGGCCCGGCGACAGGCATTTCGACAGGCCGGTGAAATAGAAGCTGCGGTCCGGGGCGAACCCCGACAGGGCGGGCGGGCGGCGCGGCGGCATCGGCCCGGTCGGGTCGCTTTCCAGGATCATCAGCCCGGCCTGGGTCGCGGCGCGGGCCAGCGCCGCACGCCGGTCGCGGTCCATCACCCGCGCCCGCGGCCCCCCGCCCGAGGGCAGCAGGAACACCGCCTTCATCCGCCCGCCCGAGGCCCGCGCCGCCCTCAGCAGCGCGTCGGGGTCCATGCCCTGATCGTCGTCGGGGATGCCCTGCAGGCGCAAATGCAGGTGCTGGGCGGCGGGCCGCAGCGTGTGGCAGGTGACGGATTCGGTCGCGATGATGTCGCCGGGCTGGGCCACGCATTGCAGCGCCACGAACATGGCGGGGGTGGTGCCGTTGGTGATCAGGATGCGCTGCGCCGGCACCACCATCCCGCAGCGCGCCAGCCAGGCCGCCGCCATCCCGCCGTAAAGCGCCATCGTCTGGCGCGGGCGAAAGGACAGCATGGCGGGGTCCGGCAGCGTGCCCGATAGCCGCATCAGCGTGTCGGCCCAGGCCGCGCGGATTTGGGGCAGCGCCACGGGGGTCATCATCGACAGGTCGATCGGCGGCCGGTCGGTGGGGGCGCGGAACCACGGCACCTCGATCGTCTCGCGCGGGCCGGACCGGACAAAGCTGCCGCGCCCGACCTCACCCGAGATCAGATCGGCGCGGATCAGCTCCTCATAGGCGCGGCTGACGGTCTGGACGCTGACGCCCAGCTGCCACGCCAGGTCGCGATGCGGCGGCAGGCGCGCACCCGGCGCCAGGCTGCCCGCGTCGATGGCCGCGGCGATGCCCTGGGCCAGGCTGCGATAGGCCGGGCGCGTGATGTCGGTGCGTCTCAGGGGCCAATGGGACATGGCGCGCAGGATCGCGCGGCGCGGGCGGATTGACAAGCGGCCCGCGCGGGGGAACATGCGCCCCATGATCCCGCCCCGCAGCCTGCGCCTGGACGACCGCGACATCGCCATCCTGGCGGTGCTGTCGCGCGAGGGGCGCATCACCAAGACCGACCTGGCCGCCCGCGTGAACCTGTCGCCCACGCCCTGCTGGGACCGGATGCGGCGGCTGGAACAAGCGGGCCTGATCCGCGGTTACCGCGCGCAGATCGACCTGGGCCTGCTGGGTCCGCATGTGCAGGTCTTTGTCACCGTCGAACTGGACCAGCACCGCAGCGAAAGCTTTCAGCGGTTCGAGGCGGTGATCGCGCGTATGGACGCCGTCACCGGCTGCTGGGCCATCGGCGGGGGGTTCGACTATCTGATGTCGGTGATCGCCCCGGACGTGGCGGCGTTCCAAGGCGTCATGGATGCGCTGCTGGACAGCGGCGCGGGGGTGCGGCGCTATTTCAGCTATATCGTGACCAAGCCGGTCAAGGATCAGCCCGCCTTGGGCGCAATGCTGGAACATCATCGGCTTGAGGGCTGAACTTCAGGGATTTCCTCGGGCAGGAGCCATCGGATCAGAGGAATCCTCGGGTCCCGCCGCCCTATCCTGCCCCCAGCAGGAACAGGAGCGATGATGCTGACGAATGACGAACTGGCCCGTTGGGACCGCGAGAGCTTTTTCCACCCCTCGACCCATCTGGGGCAATTCGCGCGGGGCGAGGCGCCGCAGCGCATCATCACCGGGGGCGAGGGCTGTCATATCACCGACCGCGACGGCAACCGCCTGCTGGACGGTTTTGCGGGGCTGTACTGCGTGAACGTCGGCTATGGCCGCCCGGAAATCGCGCAGGCCATCGCCGATCAGGCGCATCAGCTGGCCTATTACCACGCCTATGCCGGCCACGGGTCCGAGGCCGCGATCACGCTTGCGCAGATGGTCATGGACCGCGCGCCCCAGGGCATGGCGCGGGTCTATTTCGGCCTGTCGGGGTCGGATGCGAACGAGACGAACATCAAGCTGGTCTGGTATTACAACAACATCCTGGGCCGCCCGAAGAAGAAAAAGATCATCAGCCGCTGGCGGGGCTATCACGGGTCGGGCCTGATGACCGGCAGCCTGACCGGGTTGCAGCTGTTTCATGCCAAGTTCGACCTGCCGCTGGAGCAGGTGATCCATACCGAGGCGCCCTATTACTTCCGCCGCCCCGATGCGGCCATGTCGGAATCCGATTTCGTGGCCCATTGCGTGGCGCAATTGGAGGCGCTGATCGCGGAACATGGCGCCGACACCATCGCAGCCTTCATCGGCGAGCCGGTGCTGGGCACCGGGGGCATCGTGCCGCCGCCCGCGGGCTACTGGCCCGCCATCCAGGAGGTTCTGGACCGCCACGACATCCTGCTGATCGCGGATGAGGTGGTGACGGGTTTCGGGCGTCTGGGGACGATGTTCGGGTCGGACCATTACGGCATGCGCCCCGACCTGATCACCTGCGCCAAGGGCCTGACCAGCGCCTATGCGCCGCTATCGGCCAGCATCGTCGGCACGCGGGTCTGGGACGTGCTGACGCGCGGCACGGATGAGAACGGCGTGATGGGCCACGGCTGGACCTATTCCGCGCATCCCATCGGGGCGGCGGCCGGGGTGGCGAACCTGAAGCTGATCGACAGCCTGGGCCTGGTCGAGAATGCCGGGACCGTGGGCGCCTATCTGAACGACCGGATGCGGTCGGCCGTGGGGGATCACGCCCATGTCGGAGAGGTGCGCGGCGAGGGCATGCTGTGCGCGGTCGAGCTGGTCGCGGACCGCGACACGCGGCGGTTCTTTGACGCGTCCGAGGGCAAGGGCGCCAAGGTCGTGGCGGCGATGCTGAAGCGCGGCGTGATTGCGCGGGCGATGCCGCAGGGTGACATCCTGGGCTTTGCCCCGCCGCTGTGCCTGACGCGCGAAGAGGCCGACCGGATCGTCGACGTGACGGCCGAGGCGCTGGCCGAGGTGCTGGGCTGAATTGCGTCCCGCGACGGCGGGGGGACTTCACGTCCCCCCGCACCCCCCTGTGGCGTCGTCCTGACGGAGCACGGTCGTGATCTGATCGGGGCGGTCGATGTCGCGCAGAAGGCCGGGGGCGGCGAGGTGCTGCCGGGTGGGCAGATCGCGCAGCAGGCGTCCGGCGCCCTGATCGCCGGTCAGCGCAGCCAGCGCCGGCAGCCAGGCGCGCGGAAAGCAGGCCGGAGGCAGCGGCGCCGCGCCATCGTAGCTGCAGGACGGCAGGTCGGCGGTTGCCATCGCCACCACCTGCGTCAGATGCGCGGCGGTCACGTCGGGCATGTCGCCCAAGGCGATCAGCAGGCGGTCGGGGTTGCCCGCCGCGGCCAGACCAGCGCGCAGGCTGTCGGATTGCTGACCCTGAGCGATCATCACGATGCGGAAGCCCTGCAGCAGCGGGCGCAGCGCGGGGTTCGTGATGACCGCGATGCGGTGATCCAGGGCGACCTGTCGCATGGCCTGCGCGGCATGGGCCACCAGCGGCAGGCCAACCACGGGGGCCAGCAGCTTGTCCTCGGGGCCGAAGCGGTGTGAGGCTCCGGCGGCCAGCAGCAGGCCGGTGCGGATCACGCGGTCAGCGCCTCGTAGGCGGCCAGGATCTGGGTCAGGGCGGAGGCCGCGATCAGGCGCGGGTCGCGCCCCTGCTGGGTCACGCCGATTGGGCCGGTCAGGCGCCGCAGCGTCGCGTCATCGAAGCCCTGCTCAGACAGGGCCGCCAGCCGCGCGGCCTGCGCCCGGCGCGACCCCAAGGCGCCGATGTAGAACGCGTCCGACCGCAGCGCCGCCGCCAGCGCGGGCAGTTCGCGGTCGTGGTCGTGAAACAGCGTCACCACGGCGGTATGGGCGTCCGGGCGCGCGTCGCGGCCCATCAGGGGCAGGTCCATCGCGGCGACCAGCGTGGCCAGGGCCTGCGCCTCGTCCCCCTCTCCGTGGATCTGGAAAGCGGGGGGCGGCGGCAGGGTCAGCGCAAAGTCATCGGCATCGGGGTCGCCCGCGCGGCAGGGTGCGCCGGTGCGCAGGTTCACGCACCACTGCCCGGTGCGGCGGCGGATGCGGTCGTCCCAGATGGCGCCCAGCCAGTCGGGGTCGGGCCTGTGGATCAGCGCGATCTGCACCGTGCCGCCGCAGGGCAGTGGCAGGTCCAGCGGGCCGCCCACGCCATAGGTCAGCCGCGTCACCGGGCCGGGCGCGTCCAGATGGGCTGCGATATCCGCGTCGATGCAGCCCGCGCCCAACCGCCCGACCCGCACGCCATCCGGCCACAGCGCCATCATCGCGCCGGGGCGGCGCGGAAAGCCCCCCTGCGCGTCGGTCAACAGCGCCAGAGACCCGCCGGGGCGGCGCAGCAGCGCCTTGACCGGGCAGTCGGTGGGGGCAGTGATGGGCGAGGAGATCGACATGGCGCAGGCTTTCGGCAATCGGTTCTGGCAGCGTAACGCGGCCGGGGCGATTTGGATGCCAGAAAAGCGACGGGTCCGGTCATTCCGGACAGGGCTGCCCGGCTGCCCCCCATTTCAGCACGTCGTCGATATGGGTCTGCAGCCCGAGTGGCGCAGCTTCGCGACCGCCTCCGGGGGCGAAACCCCAGGCGACAAAGCCGCCGTGACCGGCATCCTCCTGCAGATGCTGGGCCAGCTCGACCCAGTCGCGCCCACCGTTCAGGGCCGGGTCGCGCAGTTGGCGGCAGATCGCGGCGCTGTCCAGGCCGAACCAGGCCATCTCGACCGGGGGCAGCTGCCAGGGGATCATCGCGTTGGGCGCCTGGCGCGGGTCCGAGTCCAGCGTCGATGCGGTGACATGGCAGGTGGCGCAGGGCAGCGTCTCGATGCCCATGCGGCTGTCGCCGCCGCTGATGGCCATGCCATGCGGGCGGGGTTCGGGAAATTCGGGGCCGGACCACATGGGCAGGTGATCGGACCCCACATGGCAATTCGCGCAGCGCGGATGCGAGACGACCTGATGCACCCGGTCCCAGGCCGCCAGCCCGTCGGCGGGGCTGACCGAGCCCTCCTCGGGCGGGGCCACGATCGAGGGCATCACCTCCGCGCCCGCAGGCCCGGCCATGAGCAACAGTGCCAGGACCCGGATCATGCGAACCGCACCGCGCGCGAGAACGGCATCTGGCGCAGCCGTTGGCCGGTCGCGGCAAAGATCGCGTTGCCAAGCGCCGCGGCGGCGGGCGGCACGCCGGGCTCGCCCAGGCCGCGCAGGGGGCCGTTCTCCAGCAGGCGGACCTGCACGGCGGGGGTCTGGTGCATGCGCATCCCCTCATAGGCGTGGAAATTGGTCTGGTCGGGGGCGTGGCCGCGATAGGTCAGTTCGCAGTTCATCGCATGGCCCAGCCCGAACAGCATGCCGCCCGAAAGCTGCGCCTCGGCGTTCACCGGGTCCAGCACGATGCCCACATCGGCCACCGCAAAGGCCTGTGTCAGGCGAATGCCCTGCGGGGTGTCCTCAACCTCGACCACCTGGGCGCAGGGCACGCCGAAGGACAGGCAGAACGCCACGCCCCGCCCGCGCCCTTGGCCCCCCGCGCGCCCGGTCCAGCCCGACAGGTCGCGCACCGCCTCCAGCACCGCGCGCGAGGGGGCGTGGTCGCACAGGCGCAAAAGCCCCTCCATCGGGTCGATGCCTGCGGTGGCGAACATCTCGTCCAGGGCGGTGCCGAAAAAGAAGCCGTTCGACGACGCGCCGACCGACCGCCAGCTGCTGACCGGCACGGTTTCGGGCGCGCGCAGGCCGGTCACGCGAAAATGCGGGATGGCGAAGGGCTGGTCCCAGGCCCCAGTGGTGATGCTGACATCGCCGCCCGGCGGCGCGCTGCTGACGCGGCCGAACCAGGAGGCGATGACCGAGGGGCTGGCCACGGTCAGGTCCAGCGCCTGCACGCCATCGGCGGTCACGCGCCCCCGGACGCGGGCGATCTGGGCGGGGCGGGGCTGGTCATGGGCGAAATCCTCCTCGCGCGACCAGGTCAGCTTGACCGGGCGGCCGGGGACGGCCATCGCGATTTCTACGGCCTGGGCGATGAAGTCGATCTCCAGCCGCCGGCCAAAGCTGCCGCCGATCATCTGGTTCTCCAGCCGGATCGCGGTCTGGGGCAGGCCGGTCAGGGCGGCGGCGCGGGCCACGGCGAAATCGGGCACCTGCGTTCCGGCCCAGATGGTGCAGGCGTCATCGGTGACCAGAACCGTGGCGTTCATCGGCTCCAACGGCGCATGGGCCAGGAACGGCACGCGGTATTCGGCGGCGAAATCGCCGGGTGCGATGGCCGCGTCCACATCGCCATCGTCGCGGCGGCGCGTGTCGATGGCGCCCGCGTCATGGGTCGCCTCCAGCGCGGCCCAGATGGCGTCCTGATCGCCCGCCGTGTCGGGTGTCGTGAACGCCACATCCAGCGCCGCTGCCGCGCGCATCGCCGACCAGGTGTCGCGGGCCAGAACCGCGACGCCCCCGGTGATGGGCAGCACGCGCAGCACGCCCGGCATGCCTTCGGCGGCGACCGGGTCCAGACGGGCGACCGTGCCGCCCCAGGGCGCCATCCGCACGGTGGCGTGCAGCATCTCGGGCAGGACCAGGTCGATGCCATAGACCTGCGTGCCAGTCGATTTGGCGACCACATCGGCGCGCTGCATCGGCTGACCCAACCAGCGCCATTGCGACCGGTCGCGCAGCACGATGTCGGTCACGGGCTCCAGCCGCGCGGCCTCGACCGCCAGATCGGCATAGGGGATGCGCGTGCCGTCGGGCAGGATCACCGCGCCGTCCGCCGTGTTCAGATCGGCGCGGGACAGGCCGTGACGCGTGGCTGCGGCCTGCTTCAGCGTCTCTCGCGCGACGGCACCCGCCTCGCGCAGCTTGTCGAACCCATCGGCGGTCGAGCTGGAGCCGCCGGTCATCTGCCAGCTCAGCAGACGCGCGGGAATGTCGGCGGCGCCCCGCGCGGTTTCGGCCAGCCAGCCCGTGTCGGTGGGCGCAAAGGGCATGAAATCCGCGATCAGCGCGCGGTTATAATAGGCGGCGCTGACCGGGCCGGGGATGATGCGAGCGGTGGCGGGGTCGATGTCCAGCTCTTCGGCGATCAGGGCGGCCTGCAGCCAGCGCGCGCCCTGCCCCTTGTCCGCGCGCGGCGCGACCAGCGTGACGCCATCCGCGTCGATCAGGACGTAAGGGTTCAGCGCCCCGGCATCGGTCCCCGCGAACGGGTCGGGCAAGGGCCGCGTATAGCGCCAGGCGCCAAAGGCCACGCCCCCCGCCACCGCGACCGACCCGATCAGAAAGCCCCGCCGCGCGATGCGCCCGGCCCGGCTCATCAGACCCCGCCCATGCGCAGGGCCGCAGCCCGGATCGCGGCGCGGATGCGCGGATAGGTGGCGCAGCGGCACAGGTTGCCGGACATGGCGCGGTCGATATCCTCATCGGTGGGGTCACCGTTCAGCGACAGAAGGGCCGCGGCCTGCATGATCTGGCCCGACTGACAGTATCCGCATTGCGCGACCTGTTCGCCGATCCAGGCGGTCTGGACGGGATGGGGCGCGTCGGGGGTGCCCAGGCCTTCGATGGTGGTGACCTCTCCGGTCACATCGGCCAAGCGGATCTGGCAGGCGCGCACCGCCATGCCGTCCACATGCACCGTGCAGGCCCCGCATTGCGCGATGCCGCAGCCGTATTTCGTGCCGGTCAGGCCCAGCAGATCGCGCAGCGCCCACAGCAGGGGCATCTGCGGATCGGCCTCCAGGCTGCGGCGCTGTCCATTGACGATCAGTTCCATGCCGCGACCCTGCCGCAGGCCGGGCCGTCCCGCAAGATGCACCAACACAGGACCCGCCGTCACGTCACGGCAAAAGACCGCCGATCCTTGCGGATGGCGGTCCATGCGGGTGCCGAAAGGGGCAGATCTTACTTGATCTTGCCTTCCTTGTATTCGACGTGCTGACGCACGACCGGGTCGTATTTCCGGACGGACATCTTTTCGGTCATCGTGCGGGCATTCTTCTTGGTCACATAGAAGTGGCCGGTGCCGGCGGTCGAGTTCAGCCGGATCTTGATGGTGGTCGGCTTCGCCATGGTTGTCGCTCCTGCTTCGGGGCAATCGCGCGCCGCAAACCCCGTGGAATTCGTGTTGAAGCCGCCTTTTAGTCCCGCAGGTGGCGAAGTCAACTGCCAAACCCGCCCCGGGACGCGAAAACACCGAAAAACCCGCCTGAGGACCAGATGCGCCTTGCCCCGCGATGCGGCGCGGGCGATATTTCCGGCCGGACATATTGCTTTGGAGCCCACCATGCCCCCTGCCCGCCTGACCCTTGCGGCGATTCTGCTGTCCCTTCCGGGCGCGGGCGCGGCCGAGACGGTGCAGGTCTTTGCCGCGGCGTCGCTGCAAACGGCGCTGGACCGGATCGGGGCGGATTTCACCGCCCGGACCGGGCATGACGTGGTGCTGACCTATGGCAGCTCCAGCCTGCTGGCCCGCCAGACCACCCAGGGGGCGCCCGCCGACATCATCCTGCTGGCCAACCCCGAATGGATGGACGTGCTGGAGGATCAGGACCTGCTGGCGCCCGGCACCCGGCGCGATCTGCTGGGCAATGCGCTGGTGCTGGTGTCGGGCGATCCGCAGGCGGGGCCGGTGGCCATCGACGCCGGGCTGGACCTGCCCGGCCTGCTGGCGGGCGGGTTCCTGGCGATGGGGCTGATCGATTCGGTGCCTGCGGGGCAATACGGGCATACCGCGTTGACCCATCTGGGGCTGTGGGACGCGGTGCAGGACAAGGTTGCGCAGGCCGACAACGTGCGCGCGGCCCTGGCGCTGGTCGCTGCGCGCGAGGCACCGTTGGGCATCGTCTATGCCACCGACGCGCAGGCCGACCCGCGCGTCACCGTCATCGGCCAGTTCCCCGAGGACAGCCACCCGCCGATCACCTATCCCGTGGCGCTGCTGGCGCAGGCGCAGGACGCCGCCGACCGCGCCTTTATGGACGCGCTGTCGGCCCCCGAGGCGCAGGCCGTCTTTGCCGCCGAAGGCTTTACCCTTGCCCGCTGACTGGCTGTCCCCGGCGGACTGGCAGGCGGTGCGGCTCAGCCTGAAGGTCGCGTTCTGGGCGGTGCTGTGCAGCTTGCCTCTGGGCATCCTGACCGCGCATGCGCTGGCGCGCTGGCGCTTTCCGGGGCGGGGGCTGCTGAACATGCTGGTGCATCTACCGCTGATCCTGCCGCCGGTGGTGACAGGTTATCTGCTGCTGCTGACCTTCGGGCGGCAGGGGGCGGTGGGCGCCTGGCTGGAGCAGGTCGGCATCGTGCTGGCCTTTCGCTGGACGGGGGCGGCGCTGGCGGCGGCGATCATGGCATTCCCGCTGATGGTGCGCGCCATCCGCCTGTCGATCGAGGCCGTGGACCCGCGCCTGGAACAGGCCGCCGCCACCCTGGGCGCGCGCCCGGCCTGGGTGTTCGTGACGGTCACCCTGCCGCTGATCCTGCCGGGCATTCTGGCGGGGGCGGTGCTGGCCTTCGCCAAGGCGATCGGCGAATTCGGGGCCACCATCACGTTCGTGTCGAACATTCCGGGACAGACCCAGACCCTGCCCTCGGCCATCTACACCCGCCTGCAGGTGCCGGGGGCCGAGGCGCAGGCCGGGCGGCTGGTGCTGGTGGCGATTGCGCTGTCAGTGGGGGCGCTGGTCCTGTCGGAATGGCTGTCGCGCGCCGCAGCCCGCCGGGTCGCGCCATGAGCCTGTCGGTCCGCATCGACCATACCTGGCCGGGATTCGCCCTGTCGGTCGACGTCACCGCGCCGCCGGGCGTCACGGCGCTGTTCGGCACGTCGGGCGCGGGCAAGACCACGCTGATCCGCGCCATCGCGGGCCTGCTGCGCCCCGACCGGGGCCGGATCGCGGTGGACGGGCGGGTGCTGTTCGACAGCGACCGCGGCGTGAACCTGCCGCCGCACCGCCGCCGCGTGGGCTATGTCTTTCAGGACGCGCGGCTGTTCCCGCATCTCAGCGTGCGGCAGAACCTGCTCTATGGGCGCTGGTTCGCGGGGCCGGGCGGCGGGCCGACGCTGGCGCAGATCACCGATCTGCTGGGCATCGCCCCCCTGCTGGAGCGTCACCCCGCCGCGCTGTCGGGCGGCGAGGCGCAGCGCGTGGCCCTGGGGCGCGCTCTGCTGGCCCGCCCCGGCATCCTGCTGCTGGACGAGCCGCTGGCCGCCCTGGATCAGCCCCGCAAGGCCGAGATCCTGCCCTATCTGCGCGCGCTGCGCGACGCGACCGACCTGCCCATCCTCCATGTCAGCCACGACCCCCAGGAGATCCGCGCCCTGGCCACGACCGTCCTGCGGCTGGAGGGCGGGCGCGTCATCGCCCAGGGGCCGCCCGACGCGGTGCTGCCCCTGCCCCTGGACGCGGGCGTGACGCTGCGGGCCACGCCGCGCGACGGGCCGGGGCCGGGGCAATGGGTCGATACCGCCGCCGGGGTGCTGCATGTCGCGACCCGCGCCACCGGCCCGCTGCAGCTGCGCATCGCCGCCGATCAGGTGATGGTCGCGACCGCGCCGCCCGCCGGCCTGCTGGGGGCCACGGTCCTGCCCGCGCGGGTGGTGGAACAGGCGGACGGCCTGCTGCGGCTGGCGGTGGGGACCACGCATCTGCTGGCCCGCGCGCCGCAGGACCCGGCGCTGTGCCCGCCGCCGGGCTGCGCGGTCCACGCCGTGCTGCTGCGCGACCCGACCGTGCTGGACGCCACCGGCCGCGCAACCGGCAGCCCGTCGCAGACCGACTGAGCGGCATGGCCCCGCGCGGTCGGGGCCGTAAGCCATTCCGGCATTCGTCTGTTGACATGCGTTCCATCTGGGCGCGAACTGAAGGCTGTATCGGTGTTTTCTAAGCATCTCTTGTCATTTTATTCGGTTTTCGGCGTTCCATGTGCGGCATTATCGGGATTTTGGGTCGTCACGAGGTTTCGCCTCAGCTGGTGGATGCGCTGCGGCGGCTGGAGTATCGGGGCTATGACAGCGCCGGGGTCGCCACGGTGGACGGCGCCGGGCGGCTGGAGCGCAGGCGCGCGGTGGGCAAGCTGGTCAACCTGTCGGACCTCTTGGTCC
>NZ_SUNH01000063.1:0-2500 GCF_005048265.1 Paracoccus hibiscisoli
TGGTTGCGGGGATAGGATTTGAACCTATGACCTTCAGGTTATGAGCCTGACGAGCTACCGGGCTGCTCTACCCCGCGCCAATTTTGTCCTGATCGGTTTTTTTCATCGTTTCGGAGAGATAATGCGTTTCTTACCAGGTCTGGCGGTGACCTACTCTCCCACGTCTTGAGACGCAGTACCATCGGCGCAGCGGCACTTAACGGCCGAGTTCGGGATGGGATCGGGTGTTTTGCTCGCGCTAGGGCCACCAGACCAGGAAAGAAACGCTCAGCGTCGCCCCGTTTGTGCGGGGTGATATTGTCCAAGGATGCTTTGGAGGAAGGAGGGTAATCCTGCTTCTTCCGGATCAAATCAAGCCTATCGAGCCATTAGTACCGGTCAACTGAATGCATTGCTGCACTTACATCTCCGGCCTATCGACGTGGTGGTCTTCCACGGCTCTCAAGGGAGACCTTGTTTTGAGGGGGGCTTCACGCTTAGATGCCTTCAGCGTTTATCCTGTCCGTTCATAGCTACCCAGCACTGCCGTTGGCACGACAACTGGTCCACCAGTGGAACGTCCACCCCGGTCCTCTCGTACTAGGGGCAGCTCCTCTCAAGTCTCCAACACCCACGGCAGATAGGGACCGAACTGTCTCACGACGTTCTAAACCCAGCTCACGTACCTCTTTAAATGGCGAACAGCCATACCCTTGGGACCTGCTCCAGCCCCAGGATGAGATGAGCCGACATCGAGGTGCCAAACGATGCCGTCGATATGGACTCTTGGGCATCATCAGCCTGTTATCCCCAGCGTACCTTTTATCCGTTGAGCGATGGCCCTTCCACTCGGGACCACCGGATCACTATGGCCGACTTTCGTCTCTGCTCGACTTGTCAGTCTTGCAGTCAGGCTGGCTTCTGCCATTGCACTCAACGACCGATTTCCGACCGGTCTGAGCCAACCTTCGCGCGCCTCCGTTACTGTTTGGGAGGCGACCGCCCCAGTCAAACTACCCACCACGCAGGGTCCCGGACCCGGATAACGGGCCGCGGTTAGACATCAAGAGTGCGAAGGGCGGTATCTCAAGGATGGCTCCACGAGGACTAGCGTCCCCGCTTCAAAGCCTACCGCCTATCCTGCACATCGCAATCCTGATGCCAGTGCGAAGTTGTAGTAAAGGTGCATGGGGTCTTTCCGTCTAACCGCGGGAAGTCTGCATCTTCACAGACAATTCAATTTCGCTGAGTCCACATTTGAGACAGCGGGGAAGTCGTTACGCCATTCGTGCAGGTCGGAACTTACCCGACAAGGAATTTCGCTACCTTAGGACCGTTATAGTTACGGCCGCCGTTTACCGGGGCTTCAATTCAAGGCTTGCACCTCTCCTTTTAACCTTCCGGCACCGGGCAGGCGTCAGACCCTATACGTCGTCTTACGACTTCGCAGAGCCCTGTGTTTTTAGTAAACAGTCGCCACCCCCTGGTTTGTGCCCCCGGCCTCTACTTGCGTAAAAACCGGGCCTCCTTCTCGCGAACTTACGGAGGTATTTTGCCGAGTTCCTTAAATGTGGTTCTCTCAAGCGCCTTGGTATTCTCTACCAGTCCACCTGTGTCGGTTTAGGGTACGGTCTTGTGGAGGGCTATTTCCAGGAACCCCTAAGCAGCCCGATCAATCCGTTAAGATCGAACTACCCTCGGGATCCGTCACCATCTCCTGGCCCAGGAATATTAACCTGGTTCCCATCGACTACGCCTTTCGGCCTCGCCTTAGGGGCCGGCTTACCCTGCTCAGATTAGCTTTAAGCAGGAACCCTTGGACTTTCGGCGACAGGGTCTCTCACCCTGTTTGTCGCTACTCATGTCAACATTCTCACTTCTGATCACTCCACCGGTTGCCTCACGGCCCGGCTTCACAGTCAGAACATTGCCTCCGTTACCCATTGCTGGGCAAAAGAGGCAGCGTTCTATATCACAGAACGCTCCGCTACCACGCACTCTAAAGTGCATCCAAAGCTTCGGCTCGTGGCTTGAGCCCCGTTACATCTTCGCCGCAAGACCTCTTGATTAGACCAGTGAGCTGTTACGCTATCTTTAAAGGATGGCTGCTTCTAAGCCAACCTCCTGGTTGTTTTGGAAGTCTCACATGCTTTCCCACTTAGCCACGAATTGGGGGCCTTAGCTGTTGGTCAGGGTTGTTTCCCTCTCCACGACGGACGTTAGCACCCGCCGTGTGTCTCCCGGATAGTTCTCTTGGGTATTCGGAGTTTGCTTAGACTCAGTAAGGCTGTGGGCCCCCATCATCCATGCAGTGCTCTACCCCCCAAGGAATACGTCCGAGGCGCTACCTAAATAGCTTTCGCGGAGAACCAGCTATCTCCGAGTTTGATTGGCCTTTCACCCCTAGGCACAAGTCATCCCGACCTTTTTCAACAGGTGTGGGTTCGGACCTCCAGTACGTGTTACCGTACCTTCATCCTGCTCATGCCTAGATCACTCGGTTTCGGGTCTGATCCGTCTA
>NZ_SUNH01000064.1 GCF_005048265.1 Paracoccus hibiscisoli
CTTGCGCTGCAGCATACCCGCGATGATGCGGCGCTCGGAGAGGGTGAGATGCGACGTCACGGGGGAGCTCCTCGATCTGTAAACACCAGCAAATCATGGCGTGTCGCATTTCAGAATAGAACCTACCCGCACTAAGAATATTACCGCAATAATCTGTCTTATGTAACGTAAGATGAGCCGACTACTGTGTGCTTGTCCGCATCTCAGCAAGACGACGAACAGTTTCATGTTCAGCGGCATGCTTCCGCATCTTTCCCATTAGCTTGCTCCTTGGGCCATAGGCGCCCAAATTTGTTTCAGAGGCAGCTTTGCGCGGGTTTTGTCGGAAAGTTCGCCATAGGTACGAAACAGCGCTTTCAGTAGGTCGGGCATCTGCCAGAGACGGAGCTTAAAGAAGTTGTTGTCCAGCTCCTTCTGGGCGACAGCGTTTACCCCCCCGATGCTGACGAGTAGCCCAGTTTGGGCTTGCGTGTTTGACACTGAACCGATCAGGCGAAGCACCACGTCATGGTTTGCCGCGCCGTCACCTGATTTCACCTGCACGCAAATACGATCTTCGCCCAGGCCAAGTGTGCCACCAGCGGCCAAAATATCGACGCCGCCATCAGGACCTGGCGGGGAAACCTTGGTAGTGTACCCCTCGACACGCATGATTTCAGCTACGAGATCGGCCAATGCGTGGCCTGCAAACTCGGACTTGATCAGCGAAATAATCTGCTGATTTGCGATGTCCTCAATATCGGTCTGATAGTCTTCGGCCTCGACTTCGTCATCCTCAGCTCCGTTCAATGGCAAGGGCTTCGGTGCTTGGCCCTGTTTACCTAATAGAGCGCCAGGGTCAGCACCGGTCGAAAGAACTGCCTGCACACGCTCTAGAGCCGAATTGCGCTTGACCTCGCAGATTGTCATGAACGCTCCGAAAGAGTGCCGCAGGTCTTGTTTGAAGGTATCGCGGGGCAGCGACTCTTCCCTCCATTCGACGGCGCGCGAGTGCTTGAAGTCGCTGTCGGCGTCGAACTGATAGCCGCCCGTCACGATCCCAATGGCCACGCCGTTCGTGACCTTCCGAGGCATTACCACAAAATCGCCGATCTTAATTAGGTTTACGAACTGATTAAGTTGAGCAGCGAAGTTGCGCAGGCGATTTTTGCCCTCGTCGGGCATAACATCTTGAAGGTGCGCCAAAACAGAATCCCTATTCGCGCAGGCTTTCAGGTCACCGACCTGTAGAAAGCCAGGCAGCAATTTGCTCTGTACGATAGCCGCGAGCTCTCGCTCTCCAAGTGCTCCTGCTCTTACGATCCACAATCTTGTCATTTCGCCCCTTATAAATCCTGTAAGTCGTTCGAAATTAAATCAAGGGATGTCCAAAAGGATCGCAGCCTCATTGTTATGGATCATGATGAAACGCTCGCCTCGATAGGCCTCTGTCGCGGCTGCGCAACGACACGATAGCAGTAGGGGGCGGTCTCTTCGATCAGGACCAGGTCTCCTGCCTGCACGGCATTCTGTTCGAAAAAGGATCGGATCCAACCCCGTTTTCGAAAGAACCGCTTGGCACCATCAAGATCGGTCATGACCGCAGCGCTGCCGCCCCAGTCCACGGTGATTTCGCGCGAAGCCGCCAAGGCGCGGTTCGAGCCGCCAACGGCATCTTCCGGAAATGCTTCGAAGAAGCTTCTCAGGTAGATGTGGCTGTGCTTCAAGTTGCCCTGTGTAATCTCTGTGGTACCAAGAGCGCGAGGTGCCGGTGCGTGCTGTGAAGGCGTTGGTGCAGGGCATGGGATCACACACTCCGTGGTGACATCCAGGCTGTCATCGCCGTCATCGATCAAATCAAAGTCTTCGGTATGTCGGGCCTGTCTTGCGGCAGATACTGTGGAATATCGAGGTTTTTCGAGCTGGACACGTTCCGCCCTCAGGACGACCTCTGCAGCCGCACGGGCATCTTCGCCCGCGTCATGGTGGTTGAAGACGAGTCCGAGATGCCGCTTGAGACTGGCCAATCCATGCCCGCCATTTCCCCGTAGTTCCGGCCAGGCACGGCGCGCGACCTGAACACTGTCTCGCCACTCCCAGTCTGGAACGGCAAGGTTCGCGTGATGACAGGCGGCGGACACTGCATTCCGGTCGAAGCCGGAGTGCTGATACACCGTGTATCCGGCGAGCGCCTCGCGCAAGATCGGCAGCACCTCAGCGAATGCCGGTGCGCCCCGCACGGTCATGGCGCCGATCCCATGCAGATAGGTGAAGACCCAACGGTCCACCTGCGGGTCGACATAGGTCATCCATGTCTCGATCGAATGGTCGGGCCGCACGCAGGCGATACCGATCTGACAGATGCTGCCGCGGTCGTTATTGGCTGTTTCGACATCAAGCGCCACAAACCGGAACGGACCCTTGGGAAAAGGGGGTAGAAAAGCCGAGGTCATTCCAAAATCTCCAGTAATCTTGGCCAATCCTGACGACCTCCGAGAATGCGCAGCACATCAAGTTGATCACCACTGGTCCGATAGATGATCATATGAGCCCCGGACGGATGAATGCGGACAGGCGGGCTAAACTCCGGACGCTCTCGCGCGATTCCCGGCATGGCACAGAGCAGATCGAAAACAGCCGTGATCCCGTCGACATATCTATCTGCCTGCTCGGGTGACCACTCCGCCGCGCCGTGCAGCCAGATCTCTTCCATGTCGCCTTCAGCTTGGGGCGTAAGCCTGAGGCTGTAGCGCTCCTCAGCTGGCATGCTTGCGGCGCATCTTCGCCTTGAAGGCTAAGGCATCGAACGGTTTTGGTTCGCCGCTTTGCAGCCCCTCCGTGATCGCAGCCTGAAGCTGCCCAATCGCATGGGCGCGTTCTTGGTCACGCCGGATCAGATGTCGAACGTAATCACTGGCATTGCTGAAGCTGCCCCCGCGGGCGCGCTCTTCGACCCAGACCTTCATGGGATCGGGAATTGAGACGTTCATTGTGGCCATCAGAACCTCCGTCGGGTTACGCCACAATTATGACAATCCCTGCCATAATGATCTAGCCCTGTTGGGCGTGTCTTGCGGGTAATTCTAACCAGCTGGACGCACTTAACGTCGGCAACGAATTTGCACTGAGGGCGGGCAAGGCTTTCGGTTGATCCTAAAGGGTGCTTTGGTGAGTATAGCACAGCATCTTTCCTGTTGACGATATCAAGGTGCAACTCTAAACATAGCTCATAACCAATAGGGAGCTAAGAATCATGCGCCTGACCCGCCACGCAGAACGCCGCAGCACCGAACGCCGGGTGCCCCGGGACGTCATTCGACTGATCCAGGATTTCGGAACAGCGTACCGAAGCGGTGGGGCCGAAGGCCTGAAGCTGGATCGCACCGCCATAGATCTTGCCTCCGAGGGGGATCATCGGCTGCGTGCGGATCTGCGTCGTTATCGCGGCGCCTACGTGATCGTGTCTGACGAAGGCACCGTCATCACGGTCGCAAGAGAAACCCGCCGCCACTGTCGCTAATCAACCATCAAGGATAAACAACTTGGCTCAAAGCCTTCAAATCGCATCTCAATACCTGCCGTTGATCACTGCCAAAGCTGCAGCCGACCCTCTATCCTGCTCTGCCTTGCGAATGGCCCAAGAGGGCGATGTCACTATCGTCTATGCTCCTTTCGATCATATTGCTCTGAACGCAAAACTGGTCGTCGTCGGCATCACGCCGGGAATGACCCAAGCTGCCAACGCCCTTCATGCTGCTATCAGCTCGCACGGTCAGTCTGTTGAGCAACGCCTCAAAGCGGCGAAACAAACGGCAAGTTTTTCCGGTGGAGCGATCCGCTCAAATCTGATCGCCATGTTGGATGGTATCGGTGTGGCCCGCCACTTTGGAATAAGCTCCTCAACCGAACTGTTCCGACCCGGCTCTGAGGACGTGCATTTTACGTCTGCGCTGCGGTACCCAGTCTTCGTGAAAGGGCAGAACTACAACGGAACTCCGGACATGATCCGCACCCCAGTGCTGCGCAACATGATCGAGACCCATCTGGCTGAAGAGGCCCGGGCACTGCCAGATGCCCTTTGGTTGCCTCTTGGGCCGAAAGCTGAGCAAGCGGTCCTTCACCTGGCTGGCTTGGGACAACTGCGCCGAGACCGCATCCTTACGGGATTGCCACATCCGAGCGGCGCAAATGCAGAACGCGTGGCGGTCTTTCTAGGAAGGAAGGCCCCTGCCCTTGCATCGCGCCAAACCAACGCGCCCGTCCTCATCGAGGCATTCAAGCGTCTTTCGATGCAAATCCAAGCCTTGAAGCCGGCAAAGGGAGAAATGGTATGAGCGATAAAATTCCGATCTCGCGCGATCAGTTGGAGGACGACCTGCGGCAGATGACTGCCGTCATGGTGGGTATTGTCGGAGCGCTGTTTCATTTCCCGCAGGAGATGCGGGATCAGTTTCTGGGCGTGGAAATCGACGGAGAGGCTTGGTCGCCCGGTTTCTACACGGATGGTATCGATGATGGCGATATTGCCCAATTTAATGTGGAGCAGCATCCGTTCGTTGCCATCGTGCGTCATGCTTATGACTATGCGTACCAAGTCGAAGGGGCTCACGATTTCGATCTTGAAGCTCTATCTGACGATGTTGCGCCTGTACGCGAGCAGCTCCCGGCTCAAGACATCAACGGCCTGCCGACGCCGATGAACTATGTCGATGGCCGCATTAGGAAAGTATTGGATACCTTCGTAGCGCGCTACGATCTGAACTCCGGGAACTCCCTGAGTGTCGAACAGCTCGCCTTACTAGCCAACATGTCCCCGGCAACTGTGCGCACCTCTTTGAACAAGGAAGGTCTTCGACTGGTTGATCCGGCACCGAAAGGGTCCAAGGTCATCAACCTTGATCCGTCTGAGGAATGGGGAACACGACCGTCAGGCTACGAGAAAAAGGGACCAAAGCGAAACCAGCTTGGTAACGCGGAGGCACTGGATTGGCTTTCCAGACGTCGGAGCTTCATTCCTAACAAACAAGTCGGCACCGGTGTCGACTGGAAAACCGCTGCTAAGAACGCTTTCGCAGAGGACGTCAATAATTTCCCCGCCGTTTTAAAGCGCATCGTCAAGCTTTCAGGGATTAGCAGGCCTGAGATCGCTGCCGCAGTACAGAAATCCGAAGACTGGGTGGACGGCTTGATTGGCGGTGAGCGTGTCGAGATCGACATTGCCGCGCTTGTGCGCTTTGCAGGGCTGGTGCAAGTCCCGCCCGCGCGGTTCGCTAGCCAAGCTGTAGCTCATCTCCTTGAGGCCGCCGATCAAACACCTGAGTCGATGGATCAATGACCTCCCCTGCCCCGTGTTCAAAAACGATCCAGACCGTGTGAAAACTTGCCGAGGTCTGATGGTGTGCAGGGGTTTTGGCTGGATCGGAGATTTTCCTTTAGGGGATCCGGATCAAACGCTTGATCGTGGGTTTTGGGGTCC
>NZ_SUNH01000065.1 GCF_005048265.1 Paracoccus hibiscisoli
GAGGCTGTGTAGCTAGACCAGTTCGTCGTGCGATAGCGGGCGGGTGATGGCTTGCTCATGCGGACCGTCTAACCGCATAGATTCACAAATGTGAATCCTCGAAGGTCAGAGTTCTGCAACAACGCCTCCTACAAGTAAGACAGCTCACGTCGAATTACGCCGCTAGGGCGTTGCCTGCGCTGCTGACAACGCTGCGCGATGCAGATCAGCTCATCTGCCTCGCCTATGACCTTCGCGTTCCGGCTGGCGCCTCGCAAGTTAGCTCTAGGGATATCCGCCTGGCTCGGATCACGGCTGCAATAGCGCTCGCGAGCGAACTCGGCAGGCGAGACGATCTGCTGAAGCTGCTGCTGGAGGCTTCACTCGTAGCCGCAGGCCATGAGCGGTCCGATCGATTTCTCTATGAGCACCCCGACCTCGTGGCCATTTCTGCTGATCCCGAGGCGCTCAGGCGTCTCACCGTCACCACTGTCGGGTGGCCGGGTGGAAAACACTCAGCGCTGGCACTGGCGAACGCTTTCGCGGGTGATGGCGATGAGGCTCGGCGGCACGCACGAAGGGCCATCGATTGGTACAACTGGGCAGCTCAGAAGAGGCGAAGCACTTGGCCCAATATAGCGAACGTGTCGCGGAGCTGGGACGATGTCGGTTTCGCCTACGTTGAAATGCTCGCCGGAAATGACGTTCGCATAGCCCAGTTCATTGATCGCAAAGGTGCAGCCGAGGCCTTCGTGAAATTCACCGCGCTCTTCGACCTGCTTGAGCGGCACCTGGCGACAACTCATGCCCCCTTGGAACGTATTATTACGAAATTGCCAGGATGCCGGCTTTCGTCGCGAGCACTGTATGCAGCCGCGCTCCGATTTACCGAACTTGACGATACTCGGGACAAGCGCGTGCTTAACGCGATGGCCGCAGCGCCGGTGCCCACCGAGCAGAGCGCGGCTCTAGCACTGGCGAGCGTGCTCGCCAGTGCTAGAGCCGCCGACCTCGGAATGATTGCGGAGGGCCTCGCGCTGATTGAAGGCGCAGGGCTGAAGATCCCTTCTATCTACGACTATTCGAGCTGTTACCCGACCGAAAGAACGGTCCACGTGAGCTTGGCTGCTGCTGGTGTGAAAGCCGCCCTGCGCGGAAAACCCCCGACCCTAATCGACATTGCGCCGACTGAGCTTATCAATCTCGTTTCCCAAAGTACCCGCAACCGCGGCCCGGCGGCATTTTCGCGCGCCCTTTCGCAGAAGCTGGCGGAACCGAAATATGACAGCGCCCGGGCACGGCGCAAGCTTCGCAGCTCTATCGACGGCAAGGACCGCACAGAATACTCTCGTGTGCTGAGCGGCCGGATCAATCCGCTTCTGCGCTACGCGCAAGACATCGCGAGGATTGTGCGCCCGCCTGCTGGACAGACGCGGGCCTGGATGCTGAATGCGGCCTTCGATCGCTTGGTAAGCGATGTCAAACAGGCCTCAAATTACCCCTATCGCGACGGGAAGGCCTATCTCGCGCAAACAGGCTTTCCGGCACTTTTCTATGTGGCAGATGCGCTGGGAGCGCTAGATCCCTCGCTTGCGAAAAAGATAGCGGAATGGTTGGCAACCGCCCCGGGTTTGTACCCTGCCGAACTGACAGACGTAGTGGCTCGACTGTCGCGGACCAGTGCATGCCACGATGCCGCGCTTATCCTCGCTGGCCACGTCGAGCGCAGAATACAGCTCGATACGGATGTGGGGTCGCGGATCACCGCGTATGGGCGTCTCGCGCGAGCAGTGTGGCGAGTCAGCCCCCACGAGGGAGAAGCGTATTTCAGGCGAGCGGTCGACTTAGCGGAAGCCATCGGATCGGACGATTTCGATCGTACCAATCATCTGCTTGAACTGACGGGTCACTACAAAGGTGCCGAGTTATCAGCAAAGGCTGCTCACACGCTCGCTAGAGTATTGGAACTCAACCAGGGCGAGGACGGACGCTTTCCGTGGATCGAGTATGCACAAACTATGGTGCCGGTCGCTGGCCGGAGCATGCTCGCAGTGCTGGCACGACTAGACGATCGGGATGTCGCTGGGCTGAGCTACTCGCTTGGCCCCACTCTTACGGTTCTCCTGCGCCAATCGAAGTTGTCAGCGGCAACGGCCGCTGCGCTGTTTGGATTGGCTCCGCCCAGGGAGGCTTGGTCTTGGTGCGTCTCAGATTTCGCATCCGAGGCGCTCAGGAACATTCCGCAGGTCCACCACGAATGGTTCTTCAATCTGCTGCTCGTGGAAATCGATCGCTATGACCAACTCGCACCGACCCGCGAAACCATCGAAGGCCTCCACCGTCTCGCTTCAGAGGCCCTTCCGGCTTCGTCCGAGTCGCGAAAGCGAGTCGAAGGGCTGCTTCATCGTCTTCGGCGCGGATCAAATCCCGAAGCTCCGATGCCGGCAGCTCCCAAGACGCCGGCTTCAGATGTACAAAAAGCTTACCAAATCGACTTGACTGACCCGGATTCGATTGATCAGCAGATATTGAATGAGGAGTTAGATCAAACCGGCCGGCGGTGGCCAGTTCGAACATTGCTTGAGCTCGCAACGCTACCCTCCAACCCGGCGGAGCGCCTCGCTTTCATCAAGGCCGTCGTCGAGGCTGGCAACGCGTCCCTTGCGGACAAGGTTAGTGCGCTCGATGACCATATCGAGGAATGGAGCCAGACTTCCGCAGCAATGCGTGATGTCTTGCCTGAGCTGGGCCTGCGTCTAGCGACAAAACATGCTGGGGAGTTGGCAAGCTCCAGCAGCGATGCCTGGGGGGCATGGCGCGGATTGGAGAAATACTTCCGCGCCGACCGGACTGCTCTGGTTGAGCACGTGGTAGCCGGACTTCGCGGTGTTGCTGGTGAGCTAGGAGGGAACGCTTGGCTTGCTTTGGCTGCTCGTCTGGCGGGCAAGGTCAGCGATCAAGCGATTGCGGAAGGATTGGAGCGCTTCCTGGCCAGCAGCGCCGAGAAGCTGCCCACTGAGGTCGGGGACGGCCCCTGGAACGATCACTTTTTGGTGCCTGGGAACGAGGCGGATGTCGTAGCCGGTCTGGTGTGGGCTCGGCTAGGTCATCCAGTGGCAGCAATGCGCTGGCGAGCGGCTCACGCCGTTAGGCGCCTAGCAGAAGTCCAACGCTTCGATATCCTAGAGAAGCTGATTGCCCGGTTCACTTCCGGTTCGGGACTGCCGTTCAGCGATTCAAAGCTCCCGTTCTACACGATGCATGCGCAGCTGTGGCTGCTGATTGCTCTCGCGCGGGTTAGCAAGGACGATCCCGAAGGACTCGCCCCAAATCGGCCGTTCTTCGAACGGGTTGCGCTGTCGTCCGAGTTTCCCCACGTGGTGATGCGCTCATTCGCTATTGATGCATTGCGTGGAATCGCGTCGCGGCTAGCCCCGGCTGAAAGCCAATCGGTGCTCAGCGTGATCTCTGTCGTCAACATATCGCCATTCGAACGCAATCTGAAAGCAAGCTACAACGAGTTTCGCTACATCGAGAGACCGAAATCGTCGCCCTCTCCCGAAGATGCATTCCACCTGGACTACGACTTCAACAAGTATCAGCTTGAGCAACTTTGCCGAGTGTTCGCCCGCCCAGGATGGGAGGTAGAGGACCGGATTAGTGGCTGGGTGCGCCGCTGGGACAGGTCCGTGCGGGGCATGCACGAGTGTCCGCGCGTCGCGAGCTACGAAAATACGTGGTCGTCCGGTTATGTTCCGGATCGTGATCCCTATGGCGGGTATCTTGGCTGGCATGCGCTGATGCTGGTCGCCGGTGAACTTCTCGTTTCGCTGCCAATAGTTGGCGAAGACTGGCGCGGTGACCCTTGGTCGGCTTTCTTGGACGAGTACCGGCTATCACGCCATGACGGCTTGTGGCTCAGTGACCTTACAGATCCATTTCCGCTCGACCTGGCCAGAGGATCCGACATCAATATGCCGGAAAGCGACGATAGGCGAAGCGCCATTCGAGACAATGGACGACTGCTCGCTCCATTGCTGGGTATCAGCAATGGTAAGCTGGTCGCCGATTGGATGCCCGTATCCGGAAGCTGGTCGATCGAGAGAGACACGACCCTCACCATTCGAAGCATCCTCGCTGATGAAAGTGACGCGTGCTCGACGGTCATGACATTGCTTTCCGAAGAGCCTTTCTTTCGTTGGCTGCCGGATGACGAGGACGAGATCAGGCGCCATTTCGGGAGGGAAGGTCATAGCGTTCGGCCTTGGGTTGCCGTAGCGCCCAACACCGAGCGCCAGCTCGACCGGCACGACCCCTACGGTGCCCGCTCCGCACTCGATCGGCCCTTCCCGATGGATTTTACCCGGCAGGTGCTGGGCGTAACACAAAACGACCCGGCCGCCCGAAGGTGGACGGGTGCCGATGAGCCACAATTCTACGCTGAGGCCTGGGGCGCCGAAGGAGGGCGGGGCGAACACGCGTGGAGCGAGACGGGATCGCGCCTCTTTGTGAGAACTGCTTCGTTGACGCCCCTGCTAGCGGCCATTAACCGAAGCCTCGTCGTCTTTGTGAAACTGCAAAAGTATCACCGTGGAAAATCAAGCGGGCGCGCCGGCGATACTAGCCCTTTCACGCATCGCTCGCTTATCGCTGTTTCCAACGGAAAAGGCGAAGTCTGGCTGCCGCAGCGCTTGTCCGGCAAAGCCAAGCGCGCGCTCGAAACGCTCGACGCCGATCGCCGTCGGGATTTCTATCCGCGGTTCCGAGCCATTTCTGGCCTCTCGGATGAGTGGCTAACTCGCCGACAAGAGGTTCCACAGTTCGACGCCGAGAGCGTTCGTATATTGATCGAAGGCCTGCCATCGGACGATGCAGAACTGTAGTGAGCGGAGTACAAGGCAGGTAAGGCTGGGCCATGATCGTCACCCTCGTGATGAGGCGTTGGACTAACCTGCACGACTGTGACCTGACTTAACTTCGTTCTCCGGTCCGGACTGTCGCATCGGCCTGACATTTTAACCAAGACGCTCGGGCTCTTTCGATGTCCGCTTTAAGCTATGCGTATTCCACGGAAGATGGGCATCGATTCCACGGCATCGTGGGCAGCCATTCCACGCCTCGGGCAGTCTGGCCGACTGGTGCATGGGGTCAGGCCCGACCTGACAGGTCAAGCGGTTTCATGGT
>NZ_SUNH01000066.1 GCF_005048265.1 Paracoccus hibiscisoli
GCCGCCGAAGCGAAGCGAGAGTATTGGCTCGCCGAGGCTGACGCCACCGCCGCGATCTGGGGTGGCGCAACTGGAAACGGAGAAAAAGAATGATGAATCGCAGGCAATTGATGGGTGCGGGCATCGGGGCAGGGGCAGCGGCCTTGACCGTCAACATGGGCCAGGCGGAAACGCGGTTTCGCGATCTGCCCGAAGCGGCTCGTACCGACAGTCCCTATACGCAGGTGCCGCCGCGACCGACGTCCGGGATCGAATACAACCCGATCGTCACGCTGAATGGCTGGTCACTGCCCTATCGGATGAACGGCAACGTCAAAGAATTTCACCTCGTCGCGGAGCCGGTTGAACGGGTCATGGCCGATGGGATGATTGCGCGCCTGTGGGGCTATAACGGCCAGTCCACTGGTCCAACGATCGAGGCCATCGAGGGCGAGCGGGTCCGCATCTATGTGACAAACCGCCTGCCCGAACACACGTCCGTACACTGGCACGGCATGATCCTGCCTTCCGGGATGGACGGCGTGTCCGGTCTCAGCCATCCCGGCATCCCTTCGGGCAAGACGTTCGTGTACGAGTTCGATCTCGTGAAATCCGGGACCTTCATGTACCATCCTCATGCCGATGAGATGGTCCAGATGGCCATGGGCATGATGGGGCTGTTCATCGTGCATCCGCGTGACCCGGCCTTCATGCCAGTGGATCGTGATTTCGGGATTTTGTTGGCCGCCTATGACATCGACCCCGGGACCTATATCCCGCGCGTTGCCGAGATGACGAACTTCAACCTGTGGACCTTCAACAGCCGCATTTTCCCGGACATTGACCCGCTTGTCGCCAGCAAAGGCGACCGTGTCCGGGTGCGTGTCGGCAATCTGACAATGACCAATCACCCCATCCACATGCACGGCTATGATTTCGAGGTGACCTGCACGGATGGAGGATGGGTCCGGCCGGAGGCCCGCTGGCCTGAGGTCAGCATCGATATACCTGTAGGCGCGATGCGTGCCTACGAATTCGATGCCGTTCATGAAGGGGACTGGGCGTTCCACTGCCACAAGTCACACCACACCATGAACGCCATGGGTCACGAACTGCCCACGATCATCGGTGCCAACAAGACCCGCGTCACCGACATGGTTCGCCGGCACCAGCCCGGATACATGTCGATGGGAACAGCAGGTATGGGTGACATGGGCGAGATGTCCATGGAAATTCCCGAAAACACCATTCCGATGATGGCAGGCTGGGGTCCGCATGGTCCGCTGGAGATGGGCGGCATGTTCTCTGTCATGAAGGTCCGCGAAGGCATCGCCCCTGACGATTATTCCGATCCGGGCTGGTTCGAGAACCCCCCCGGTACGCAGGCATGGGAGTGGACGGGCGAGTTGCCCGAACATGCTAGCAACTACAGCCCCGAGACCATCCTGACGCCGCGCGGCGGCAGGCGATTGGGCTGAACTGACCCTATCGAGCAACATAAAGGAAAAGCGATGAAATCGTTGATGCTGGTTACTGTTCTTGCCCTTTCCCCTTCTGTCACTCTGGCGGCGGGAACCCATGCGGGTGGCCATGATGAATACGCCATGGGCGCGCCTGCAGATGCCTCTGACGGTGACATGAAGACCATCGAAGTCACCATGCGGGAAACCGACGAGGGCACGATGATCTTTGAGCCTGCGGAGCTGTCGTTCGTGTCCGGTGAAACCGTCCGTCTTGTCATCACCAACGATGGCGAGCTGGAACATGAGTTCGTCATGGATACCGTCGAGGCCAATGCCAAGCACAAGGAGCTGATGGCGCGGTTCCCCGAGATGGAACATGACGATCCGAATGCGGTCCGTCTTCAGCCCGGCGAGACCGGCGAGATCCTTTGGACCTTCGAGAACGCCGGCGAATACGAATTCGCCTGCCTGATGCTGGGCCACTACGAGTCCGGCATGCACGGCCCCCTGAACGTCACCGAATCCTGAACCGTGAGGACCTGACCATGAAATTGATCCATTTGACCGCTGCGGCGTTGATCCTGACGTCGGGCGCCGCACTGGCCGACACCCACATCACCAAGGGGACGGTCACCAAGATTGACACCCAGTGGAGCAAGGTGACGGTCGACCATGAGGAGCTGAAGAACCTGGATATGCCGGCCATGAAGATGGTCTTCCAAGTCGCAGAGCCGGAAATGCTCGATGATCTGAGCGAAGGGCAGAACATCCGTTTTGCCGTCGACCGGGTGAAGGGAAAGCTGACCATCACTGAAATTCTGGAATGATCCGGAAAATCGAACATCGGAGAATGAAAATGATCTCTTTCAAAGCTCTTATCATTGCGGCTGTCGCCTCGAGCAGCCTTGCGTCGCCGCTTTTTGCTCAGGACACTGAATTCCAGATGCCTGAGCAATGCGCCATGGCCTCACCTGCAAACGACATGCCCGCCAGCGATATGCCGCCTGCCGGAATGCCCGCAGGCGATATGCCCGCTGCTGGAATGCACGGCTCGTCAATGGGGCATGGCAGCCAATCCGGCGGCATGGGCGCCATGATGGGCATGGGTGGCATGGATATGGAAACCATGCCAGAGCATGTTCAGGAAAACATGCGCCGCATGATGGTCACGATGCCCGCCATGCACGACGGCATGATGAACGAGAATGCCGACGTGGCTTTTGCTTGCGGTATGATTGCCCACCACCAGGGTGCCATCGACATGGCGGAGGTGCTTCTTGAACATGGCGAGGACGAGCAGATGCGAACCCTGGCGCAAGAGATCATCGACGCACAGGTCGGCGAGATCGAGCAGATGACCACTTGGCTGGCTGAAAACGCCAACTGAGCCCGCTATGAGCCGCGCGGCGTCGCTCGCGCGGCTTTCTTCTCCATCTATCAGCGATCAGCGCGTTGTCCTGGATATGACTGATCGCACTCCAACACGGTAGAAAATCCGCTACGTCCCTTGACCTTGCCATGATGGGAAGCCCCATATCTGTCCCGAACACACGACGGAGCAACAGTCATGAATATCGGAGAGGCCTCCACCCAGTCCGGCGTCACGGCAAAGATGATCCGGTATTACGAGCAGATCGGACTGATCCCGCGGGCAGAGCGGACACCGGCAGGGTATCGGGATTATGCGGATGCTGACGTCCATATGCTCCGGTTCATTGCGCGCGCGCGGGATCTGGGCTTCTCGATCGCAGGGATCACCGAGTTGCTGGACCTGTGGCGAAACAAGGACCGGCGCAGCGCGGATGTAAAAGCCTTGGCGCAGGCGAGGGCCGAGGATCTTCGCCAGAAAATTGCCCATCTCCAGGACATGGCCGGCACGCTGGAGGAGCTGGCCCGAACCTGTGCCGGAAACGAGCGTCCGGATTGTCCCATCCTGCAGGAGTTGGCCGTGCAGACAGCCCCGGCGCAAGGCAACCGCAAGTATCGCAACAAAGACAGTACCTCTATCCAGGAAAGGATCAGATCGTAATTAACAGGCGCATTTTCATCGGAACACTGGCAGCGGTTCTTGCCCCGTCAGGTGTTGTGCTGGGCGCATCACCCGCGTCGGAAAAAACCCTCATCTCGGTCGTCCGCTCTCCAGATTGCGGCTGCTGTGGCGCATGGATCGATCACCTGCGGGAAAGCGGGTTCACGGTCGAGGAAACCCTTTCGGATGATGTCGATGCCTTCAAGGATCAGCATGCCGTGCCCCAGCCTCTCAGGTCCTGCCACACCGCTCTTGTCGAGGGCTATGTGATCGAAGGTCATGTTCCGGCAGACGCGATCCACGCCCTGCTGGATCAAAGGCCCGATGCCCTTGGCCTGGCGGTTCCGGGAATGCCGATCGGCTCGCCCGGCATGGAGATGGGCGATCAAAGCGAGCCGTTCGAGGTCATTCTCTGGACCGGCACCGGCACAAACGTCTTTGCAAGATATTGAGGACATCCAATGGCAAACGCAGCGTCTAGAGCCGCCACCCTCCACAGAATGGTCATGACGAAGCATATGTGCCCCTACGGGCTCAAATCGCTCGACTTGCTCAAGCGTGAAGGCTACCGCGTCGAGGACCGCCACCTGACGACCCGCTCCGAGGTCGATGCCTTCAAGGAGCAACATGGCGTCCAAACCACTCCGCAGACCTTCATCGGTGGCCAGCGGATCGGGGGCTACGACGATCTGCGGCGGCATTTCGGCAAGACCGTGCCTTACAAGAGTGCGACGACCTATCGGCCGGTGATCGCTTTGTTCGCCATGGCCGCCGCGATGGCTTTGGCCACCAGTTGGGCCGCGTTCGGGCAGCTGATCACCGTTGCCGCAGCGGAATGGTTCGTGGCCTTCGCCATGTGCCTGCTGGCCTTGCAGAAGCTGAAGGACGTGGAAAGCTTTGCCACGATGTTCCTGAACTATGACCTGCTGGCGCAGAGATGGGTCCGTTACGGCTATGTCTATCCCTTTGCCGAGGGGCTGGCAGGGGTGTTGATGGTTGCGGGGGCATTGATGTGGCTGTCGATCCCGGTGGCGCTGTTCATCGGAACGATCGGCGCGGTGTCGGTCTGGAAGGCGGTGTATATCGACAAGCGCGACATCAAATGCGCCTGCGTCGGCGGCGACAGCAACGTGCCCCTGGGCTTCGTGTCGCTGACCGAGAACCTGATGATGATCGCCATGGCGATCTGGATGCTGGTGAAGGTCACCCTGCTGGGACACTAGCGCGAATGCGCTGCCTTGCCTTCACGGACCCACCGGCCAGCGCCTGTGCAGGTCGTCGATCACCAAGAGGTGGTGATGCTGCCCAGTTCCGCCAAGTTCACGCAGATGCGGATGATCCGCCGGCAGGCCCGGATGATCATGCGCAACATCCGTCGGATCACCCGCAGGCCACAGACGCCACGCCAAGGCCAGCCCGATCAGGCCGATGATCGCCATGGCAGCAAATGCGGCTGTCATGCCTGCGCGGGCGCCTAGATATCCGGCCAGGGGATAGCAGATCAGCCAGCAGGCATGAGACAGCGCGAACTGAGCGGCAAAGATCGCAGGACGGTCCTCCGGATGGGCCGAGCGGCGCAGCAACCGGCCCGCTGGCGTCTGCGCGACAGAATAGCCGAAGCCCAGGATCAGCCACAGGACCAGCAGCGCGCCATAACTGCCTACGACCATCCCGGA
>NZ_SUNH01000067.1 GCF_005048265.1 Paracoccus hibiscisoli
ATGATCAAACATGACGCGACCTATCAACTGGCTGCCCTGCGTGCCGGAACCGTCACGGCCCGAGAGCTGATGACGACGACGCTGGACCGGATCAACGATATCAACCCTGGGATCAACGCCATCGTGGCCCTGCGCGACCGCGACACGCTTCTCGATGAGGCCGAACGCGCGCCCCAGGGTCCGCTGCAGGGCCTTCCCATGGCCATCAAGGACCTGACCGAGACGGCAGGGATCGTGACCAGCTATGGCTCGCCTGCTTTCCGCGACCATGTGCCTGCCGCTGACAGCCCGATGGTTGCACGGCTGCGACGTGCGGGCGCGGTGATCATCGGCAAGACCAACACGCCAGAATTCGGCTTGGGTTCGCACAGCTACAACCCCGTTTATGGCGTCACCCGAAACCCTTATGACCGGACCCGCTCGGCCGGCGGGTCGAGCGGAGGTGCCGGAGCTGCGTTGGCCACCCGGATGGTCGCGCTGGCGGACGGCTCCGACATGATGGGCTCGCTGCGCAACCCGGCGGGATGGAACAACGTCTTCGGGTTCCGGCCCAGCTATGGGCTGGTGGCAGGCAGCGGACCGGGCGATCTGTTTCTGGCGCAGCTGTCGACTGAGGGGCCGATGGCGCGGTCGATCCGGGATCTCGAACTGCTGCTGGCCATCCAGTCAGAGCATGACCCGAGGCACCCGCATTCCAGCGGGCCCTACCGCCCCGAAGCGACGGGTGCAAAACTGAGGATCGGCTGGCTGGGCAACTGGGGTGGCGCCTATACTATGGAGCCGGGGGTTTTGGAACTGTGCGAGGCAGCTGTCCGCGTGTTCGAGGACCTGGGCCACAGCGTCACGGCCTTGGCGCCTCCCTTTCCGGCCGAGGCGCTGTGGGAGGCCTGGACCCTGCTGCGCAGCTGGACCATTGCCGGCAACCTTGCACCGCTGCTGCGCAAATCGCCCGAACTGGTGAAGCCTGAGCTGCAGTGGGAGATCGAGCGCGGTCTCGCAGCAACGGCCGCCGACATTCGCAGGGCCAGCGCCATTCGTTCCGACTGGTTCCGCTGCACGGCCAGGATGAAGGTGGATATCCTCGCACTGCCTTCGGCGCAGATCTTTGCGTTTGATGCGGATTGGCACTGGCCGCAGCAGATTGCCGGCACGACGATGGACAGCTATCACCGCTGGATGGAGATCGTGGTGCCGGCCTCCCTTACCGGGCTGCCTGCGCTATGCGTGCCGGCAGGATTTTCTTCCGAGGGCACACCAATGGGAGTGCAGCTGATTGGACATCGTGGACAGGACGCGGCGGTCCTGAACCTCGGGCGGGAATATGAGGCCGCTACCGACTGGATCGCGTGCGGGCCTGCAATCTGAGCGGTGGAGTTTGCCGAGGCAGCCGAGGCGGCTTTGCCAGGGAATGCACGTTCCGGCCCGGAGCGGAGGGTGACGGCGAACAGAGATGTTCGGTGAGTCTTTCTGGAAGCAAACGTTGCTGACCGTTGCAGCGACGTCCATCCCCAAGCGCCCTCGGCAGCACCCAATCTTGACTTGGACGTTCTCATAAACTCCTCCAAGACCAAGGCAGGTAGCGGGTGCTTCGAGGTCAGAGCGGAATGGCCGCGCAATTGATCCGGCTTGGCCGGTCCACGCTGCATAGCCGCACATGGCTACACTAGTCTCTCACGCCGCTGGCTTGAGATCCTTGGTCGCGGCGCTTCACGAAGCCGTAGATCAGGAGCCCAAACGTTGCGATCAAGAAACCGCAGGCGATGGGGCGCTCCAGGAAAATCACCGGATCGCCGCGTGAGACCAACAGGGCGCGACGCAGGTTCGTCTCGATCAGCGGGCCGAGGACGAAGCCCAGGAGCAGCAGCGCAGGGCTGAAGGCCGCCTGCGTCAGCGCATAGCCGATGGCCCCGATGGCCGCGACCATGACGATGTCGAAGGTGGAGCCGCGCACGGAATAGACGCCCAGGCAGACGAAGATGATGATCGCCGGGTAAAGCCAACGGAACGGAATGCGCAGCATCGACACCCAGATCCCGATCAGCGGCAGGTTCAGGACCAGAAGAAACAGGTTCCCGATCCCGAAGCTGACGACCAGGCCCCAGAACATGTCCGGATGCGCCTCCAGCATCATCGGGCCGGGCTGGATGCCGTGGATGACCAGCGCACCCAGCATCAGCGCCATGATCGGATCGCCCGGGATGCCCAGGGTCAGCGTCGGCACGAAGGCGGTGATCGAGGCCGAGTTGTTGGCGGCCTCGGGGCCAGCGACCCCCTCAATGGCGCCCTTGCCAAAGCGTTCGGGCCGGTGGGCGACGCGCCGCTCCAGCGCGTAGCTGAGAAAGGACGAGATGGTCGAGCCGGTGCCCGGCAGCGCGCCGAAAAAGCCGCCAAGCGCGGTCCCGCGGGTGATGGGCGCCACCATCAGCCGCAGGTCGTCGCGCGTGGGCACCAGCTCTCGCAGGCTGACGCGGGCGGGGGGGCCGTCGCGCTCGGCCTTGCGGATGTTGCCGATGATCTCGGCCAGACCGAAGAGGCCCATCGCCAGCGCGACCAGATTGATGCCGTCCAGCAGCTGGACCTGGCCGAAGGTGAAGCGTTGCGCGCCCGAATTCACGTCCGTGCCGACACAGCCCAGGATCACGCCCAGCACGACCATCGCCAGGCTTTTGGCCATTCGCCCCTCGCCGATGGTCGAGGCCGCGACCAGCCCCATCACCATCATCGCCGCGTAATCCGCCGCGCCGAAGCTGGTCGCCAACCGGCTGAGCCAGCCCGCCAGCAGGACCAGAATCACGATCCCCAGCATCGAACCCGCGAAGGACGAGACCATCGCCGTAAACAGTGCGACGCCCGCACGCCCCTGCTGTGCCATCGGGTAGCCGTCCAGCGTGGTCACCGCCGATTGCGGCGTGCCCGGCAGGCGTAGCAGGATCGAGGCGACAGCCCCGCCATATTGCGCGCCGTAATAGACTGCGGCCAGCATGACCAGCGCCGCTTCGGACGAAATATAGTAGGTGATCGGCAGCAGCAGCGTGATCGCCGCCATCGCGCCGATGCCGGGCAGAACGCCGACCAGCGTGCCAAGCACCGCACCCAGAAGGCTGTAGATCAGCACACCCGGTTGCAAGGCCACCGTCAGCCCGTGGGCCAGGCCCTCCAGCGTGGTCATCGCAGCGCCCCCGGCCAGACGGGCAGCGACATGTTCAGGCCGCGCACGAAGACCAGCCAGACCAGCGCCGTCACCGCGACGGACAGCACCAGCCGCCAACCAAGGCCCCCCCGCGGTGCGACCGAACTGGCGATAAGCACCGTCAGCGCCGTGGTCAGAAGGACGCCCAACTTGTCCAGCAGCATGCCGAAGACCAGCAACGCCGCGACGACGGCGATAATCTCGGGCCAGGCGAAGGGGCGCGACTGACCGGGCCGGCTCATCGCGGGGACGGCGATGACCGCCCCCAGACCCGCGAGCAGCATCCCGAGCGTCACCGGAAAGAAGCCCGGCCCCATTCGACGCAGGCTGCCCATGTCATAGCTGACCCAGGCATAGCCCGCGACGGCCAGCCCGGTCAGCGCAAGGGCCGCGCCCCAGCCAAGATCATGCAGGTCGCGTCGCATCAGCGTTCCGGCCTATTCGGCTGCCTGGACCGTGTCGATCACCCCGCCCCAGAGCGCGGTGTCATCTTCGATCCGCTGTGCCAGACCGGCGGGCGTCCCGGGCTGCGCCTGCCAACCCATCGCCAGCAGCCGGTCGCGCACTTCGTTGTCGGCCAGGATAGTGTTCAGTTCGGCGTTCAGACGCTCGATCACGGCCGGGTCGGTCCCGGCGGGGGCGATGAAGGCGTTCCACAGCTCGGCCCTGAAATCCCCGGGCAGGCCCGCGGTCCCCGCGATGACAGGAACATCCGGCACCTGCGCGAAAGGTTCGGCCGAGGTGACGCCCAGCATCTTCATCGTGCCTGCCTCGACCTGCGGCAGCGCCGCCGAGGGGGCCATGAAGCCGCTGTCGATCTCGCCTCCAAGGATGGATGTCGTGACCTCGGCATAGCTCTGGAAGGGGATGTGGAACAGCTGGATCCCGGCGGCACTGGCGAACAGCTCGGCCGTCAGATGCGCCCCAGACCCCTCGCCAACCGAACCATAGCTGATTGCCTCAGGCTCGGCGGCAGCGTCGATGAAACCGGCAAGGTCGTCGGCCGGGAAATCCGCGCCCACGGCCAGCACCAGCGGGCTGGTCGCGATCAGGCCCACCGGGGCGATGTCGGCCATAGGATCGTAGCCCAGATCGGGGATCAGCCGCTGCGCCGTGGTCAGCGGGCCGTTGATGGTGATGCCAAAACTGTCGCCGCCGCGGGCCAACATTTGCTGAACCCCGATCACCCCGCCGGCGCCGGGACGGTTCTCGACGACGACCGGCTGGCCAAGCGCCTCGGCCAAGGGATCGGCGACGATCCGTGCAATGGTGTCAGGTGACGAGCCTGCGGGAAAGCCGACAAAGATATGCACCGGACCGGTGGGCCAATCCTGGGCGGTTGCAGCAGAGGACAGGGCGCATCCGGTCAGGAAAGCGGCGACGGCCGCACCGCGGCGTGTTTGGCAATAGATCATATGAGGCTCCCCCGATGAATGGTGCATCGTTTGTTGCCCTTGCTTGCAGGGGCGTCAATGGCCAGTGGGCAGATGGGTGCGATGCTTCGAGACGCCCCATGCCTGCCGTCAATCTAGCTC
>NZ_SUNH01000068.1 GCF_005048265.1 Paracoccus hibiscisoli
AACCGTTCAAAGAACGCCCATTCCTCGTCCGACATCAGGTCTCGTGCCAAGCTGGTCTCGATCGCAGATACCAGCTTGAATCATGCCCGAACCGCGTTGTGAATCCCTTTTGTCAACACGGCCTAGTTGAAGATCGTTCGATACTCTGCAACCGAGCTGCTATTGGGCACCCCAAACCCATTGGGGAATGTAGGCTGCATCAAGCCTTGTATGCTTTTGGGCACGTGGGATCGCCCGCGTGCCCGCATCCGTTAGCGCTCGGCGTCCATTTTGTGCAGCTTGTCCACGCGTCGGCGGAAATCCTCGTCCGTCGAAAATTCGGCCTTCAGGTAGGAATCGATCAGGTCCAGCGCCAGCCAAGGCCCGACGATCTGGGCGCCGATGCACATGACGTTGACGTCGTCATGTTCGACGCATTGATGGGCTGAGTGGATATCATGGCAAACCGCCGCACGGATGCCCTTGACCTTGTTGGCCGCAATGGACGCCCCAACGCCCGTGCCGCAGACCAGCAGGCCCCGCTCGGCCCGGCCGTCGGCCACCGCACCGGTCACGAGCTGGGCGATGTCGGGAAAATCAACCGGCTGATCGTCGTGAGAGCCGACATCCTCGACCTCGTGACCCAGCTTGCGGATGTGGTCCACGACCGTGGCCTTGAGCGGGAAGCCCGCGTGATCGGATCCGATGACAATACGCATATTTATACCTTTCAGGGTGTTATCGAAGAAGACCGGGCAGCCATAGCACCAGGTCGGCATGGAAGGTGATGATCGCCAGCGTCACCAGCAGCGGCACATAGAAGGGCAGCAGCGCGCGCAGCAATTGGCGGAGAGTGATCTTAGCGATGTCGCAGATGAGGAACAGCGACAGGCCCATGGGGGGCGTCAGCAGGCCCAGCATCAGGTTGAAGATCACGATGATCCCCAGATGCACCGGATCGACACCGGCCAGCACCAAGGGCGGCGCGATGACCGGAACGACCAGAAGCGTCGCGGTGGTGCTGTCCAGAAACATCCCCGCGATGAAGAAGATCAGGTTGGCGATGATCAGCAGCACGACGGGACTGTCCGCGAACTGCAGGATCCAGCGGGCAAAGTCCTGAGGGATCTGCTCGACCGCCAGGATCCAGCCGAACAGCGACGCAACGGCCACGATGATCAGGATCGCGCTAGTGCTGCGGACCGTCATCAGCATGGCGTTCCACAGATGCGGCCAGGTCAGTTCGCGATAGAACAGGCCACTGATCAGCAGGACATAGGCGACGGTGACGGCGGCCGCCTCGGTCGGCGTGAAAAAGCCCAGTAGCATGCCGGATATCATCAGCACCGGCGCAAACAGCGCAGGCAGGGCGGGAAGCAGATCGGCCCCGATCTCGCGCAGGGTGGGGGCACGCTCGGCACGCGGCATCTTGTGGACGATGGCCAGGATGGCGGCGGTGATCATCAGCAGCACGATACAGATCAGCGCCGGCACGATGCCGGCCAGCAGCAGTTGCACGATCGAGACGCTGGTCACCGACCCATAGACGATCAGCGGGATACTGGGCGGAAAGATCGGCCCGACAACGGCTGATGCCGCCGTGACCGCGCCCGCGAAGGGGGCGGAAAAACCACGCTTGCGCATCGCCGCGATCTCGATCCGGCCAAGACCTCCGACATCGGCCAGCGCGGCGCCCGACATGCCCGAGAAGATCAGGCTGGAAAAGATGTTCACCTGCGCCAATCCGCCCGGCAGCCGCCCCACCAACGTGTCGGCGAAACGAAAGATGCGGTCAGTGACGCCCGCAAGGTTCATCAGGTTGCCCACGAAGATAAAGACCGGCACTGCGACCAGCGGAAAGCTGTCCAGGGCATAGGTCACCCTCTGCGTCAGCAGCCCCAGGGGCAGCCCTTCGATCAGCACATAGCCGATGGCGGGGATCAGGATGGCATAGACGACGGGGAAGCCCAGGACGAACAGCCCCAGGAAAACGACGATCAGCGCGATGCCCATCAGAGTGCCACCGAACCACTGCCCGCATTTGGCCTGCGCATCTGGAACAGATGAACCAGACAGGCACCGGCAAAGCCGAAGGTCGTGGCCCCCATGAACACCCAGAACGGGATCTTGAGCGTGGGCGTCGCGCCGCGCATGTTGCCCATGATGTTCTGGAACGCGACCCATGCCAGAAACCCGCAGGTCGCAAGCCCCGCAGCTACGATGACGAACCGCAAGGCGCGGCGCAGGCGGTGGGGCAGGTTATCCAGCAATTCGGACATGACGATGTTCTCGTGGCTGGCGACGACCAGCGGATAAGCCGTGAAGACCGTGCAGATCAGAAGAAAGCGCGTCAGCTCCTCGGCGCCAACGATGGCAGATCCGATGACCTCGCGGGCGATGATCTGGATGAACGGCACCGCGACCAGGGCTGCCAGCAGCAGCACGCAGACGATTTCCAGCAGCTTGCGCATCATGGTTCCCCCTTGGTGTCGGCCGGCCCGAAGGCCGACCGGATCGTGATCACTCGATCGCCATGATCTGTTCGATATAGGGCTGGTAGCTGGGGAAATCGCCGTTGATCTGGGCCAGCACCCGCTCGCGGAAGGCGTCGATGTCCAGACCGTCTTCCTCGGTCACGACGGTCATGCCCTTCTCGGTTAGCTCGGCCACCAGCTCGGCTTCCGATTCCTGCGCCCAGACCAGCGATTCCTCGGCCTTGGCGTCCAGCACCTGTGTGATCTGCGCGCGGTTTTCCTCGGAGAGGCCTTGCCAGACGCTGTCGTTGATGAACACGGCCAGCACCGACTGCATATGGCCCGTCATGGCGACATGGCTCTGCACCTCATGCAGGCTGTTCGAGGTGATCATCGTCAAAGGGTTCTCCTGCCCGACGACAAGGCCGGTCATCAGCGCCGTCGGCAGCTCGGCCACCTCGACCGGGGTGGGCGTCGCGCCAAAGCCCGTCACCATCGACACCCACAGGTCCAGCGGCACCGCGCGGAACGGCTTGCCCGCCAGATCGTCGGGCGACTTCACCTCAAAGTTCGACGAGATGTGGCGCGCGCCGCGATAGATGCGTCCGATGATCCTCACGCCGCCCTGTTCGACCAACTGCTCATTGATCTGCTGCAGCGCGGGGGATGTCGCAGGGTCGGTCGCGGCCAGCGCATGTGCGCCATCGCGATAGATGAAGGGCGCGTTGAAGACCGACACGTCCGGCACCATCTGCGCCAGGGAGGCGAAATCATGGTGCCCCATCTGGATCGAGCCCATCTGCACCCCGCCGACCATTTCCGACACGCCGCCCAGCTGGCTGGCTGGAAAGACCTGCACGGTCACGGCGCCGTCGGTCGCCGCGGCGATCTCCTCTGCGACCTCGGCGGCGTAGCGGGTCTGGATATCGCCCTCGGCGCCGACATGCGCGTAACGCAGATCCTGCGCGAATGCCGGAATGGCGGTCAGCGTGATGGCTGCGACGGCCAGCAGCCGCCCGGTCTTGATGAACATGGTTGTCCCCTCCCTGGGATGGTTCAGTTGATCTGTTTCGCGGGGGCGCCCCGATAGGTTTCGATCAGGCTGCGACGGCGCAACTCGTCCCCGATGGCAAAATGATCGCGCAGACGGCGGTCGGCCTGATCCGGGTCCTTGGCCACGATCGACAGGAACACCTCGCGGTGCGCATCGACCAGAACCCGGACGATCTCTGGGTTCCGGTAGGTGGTGACACGGCGCTGGACATGGCTGCGCTGCAGCAGCTCTGCCATGGCACCGTAAAGGGTCGTCAGCGCGCGACTGTGGCTGGCCGCGACGATGGACTGGTGGAACATGAAATCGGCGCGCCCGCCCGCCTCGGGGTCGGTCAGCGTATCGATCAGGGTCCCCAGCCACTGACCGATCCGTGCTAGGTCCGCCTCATTGGCGCGTTCGCATGCCAGCCGGATAGCTTGGCATTCAATGGCCATCCGCGCCTGCATCACGTCCTCCAGGACGTCCTGCTCCTGAGACAGGCAGAAGGTGAAGAAGTCCGACAGGACACGAATGTCGGCCTTGGCGATATAGGTTCCACTCCCCTGTCGGACGTTCAGAAAGCCCAGCATGACAAGGGATTTCATCACCTCACGCAGCAACGGACGGCCAACGTCCAGATGCTGCGCCAGTTCGCGCTCGGGCATCACCCGGTCGCCGACCTTCAGGTCTCCCTTCAGGATACGGTCCTTGAAATAGGATACGACGCGGTCCGAGCCGTTCTGCCGCGCGTCGCTTTCAAGACCTTCGTTCACCGGCACCCCTCCCGTGGTAAGGCAATGTTCCTACCAATCGCAGCGAACGGTCAACGGTCCCCTTGATTATCTGCACACGCCCCACTCCTGAGCCTGTCTTCTCTTAAAGAACAGCCTGATAAAATCAAATCTTTTCAGATTATTGACGTCGATTGAACAGCAGAAGATGCCAAGTAAATTGGTAAGACCAATTCATTGATCTGCCTCTCTTCGTGAGTCTCAGTGTCTCTTCCTGGTCGGTGCAAAGAACCGGGCAGATCCTCGGGGCTGTCGGGAGCGGCAGGTGCGTCTGCCTGATATGCTGCCTTGGCTGGGGTGCTGGAAACGCAGCGGGCGGATGCGCAGCGGCATCGCCGAACCATGCCCGGGACACCGCTTGCACACCGTGCAGAACTGCCGTCTCATGGGGCAAATGGATGGAGGATGGCATGACCCACAGCCCGCTTTATCGGACGCGTATCC
>NZ_SUNH01000069.1 GCF_005048265.1 Paracoccus hibiscisoli
GCCGCCGCCGGAAGGGTGCGACGGGGCTGAGGCGCAGATTGCAGAAGGACCCGGGTCAGGGCTCAGCGATGAACGTCGGATCGACAGGCGTCAAGCCAGGGCCGGAAACCTGGTCATGCCGCTGCCGGTCAAGAGCCGTCACGGCTCATTCGAACCCAAGCATATGACTTAAAAAGAATTTTTCTCCAGCCCGACACGCTATGGCAGTTTTATGCGTGCCGGAATGGAAGCAACCACCGCAAAAATGGCAGTTTTTCGGCGGTCATAACAAATCAGATGTAGAAACACGCGTAATAGTGCCATCAGGTTCAACAAATACTGGTGCCCAATCGGCTCTTAGGCGGACAATGCTGCCATTTTACACAGGTAAAGTTGCCATCGAAAGTTCAAAGAAAATGGCCGCTCGAAGCGGCCAATCAAGTATGGTGAGGACGCCGCGACGTATCCGCTTCGTAGGCGCCTGACTTTTCAGATATCGATTCGCAGCGCGTTGAAGCCCTGGTCGCCTTCGGCGCGACCGATGTTTTTCACCTCGCCTGAGAAAATCCGTTGCAGGAGATCGCGCATCGGGATCCTGGCACGCTTAGTGCACTGCGTGAGCGTCACCCACTCCACCGGCAAATGTGGTATTTCCGGCGCGAGGTCGTGCAGCCGGTCCAGGACGAAATCGACTTCCCGGCTGTCAAACCCACACTTGTCTCGCTTGTTCTCTCCTTGGCTGCGGAACAGCGGAGTGAGATAACCGAGCTCGATCAGGCAGCTGACGATCGGCCGCGTCGCGTTCATCCTTGCGGGCAGCGTCACGAAGGGCACGGACCGGTTTAGAGCCGCTGCTGCATCCTGCCCCTGTTTGACATCTACAAGGAGGATGGAGTTGGATTTTCCGGTATCGTTGTGAGTGATAAGGCGCCGCTCCACAAGGATCTTGCGCAGCGTCTGGCGATGGACGCCGGCCTCCAGCGCCAGCGACTGGATCGAGTATTTGTGGCGCCGCGGGACGCGTTCGCCCAGCAGCTCCCGCCCGACACACACGTCCATGTTCCGCAGAATATAGTTTCGCAGGAGCCGCTTGATCGGGCCGTGATCAGAGCGATCGCCCGGCTCCAGCAGCCACCGATGAAGTTGACCGAAGACCGTGGCGTAGTTCTGTCCGCCTTGCCCCCGGTCCATGGCCAAGACATGCAAGGTGTCGAAAGCGGAGTGCAGGCCTGCTTTTCCTGCGGACGTCCATTGCCACCCTGAGCGACCTGCGAGGTCCCAGCCGTCTCGATCGATCGAGCCGAGGTTGATGCTCGTCCCGAACGCCATCACGATGCCTAGCATCTGGGTTGCCTTGACTGCCTGTTCCAGCGTCTGGCCGTCCAGCCACTCTGGGCCCTTGCGACCGTCGAGACGATCCAGGACATAGCTTTGCAGGGGCGAGGGTTCGCGGTGCAGGCCGGTCCGTGCGAGATCGAGAAGCGCCTCGGCTCGCTCCGGGACATGCACGAGGAGTTTGTGGCGCATGTTGTCCCGGTGGTCGCGGGCCCGATGGATGAGGGCGAGGCCGTGCGTCGGGCAGGTAGTGACGACCCGCAGGCTCCAAGACAGGCGATCCTGCCGCGCGATACCGGGATTGTCGGCACGACAATCATCCTCCAGGAGGCAGAGGGGACAAAAGCGCGTCTCCTCACGCACCATCATCGAGGCGGGAATGCGTTCGTCCCGGAGGACAAAGCTCTGGTATCCCGTGGAGGAGGCGGTATTGCGCCATACCGCTTCCGCATCCTGTCCTGCGGCACTACACAGACGATCGATCACCGCACGGCGGCCATGAAGCAGGTCGGAGGGAGCGATCCCCTGGTCGGACAGGAACGTCCGCGGACTGGGACAGCCGTGCAGAACGGAAAGGCGGGCTGCCCAAGAGGCCGGTGTTTCGTTTTCGTGGAACGGCAGGTAAGGGAAGAGCTGAGCCATGATCAGTTCCGCCGCCCATGCCGCTTGGCAAAAGGCTCATCATTATTGCTGTCAGGATCGATGTCGCGCCAGTCGTCAGCCAGAAAGACGTTCCTTCCCGGCCGACAGCCTTCCACCATCGCCCATGCCTGCGCGAAGTGGTCATCGGTCAGGCAGTCGGCGCCCCCGCCCAGAGCCGCTTCGATGGCGTTGAGGGTGGTCTCGATGCTGCGGCCGAACCGAAAGCGGGACGCGTGGAAGAGCCTCGCCACAAGATCCTCGGACAAGTCTGTGTCTAGCCCGGCCTCCTCGCAGTAGGACCCGATCAGATCGTCGAAGTCCTCGCGGTCGGTCGCAGCGCAGACGGGGTGCAGCTGCATCGTCGAGAAGCGGCGCTGGACCTGCGGATCGCTGCGGATGATGTCGTGCAGCCGCTCGGTGCCTGAGAGGATCACGATGACAGCCTCGTCGCCCTGCATGAGCGACTTCAAAGCGCGCAGGATCATGGCGCTGTCCTTGCAGAAAAGATCATGCGCCTCGTCGATCCACAGCACGGAGATCCCCAACATCTTGAGGCGTGTTCTGATCTGGTCCCAGATGCTCCAGGCCTCCCGACGATCTGACACGGACGGGTAGCCGCTGCGCCGCATGATTTCGAAGCCCATGCTCTTGAACGTGGCGGGGCTGGGAACGCTGACACCCATCCAGGGCGGACCATGGGCGCCTGCCTGAAGGGCCGGATGCTTCGCCAGCGCGTGGGCGACGGTTGTGGATTTTCCGCCGCCGGGGCCGTCTACCACGAGGATACCGCGCGTCTCGGCGGTGGTAGAAAACCTGACCGCCTCCGACGTCAGGTTGCCGGAGGCATCGCGGCGCAGGAGGCGATCCAAATGGCCCCGAAACTCGTCATCCCGGGGGGCTTTGGCATGGAGCGCGCGCAGTTTCTCCATGATGCGCGCGTTCCGCTCGTAGTTGATACCGCTCATTTGTCGAACCTCGACACGCCATCTTTCCTTGTGCCCCGCCTTGCGGTGGTCGCCGATCTGGTGGCGGAGGGGGTGTCGTCACGCTCTGGAACGACCGAACGACCGATTCCGTCTTTGCGGGCGGCCTTCTGCGGCGCGGGACCGGTCTGGAAGCCGATCATCAACTTCTGTTCCTCTCGGCGCACACGCTCTTCGGACCACTCATCGACAAGCAAGCCTTTCGCCGCCTGAGCATCCTCGGAGCGTTCCCGGATATCGCGCAACGCGGCAAGCACGACCTTCTCGTCATAGCGCTTCCGCTCAGGATCGGCAGCCCGAACGTCGCGAACTGCAGACGCCCAGAGCTGCGCGCTCAGACCGTGCACCGCGTCCATGACCGCGGGAACGGTCATCCAGTCCATGTCGAGGCGAACCTCGATCTCGCCGATGTCACTCGGCAGCCAACGCACCTCCACATCTCGGTCGCGTCTGTGCAGCATGTAAGCCGCAAGATTTTCAGAGTGATATCGCACACCCAGCACCGTGATGCCCGTCTTGTCCAGCTTCCGCATGAACTTCTCGCCGAAGATCCGGCGGGAGGTGCGGGTGTCCGGAGGAGGCGTGACGCCACATTCAGCTGTGAGCCGCTCCCAACACTGCAGCGGGGTCTCTCCATCAAGACCCGAGTGCGGGGTGTTGTGGTAGACATCCACAACCCATCGGACGAGCACAAAAGCGAGGTCGTTCTCATTGAGACAGGCACGGTCTGCCGGATTGGCGTCTCCCTTTTCAGCAATGCTTGAGAAGGTGCGCCCAGGTAATTCCGGCAGTAGGCTTGTGCCACTGGTCCTGAAAAAGCGCTCGATGATGCCACGAAGCTCCGGAAGGCCGGCAACGCTGCGGAGGGCAGGAATTCCGAGATCGAAACAAGCAGTCTGAAACTCTTGCGATCGAAACGCCGAGCCGCAGTCTGTCACGATCTCCTCGGGTAGACCGTGCATGTGCCACCGCCCGTTCGCCCTGACGGCGGTGGAGAGCGCCCCCTTGTCCGACAGCACCATCTTGAGGGCTTGCACGGCCGCGCTCGCTTTGGCTGACGGCGTCATGATCATGGCCAAGATGCACCTTGTGGTGGCGCAGATTGCGACAGTAAGTTTCCATCGCACCGGCTTTTTCCCGACTAGCCCGAAAATCTTTCGTTCCTCCTCGGTAAAACCCTCGAGCAACCCTGCGTCGGACAGCACAAAGAGAAGGTCGATGTCCCACTCATCGATCTCAACCCGCTGAAGCGGGCGCGTCAGGTGAAGACCTCTTCCAACCGGCGCGAACATCTTCCGCGCCGCAGCAGCGCCATCGCGCTTCAGTTTCACAGTATATGGGTCAAGGCTGTTGATGGCCCGGCGGACCGCCTCCCGGCTAGGTCGACGGAACTTCGGAAGGCCGTCCTTCTCACGCTTTGCATTGCACTGGCGTTGTTGCAGAACTCTGACCTTCGAGGATTCACATTTGTGAATCTATGCGGTTAGACGGTCCGCATGAGCAAGCCATCGCCCGCCCGCTATCGCACGACGAACTGGTCTAGCTACACAGCCTCG
>NZ_SUNH01000070.1 GCF_005048265.1 Paracoccus hibiscisoli
GGCCGCTGGTGAGCGCGATGCGAACCGCATCCCGCTTGAACTCGTCGCCGTGTGTCGCTGCCATATCCTGTCTCCTTTGGTGAGAGCATCGCTCTCAGAAGACCGGAACGAAACCGGGGCAGGTCCAGCTCCGCCATGTCGATTGCGCACTGATAGTGTGCGATCATCTCGCAGTTAACTACGAGGCCCGACAGACCGTGTTATATAAATCTTCTTCTGCGACGGGTTTAGGATAGGCTCTCCGGCCATCTGTTTCAATGACGGTGAGGGGCTCGTCGTGTCGACTTCCGGCGCGACAGTAGCGGCTGCTAACTGGGGCAGGGTAGCAGTGTGCAGAGCGTAACAACTGCCAGTCTTGATGCGGGTTCAACTTGAAATGCGACACAGACGCTGACGTAGCCTGATCTGGGCGGGCGGAGACATCCGCCATCGCAGCCCGCCCGGATCAGGCGGGTGATCTAGCGGGAATGACGGCTTGGAGCTCTTGAGCGACCTTAGCGCTGGCGCAGGCCATTGGGCTACGGTTGCAGCGAGCGTCCGCGCCGATCCGCATAGCGAACGCTATTGGACACCTGACGCCTTCGCCAGCTCATCGCGGAAGACTTCTGCCGGTGTCCTGTAACTTAGGCATTTGCGGGGCGTGGCGTTCATCCGCTGCGCCAGGCCCAGCAACTCCTTTTGCTCGATCGCCAGCAGGATGGTGTCGCGGGGAAGCCAGCGCCGGACGCACCGATTGGTGTTCTCGACGGTGGGCTTCTGCCAGGGCGCCTGCGGATCGCAGAACCAGGCCTGCGCCCCCAGCCCTTTCTCAAGCTCGCGCCAGGACACGAACTCGAGCCCACGGTCGAAAGTCAGGCTCTGTCGGGCATGGCGGGGCAGGGGCGAGAGCAGGTTGATCAGATTGTTCATGAGCGGTTTGGACCGCCGGTCATTGTTGCGGAAGATGACCGTATAGCGGCTTATCCTTTCGATAACTGTGGCTACGTTGGCTGGGCCATGCTCTTTTCGAAAGATCATCAAGTCGGCTTCCCAGTGGCCAAAGGCTTCACGGTCTTTGACGGCTTGAGGACGGTTCCTGATCATGCAGCGCTCTGGAAACACCAGGCTTCTTGGCTTTCTGGCGTAGCGCGCCTTTCGCTTGCGCCGACGCTCGGGAAGGTAGCGGCCCAGCTCCTGCGCCTGACCCTCGGGCGAATAGACATAGCGGTAGATCGTTTCGTGGCAGACACGGCGCCGGCCGCCTTCATGCCGCATCCGCCCGGCGATCTGTTGAGGTGACCAGCCGGCCTTCAGGACAGTAATCACACCCTCGCGCAGCTCATCATCTCGCAAAAGCTTGGCCAGCCTCTTGCGACGGCCGGCGGCCAGGTGCTGGGCGTTCATGTGCCAGTATCCCGTCGCCATCGGCACTTCCGGATCATTCCAGAAGTTGCGCCGGATCTCGCGATGGATCGTCGATCGGTGCCGGCCGAGCTGAACGGCGATCTGCGCCACGCTGATCTTGCGCTGCAGCATACCAGCGATAATGCGGCGCTCGGAAAGGGTGAGATGCGACGTCACGGGGGAGCTCCTCGATCTGTAAACACCAGCAAATCATGGCGTGTCGCATTTCAGAATAGAACCCACCTGATGTGGTATTATTGTTGTCACCAAGTTAAAATGTCGCGTGTTCCGCTATTTAGAAAAGTCGCTGCCCGTGCGGCGAGGGCTGAGCCGACCCCGGCCCGCTCTCTCCATAAAGGGCCGTAGGGACGGGGTCGGCGGCGGAAGCAAAGTTGCGCGAGAGGCAGCTATGCGGACAAAGGGTGCATTCGCTGCGGATGCGCAGATGGCTGCTTCAGGTTTGGCGCACCGATAGGACATTGCAGCAGGTCGCGCCGGTTAGTCCGTATAGCTTTGGCAGGCATCAACTCCGTTGGCTGTCGAGGCAAGTAGCTGATCTGCATCACGGATGAGATCGGCGACCCGCCTGTCCGCCAGACGATACCGAACGAAGCGGCCTTTGCTGCGGCGACTGACCAGCCCGCATTCCAGCAGACAGCGCAGATGGTTCGAGACGTTGGGCTGACCCAAACCCGTATGCCCGACGATTTCCTGCACGTTGCGTTCGTCCGACACCAGCGCATCGAGGATCGTCAGACGGCTGGGATCGCTTAGGCCCCGGAAGAGCTTTGCCCGCAGTTCCAGTGTATCGGGTGCCGAAAGATCGTCTTGAATGTTTTGCGCTGTCATATCATTATCCACTGATACGTTAGCAGCGTACCTTTTCGCCCGCCACCACAAAAAGGATCGCACATGAGCCAGCCCGATAACAGCAAGTTGGCGACAGCCTCCTCCCCGATCCGAATGCGGGTGCAAGGCATGGACTGCGCGAAAGATGCCGCCGAGATCGAGCGCGCGGCCCGGTCTGCGGGCGTGGCCGAAGGCGACGTGAAAGTGTCCGCCGCCACCCACATCATGACATTGCGGATCGCGGACGGCGATCTGCCGAAAGTGCGGCCCGCGCTCGACGCGACCGGCTACGGTTTCGAGAAGATCGAGGACGGCGATACATCGTCCGATCCGGCCTACAAGGACCCGAGCTATCGCCGCGCGCTCTGGATCGTGGTCGCGCTCAATCTCGGATACGGCGTGGTCGAAATGTTCGGCGGGTTCCTGTCCGGTTCGCAGGCGCTGAAGGCAGACGCGCTCGATTTTCTGGGCGATGGTGCGATCACGTTTCTGGGCCTGCTCGCCATCGGCTGGAGCCTGACATGGCGGGCGCGGTCGGCGATGATCCAAGGCGTGTTTCTGGGCCTTCTGGGCCTTGGCGTTGTCGGCAGCACGCTCTGGCGTGTCCTCAACCAGACCACGCCAGAAGCCGGGTTGATGGGAGCCTTCGCGGTAGGTGCGCTGATCGTAAACATCCTCGCGGTGCTGCCGCTGCTAAAGCACCGCAAGGGTGATGCCAATATGCGAGCCGTCTGGCTGTTCTCTCGCAACGACGCCATCGGCAACCTCGCCGTGGTCATCGCCGCCGGGCTGGTCGCGTGGCTTGGCAGTGCATGGCCCGACCTGATCGTCGCGTTCGCGATCGCGGGGCTTTTCCTGCATTCGTCGTGGATGATCATCCGCGATGCCCGGAGTGACTTGGTGGAAGCTGACTAACTCCATCATGGTGCGACGCGCCGGACGAAAGCCGACATTCGCGCGCCCCGCAGCATCGGTGAGTCTGGGCTCTTCGCGTCATTCAGCTGGCGGCGGCAGCGCTGCCGCCTGGTCCTCGGACGCACGGCGCTCAGCGCGCTTATCGAGCCAGCTCTTGCGGCCGGCGCCACGCTTGCCGCTCGGGGTGTAGCGGGTGCGCTGTTTGCCGACCGCGC
>NZ_SUNH01000071.1 GCF_005048265.1 Paracoccus hibiscisoli
GCGAGAGGTTCCGGGTTGTTACGTGATCATAAAACACTCTCGCACATACCCGGAACCTCTCGCAATAGGCTTGGCAGCCTGTGGATAGCACCGGGTTTTTCTCGCAGTTAACCGGGTTTTTCTCGCAGTTAACCGGGTTTTTCTCGCAATTGAGGCTGATTTATCAAATAAAATCAGCTGCTTCCCGACACCAAAAACAAGAAAAAACAAGAAAAAAGGGAAACGGTGCTAGATGAGGGGTCAAAATCGCCCCCCGAAAGCGCCTGTGGCAGGCGATGAATTTGCTGAGAAATGGCAAGATAGACGAAGGCGCGCCCTGTAAGACGCTCTCAGAGCGCCACAGAGGCCCGTACAGGGCCAAGATGAGCTCTAAGGCGACGGAGGGGCGGCAAAGGGCCGTGAGAGGTCCCTGCGGCGCTCTGAGAGCGTCTCAGCCTGCCAGCCCGAGAAACAGGGCCAGAGAACGGCTGACGCTGACCATGGCCACGTCATCGAGCGAACCGAAGGCAGGACCGATCTTGTCGGCCTTCACGGTCATCGGCTTGTCCAGCATGATCTGCGACGGGGTGCGCAGGCCGTTCCCGGCGTCGGGCTCGACCGTCAGGCGGAGCAGGGGCGCATCCACCAGCGTAGAGGTGACCGGCAGCACCACAACGGAGGCCGTGCCGGTGAACTGATCGGACTGGATCACAAGCGCCGGTCGCGGTTTTCCGTAGTCGCCCTGCAAGGCGACCGTCACCAGATCCCCGCGCTTCATTGCCAGTCGTCCAGATCCGCCAGGGCGGCAATCATGAAGTCCTGCATGTCGGTATCGGTCCGGTCAGCTTCGGCCACCAGAGCGGCCTGACGGCGGCACTCAGCGGCGAAGCCAGGGCGTCGGGTGTCCGGCACCCAGATCTGGATGGGGCGCAGTCCTGCGGCCCGCAGAGCTGCGCGGCGCTTCTGAACGCGTTCGGAAACTGGGGTGGACATGGCGACCTCCATTTTCGTTACATGTAACGCTCTCTGCTTTTCGCTTCAATCCAGCGGCGGAGGAAGGATGGAAGAAATGGAAGTGTGAGTTTTACACTCCCGCAGGACGGCATCCTGGGGCGCTCCGCTGATTGCCTGGGCCGGAGGTGCTGCGCCCTCCGTGCAGGCGGTGCCCTGAACCTCAGACCGCCTGTGATCCTGCCAAACGCCCTGTGCGGAGGGTGAAGATGGCGGGAAATGTAAAATGTATACTTCGCTGTGTTGCCGCCCTGTTCCTGCTGGCCGGAACGGCTCTCCAGGCGAAGAACGGCGACGGTGGCGGGTGTAAAAAATTACACTTCCATTTCTTGCCACTGAACCCTTCAAAACATAGCGCCGGGGCCGGAATGCAATTCCGGTTTACATTGGCCATATCCTGCAACTGCAACACCCCTTGGAACAGAGCGGCCCTGCACCGGTTCAGGCATCCATGAGTAGTGCCGTTGATACGCCTCACCGGAACCGCCTGGCCTTGGACCTGATCAAGGCGCATGTGCGGGTGCTGGACTGCCAAGAGCGGGTGCGTCAGGCTTATCCTGACGTGTGTGACGCCAATGCGGCCTTGAGTGCGGCGCGGGTGCATCTGGTCGAGGTGCAACATCGCTTTGACCGATTTTGGACCTATCCTTAAGACAACCCCCGCGCGACTACCGCCCGCCCCCAATTCGGGGTCATAAAACCGGTTACGGGCAGGGTGGCGCCCAGGGGTTGAGCGGGGGAGCGGGGGCGACGTTCGCTTTGCGGGCCTTCGCGTCGTTAGGAAAACCTATGACTTTCTCCATGGCCACCAGCTGCGGCGCGGACGGTCAGCCAGCTTCTCAGCCATTGCTCGCCAACGGTCCCGGTCGGTTTCGGTCGCAGCCAGAGCCTTGCGCTCATGAGCGAGGATGGCTTCAGCCACATCTGCACGGACGGTCTCTGCAGCCAGCTTTTCGCGAAGCTCAGCGACAGTTTCTTGGGTGTGCGGGGTGTGCAGATTGAGGGGTGCGCGCACAGTGTGCGCTCTCCAAGCTTTGAGAGCGTCTGGCGTAATCCGCCATTGATTGCGATTGTCTCTGCTTGCCTGCAAATCGTGGGATTTTATTGCCCTCATGATGGTCCAACGTGAGACGTCCGCTACCTGTGCAGCCTGTGCAGGAGACATGTGCGAAAGGGTGTGCAAAGGGGTGTGCAGAGCTTCACTCATAGTGGCAGGTTCATCTGGCTAGCGTTCTCGAAGGTGAAGCGAAGTCGAGCAATCTTACGCCCCCGGCGGATCGGCTCAACCTCTGCTGTGATGTTCGTTTTGGCGGCTAGCTCCAAGACCGCGGGATCGATCACGAAGCGCCGGGCGTCGTTGAAGTTGCGCCGATAGCTTTTTGGGGTCTCCATGATCGTGTGGAAGCGATCCATGTCCACTTCCCAGACCCCGGTTTCCCGGAAGCGCTCGAGGTTCTCAAACAACCGCCAGGAGTAGGTCGATCTGAGTGCAGCGGCCTTCGAAAGTTGGTAGCTTGTGAAGTGCTTTTTGAGCTGCACGAGGAACTGCGCAATCTCCGGCGCAAAAGCCAGCGAAACCTCACCTGCCCCCTTTTCGTAATGGATAGATGAGACCCACCGCATTTTGCTCACCATGACGCGCTGGCCGTTCGGTCCAAAGTGCTCGATGTGTGTGATGTACCGCTGAAACAGGTTTTCTTGAGCATCCCGAAGTTGCTCATAGGCCGTGTCTGTATCGACCCCATATTGTTCGGCGAAATCGACGGCCGAAATTTTGATCGGCTTGCCGGGGAGCGCCGCCGCTTTTGGGGACAGCTTCGCAACCGCCATCGCGACTAACCGCTTCTCGCCAAGGTTCAGCCCATGGGATGCGCTCACCAGCGTGTTGTGCATCGTGACGTTGCCACCTGCCGGCAGGTTTAAGACGGAAGTTTCCTTGCGAGGGCGAGCCATATTGCGAGAGGTTCCGGGTTGTTACGTGATCATAAAACACTCTCGCACATACCCGGAACCTCTCGCAATAGGCTTGGCAGCCTGTGGATAGCACCGGGTTTTTCTCGCAGTTAACCGGGTTTTTCTCGCA
>NZ_SUNH01000072.1 GCF_005048265.1 Paracoccus hibiscisoli
CCACCTTCGCCTTGAACTCAGGGGCGTGCTGCTTTCGTTTCGACATCGTCGATCTCCTTCGTAATGAAGATCAGCAGACAGCAAATCAGAGCTTATGCCAGTGTCCAGTTTTCGGGGGGCACCTCAAATACAGCCTGTGCCAGGCACCAGCTGGAATACTCTGTGCCGCGGTCTTTCAACCAGCACCGGCTGAATGAGAGCGGCTTGCAGAAGCTTTCGCGTTATCCCTCGCTGGCGTCTTCTGCATATGCGAACGGCGGCGCTCAGCGTGAAGGGTGTCCCCGCCCCAGTTCATGTGTTCACAGTTTGCGATCTGACCAACACCATCGTTGCAGGAAGGAGAACGAGGATGAACGCCACCCAGTTCAAAGCCGCCATCGCCGGCATGTCCGATGCTGACCTTTGCGAGGTCATCGACGCTTTTGGCCATGCGCATGATCACGCAGTGCAAATGAGGACCAGCGCGCGTCTGCCTGAAAGCGCCGCCTTTGGAGCGATCGGCAGGGATCTCGACTACGGCCTGGGCATCATCCGGCAGTCTGCACCCGAAGGCCCTGCCGCCAAAGACATGGACGCGGATGGGTTGCCGACCACGGCGCTCGTCACCTTCGTCGCCAATGGCGGGCAAGAAGCGACCAGCAGGCCGTGAACGCTGTTCGAGGGCCCTGGGACGGGCCGGGCACGCCGACTCAAGCCTTCGCCCGGTCCTTCATCTCCCTGACCAAGACCTCCACAAACTCAGCTGCCGGAAGGGTTCTCGCTCGTGATACCTGGGCGCCGGCCCATTGCGCCCCGTATGCCGTGGCGCCCTTGGCCTTCGCGGCGGTGTTGACTGCCTTGGCCAAGTCGTAGGCGCAGGGATAATCCGGGATGTTGGCGGGCTGGGCATCTTCCGTCCACTGGGTGAAGGCGTTGCCGAGGCAGCGGGCCGGGCGGCCCGATATGGCGCGTGTCATCACCGTGTCACCGCCAAGCGCAAGCCTCTCGCGGTAACCCTCATCCGCCGCGCTCTCCGGGCAGCCGATGAAGGCGGTGCCCAGTTGCACTGCAGCCGCGCCATGGTCCAGCATCCGGCGAATGTCGCGGCCGTCCATGATCCCGCCGGCTGCAATGATCGGCAGCGACACCTCGTTCAAGAGCGCGCGCAGCAGGTCTTGTGTGGAGAGCCGTGCGTCCGGCGCAGTTGGATCGAAGAGGCCGCGATGGCCGCCGGCTTCCCACCCTTGCGCAACGACAGCATGAAGTCCGGCGGCCTCGATGGCACGGGCCTCGGCAGGCGATGTTGCACTGCCTATCAGGATCAGCCCAGTAGCACGCAACGAAGCGATCTGGTCCGGCCGAGGCAGACCCAGGTGGAAGCTCACGACCCGCGGTCGCAGCTCAAGCAAAAGATGGACATAGGCTTCGGTGTCGCGGAAGCTGGTGTAGATATCACGGAGTTCAGTTGGCGGCTCTGCCTCGAACCGCTCGAACAGCGGCGCCGCCCGGGCAATCCAGGCCGCTTCGACGGCGGGATCGCGCGCTGGTCTCTTGTGGCAGAAGAAATTCACGTTGAAGGACGCCGCTGTCAGTTGCTGCACCTCCTCGATAGCCTCACGGGCCGCCTCCAGACTCGCGGCGCATAGACCGAGAGCACCGAGGCCGCCGGCATTTGAGACGGCTGCGGCCATTGCCGGCGTGGCCACCCCTGCCATCGGTGCCTGCAGGATCGGATGACTGAGCTGAAGCAGGTCCAGAAGTTCGTTCGTGACGTTCATCGGCTGTTCCTCCGCGTGCAGGATGCGCGAGGGAGCGAGGGCAAATCAAGGCTGCAGGACGATTTTGCCGAAGGCGGCGCCGCTCTCTAGGTGTTGGTGTGCATGGACGATCCGGTCCAGCGGAAAGACCCGGTCGATCCGGGGCATCAGGAACCCTGCGGCGATGGCTTCTTCGGCAAACCTTGCGGCGCGGGCCAAGACTTCCGGGTTTCTGGTCACTTCCGAGTAGACATAGCCGCGGAGGGACAGGCTGTTGCGTAGCGCGACCTTCAACGGGAAGGGCGTGGGCTGCGGGCTCAGCGCGCCATGAACGACGATCGTTCCATGAGGCCGCATCGCCTCGGCGATGGCCGTGACCTGAGGGCCGCCGACGGCATCGAACGCGGCATCCAGGCCGCCACCCGTCGCCATGTCCCCGGTGATTTCGACAAGGCGCGACGCCAGATCCTCGCGATCCGAGACGACGACCGCCTCGGCCCCGACCTCAAGCATAGCGGGGCGCAAGCAGTCTCCAAGGATGGTGGCAATGGGACGCGCACCGACGGCTCGAGCGATCTGGAGGGCGGTCAGCCCGACGGAACTGGAGGCTGCTGTGATCAGGACCCATTGCCCCGCCGAAAGCCGGCAGACCTCCACCAGGGCGCCGTAGGCTGTCACGAAGCTCATCCAGAAGGCGGCGGCTTGGGGGGCACCAAGACCAGCTGGCTGAGGGACCACATGCCGCGCGGGAAGTGTCAGCCAGTCGGCGGCCGTGCCGTGGCGCGTCACCGATGCCCCGGGGATTACGTTCACCCGGTCCCCAATCCGGAACCCTGCAACATCCGCCCCTACTGCCTGCGTGTTCCACGGGATGATGGGCACCCATTCCAGCTGATCGTGGGCAGCGATTCCACGCGATGATGGGCAGCCGTTCCACGCGATCGTGGGCGGGCCCGGCCGACAGTCTGAAGCTACGGTGACCC
>NZ_SUNH01000008.1 GCF_005048265.1 Paracoccus hibiscisoli
AGGCAGAACTGGATCGCTGCATTCGACAAGACCGGCGGGCGCCCGGGGCGGCCCTCATGTGCCGCGTGCCAGGCCATCTCCTTGTCCAGCCAGATCAACAAAGACCCGCGCTTCCTGAGCGCAGCGTCGTAAGCGGGCCAGTTCGTCGTGCGGTAGCGGGCGGGATCGGGCTTGCTCATGCTGCCCGCCTAACCGCATGGACTCGCAATGTGAATCCCTCTCAATAAGAGTTCTGCAACAACGCCCCTTGGCAGCAGTCTTCATAGCATGGCGGGTCCGGGAACGGATCTTTATGAAATGCTGAAACACCTCCTCCTCACCAATCAATGGCGAAGATCTGCGAGCCGAGGGTTCGACACGCAGATCGACAGGTGAGTTCAGCGGCGGGCCATCAGCAAGCCCAGAAGCACGCCGATGCCCGCTGCAATTCCCAAAGCCTGAGCCGGGTAGCCGCGCACAAGGTCTCTGGTTTCCTGGCAACCCAGCTCGGCATAAAAAGCTGCATCCTGCGCTTGCTGTTCGCCGACCTTGTAGAGCCGGTGCGGGCTCGGACATGCTGTCCAGCTATGACACCGGACTTGCGATGTGAATCCCCTGCAGTCTTTGCGCAACAACGCCTCGTCGCTGCCGTGAACCGTGCCTTCTGTAGAGTGCGGTGGCATCTTGGCTCAGGCGGTTGGGCCTGTGCGTAGCAGAGACGCCAGTTCGGGCAGGTTCGCCCCCCCTGCGCCTGCCTCGACCGCCTGCGCCAGGGTCAGGGCGATGCCGTCGGCCACCGCATGGGCGGCACCGGACGCGGCGGACATCTGGCGGTGATAGTCCAGATCCTTGGCGGCATTGGCGATGGAAAAGGCCATCGCCGCGCGGTCGCCCTCGGCCAGAAAGGGCGTGATGCGGTCCAGCGCGACCCCTGCCCCGCCGCCGGCCTGCAAGACATCGATCAGCGTCCGGGGCGCGATGCCCGCATCCTGGGCCTGGGCCGCGGCCTCGGCTAGCAGGGTCAGAAAGCCGACCGAGACGAAATTGTGCAGCAGCTTCAGCCGGTGACCCGATCCCAGGGGGCCGACATGGCGAACGCTTTCGGCAAAGCAACCCAGAAGATCGCGCAAGTCGGCCAGATCCGCCGCGTCCCCGCCGACCAGCAGGTTCAGCCGCCCCTCATGCGCCTCGCGTGCGGTGCGGGTCATCGGGGCGTCCAGATAGCGCCCGCCCGCCGCCGCGACCAATGCCCCCATGCGGCAGGTGGAATCCGGCAGCGCGGTCGAGCAGTCGACGATCACCGCCCCCGGCCGCAGCCCGGCGATGACCCCGTCCGGGGCGGTCAGGACCGCCTCGACCTGAGGCGAGCCGGTGACGCAGAGGATCACCGTATCCGACGCGGCCGCCACTGCCTGTCCGGTCGCGGCGGGGCGCCCGCCAAGGGACAGGATCTCGGTCGCCGGCCGGTTGCCGGGATGGTCCAGGAAGGTCAGCGCATGACCCCGCAGCAGCAGGTTGCGCGCGATACCGTGGCCCATATGGCCCAGCCCGATCAGTCCGACGAACGCCATGCCGTTTCCCCCTCAGTCCGTGTTGATCCAGATGGCCTTGCTGTCCAGATACTCGTCCAGATGCTCGATCCCGCCCTCGCGCCCGTGGCCCGAGGCCTTGACGCCGCCGAAGGGCACCGCCGGGTCGATGGCGTGGTACATGTTCACCCAGACCGTGCCCGCGCGCAGCCGGTGCGCCAGCTTGTGCGCGGTGCCCAGATGCGAGGTGAAGACCCCCGCCGCCAGCCCATAGGGGGTGGCATTGGCGCGCGTGACGACCTCGTCCAGATCATCGAAGGCCAGCGCGGAAAGGACCGGGCCAAAGATCTCGTCGCGGGCGAGGGTCATGTCGTCGGCCACATCGGCAAAGACGGTGGGCTGAAAGAACTGCCCGCCCTCAAGGCCCGGCCCCTTAGCCCGTGCGCCGCCGGTCAGCAGCCGGGCGCCTTCGGCCTGGCCGCGGTCCAGAAAGCCCTGCACCCGTTCGGCCTGGCGGGCCGAGATCAGCGGCCCGATCTCGGTTTCGGGATCAACGCCGGGGCCAAGGCGCAGGGCGCGCGCGTGGTCCGCAAGGCGGTGCAGCACCTCGTCCTGGATCTGGCGGTCGACGAACAGGCGCGATCCGGCGATGCAGATCTGGCCGGAATTGGCAAAGACCGCCATGGCTGCGATGGGGATCGCGCGGTCCAGATCGGCGTCGCGGCAGATGATGACGGGCGACTTGCCGCCCAGCTCCAGCGACACGCGCCGCAGATTGCCCGCCGCTGCCTGCGCGATGGCCCGCCCCGTCGCGGTCGATCCGGTGAAGGCGATGCGGTCCACGCCCGGATGGGCGGCCAGCGGGGCGCCGGCCTCAGGGCCCGTGCCGGTCACGACGTTCAGCACCCCCGGCGGCAGGCCGCAATCCTGCATGATGCGGGCCAGCATCAGCACCGTCAGAGACGCTTCTTCAGAGGGTTTCAGCACCACGGTGCAGCCGGTTGCCAAGGCCGGCGCGATCTTCCAGACGGACCCGGCGATGGGCGCGTTCCAGGGGATTATCGCGCCGATCACGCCCAGGGGTTCGCGCACGGTGAAGGACCGGATCTCGCCGGGGAACGAGTTCGGAATCGTCAGCCCGTGGATCGCGACCGCCTGCCCGGCATAAAAGCGCAGCATTCCTAGCACGCGGCGGCTGTTCGCCAGACTGCGCTGGATCGGCATGCCCATGTCCAGCGTGTCGGACAGGCACAGATCCTGCCATTCGGCCTCGACCCGTTCGGCGATGCGCAACAGGAGGGCCTGACGTTCAAAGGGGGTGAAGCGCGCCCATGGCCCCTCGAAGGCGCGGCGGGCGGCGGCGACGGCGTCCCTGATGTCGGCCTCGGCCCCGCGCGGGACCGTCGCCAGAAGGCGCCCGGTCGCGGGATCGCGCGCCTCGATCACCGTGCCGGACTGCGCATCGCGCCAGTCCCCGTCGATCAGCATCCGGCGGTGCCCGCCATCGTAAAGCGCGGCGGCGCGTTCGGCCCAGTTTGTCATGCCGCCACCCCAGCCAGCCGGGGCCAGGGCTGCGGGGCGGGGGCGATCACCTCCCATGCCCGCGCGGCGCGCAGAACGCCCAGATCGTCGAAGCGGCGGCCCGCGATCTGCAACCCGATGGGCACGCCCTGCGCGTCATACCCGCAGGGCACAGAAATCGCCGGCTGTTCGCCCAGATTGAAGGGCATGGTAAAGCCGATATGCGCCATCGTCCGCGCCATGTCGTTGTCGCAAGGACAGGCCCAATCGGCCGGAAAGGACGTGCTGGGCGAGACCGGCGACAGGATCAGGTCGAACCGTTCGGACATGGCAGTGGTCCTGCGGCGGATCTCGATGGTCGCGGCATAGTCGCGATAGACCGCCTCGCCCGTGCGGCCAAGGCCCGCCTCGGCCCATTCCAGAATCTTGGGCAGGATGCGGCCGCGCCGCGCCTCGGGCAGATCCGAGGTTTCGACCCCGGCGCGGGTGCGCCAGAAATCATCGACATGCTTCAGCATATCGGGCGTCAGCCACGGCGCGATCGGCTCGACGATGGCGCCCGCCTCCTCGAACAGGGCGGCCGCGCGCGTGACAGTGGCGCGCACCTGCGGATCGACCGGCATGCCGCAACCCGCATCCAGCAGCAGGCCAATGCGCAGACCGTCCAGCGTGCCATCCAGATCCTGCCAGTCCAGCGCCGCGGGGGGCAGGTTCATGTGATCGCGCGCGTCCGGTCCCGACAGCACCGCCATCGCCAGCGCCGCATCCGCGACCGTGCGCGTCATCGGGCCCGCCGCCCGGCCCATGAAGGGCGGATCAATGGGCACCCGGCCAAGACTGGGCTTCAGGCCCACCAGCCCGCACCACGCCGCCGGCAGCCGGATCGAGCCGCCGATATCCGTGCCCAGATGGATCGGCCCGTAGCCCGCCGCCCCCGCAGCCCCCGCCCCCGCGCTGGAGCCACCGGGGTTCATCGCAAGGTTCCACGGGTTGCGCGTCAGCCGATGAAAGCTGGACAGGCCCGAGGACAGCATCCCCAGATCGGGCATGGTCGTGCGGCCGGTGAAGACGGCCCCCCCCTCGCGCAGGCGGGCGGCAGGGGGCGCGTCATGGGCCTGCGGCGCGAGGTCCGAGGCGGCGGTGCCAAGGGGCATGGGCACGCCGCGCGTCGCGATGTTTTCCTTGATGGTCACCGGCACGCCGTCCAGCACGGCGCCATTGACCGCCAGTGGCGTGCCCGCGCGCCAGCGTGCCTCGGACGCGCGGGCAGCTGCCATCGTCTCGTCGGGGTCCAGATGCCAGATGGCGTTGATCTGCCCGTCACAGGCCGCGATCCGGTCCAGGACGTCGCGCGCCACCTCGACCGGGGACAGATCGCCCTTGCGGAAGGCGGCCACCATCTGAACCGCGCTCAGCTCATTCGTTCCGGTCATCGGCGTTCCCCTGTTGCAGGCCGTATCGCTGTGCGATATGGATGTATTGATTACGATAGATCGCGCCCTCGCGCCCCGTCAAGCGGTCCCGCATGAACGACATCACCCGTCCCGTCCTGCCCCCCGTCCCGATCGCGCCGCCCCCGGACGATCCCCTGTTCGTCGATGCCATCGCGCGCGGGTTTCAGGTTCTGTCGGCCTTTCACGGCGCCTCGGGGCCGTTGTCCCTGGGCGAGATCGCGGCCCGCAGCGGGCTGGGCAAAAGCGCGGTGCAGCGGATCGTCCACACGCTGCGCCATCAGGGATACCTGCGCCGTGACCCGCGCGATCGCGGCTATCTGCCGGGGCTGCGGCTGCTGGATCACGCGCTGGACTATCAGCGGCTGGACCCGCAGATCGCCCGCGTTCTGCCGGTGCTGATGGAGCTGCGGCGCGAGACGGGCGAGCGGGTCGATTTCAGCCTGCGCGACGATCTGCGGCTGGTCTATGCGCTGCGCTTCCAGTCCAAGCGGGGGTTCTATTCGGCCTCGCTGATCGGGACCAGCGTGCCGCTTTACTGCACGGCGGGGGGGCTTGCGGTCCTCAGCCGCCTGCCCCGCCCCGAGGCCGAGGCGCTGCTGGCCCGGTCCTCGCTGGTGCCCTATTCGCAGCGCACGCTGACCGATCCACAGGCGATCATGGCCCGCGTGGATCAGGCCCGCACCGACGGCTTTGCCATCGCGCAAGAAGAGATCGTCGCCGGAGAGATCGCCCTTGGCGTTCCGGTGCTGGACGAGGGCGGGCAGCCCATCGGCGCCATCCATGTCGCCGGATCGCTCAGCGAATGGGACGCAGGCAGCTTTGCGCGCAGCTTCGCACCCTTGGCCATGACCGCCGCCGGGGGCCTTGGCGGCGGCTGAGCCCATCAGCGGATCTGCGTCAGCAGGCCCGCGGCCAGCCGGGCGCGTTCGGTCAGGCTGGCCACCTCGATATGTTCGTCCAGCGTGTGCAGGCCGCGCCCCCGGACGCCGATGGAATCCAGCGTCGGCACGCCCATCGCCCCGGTGAAGTTCCCGTCCGAGCCGCCCCCGGCGCTGCCTGCGGGCAGATCGAAGCCGATCTGCGCGGCAAGCCCCCGCGCCACGTCCAGCAGCGCCATCGTGCCCGGCTGCGGCTCCCATACGGGGCGGGTGACACCGCGCGTGATGGTGAAATCAACGCCGTTCTCTTCGCCCTGCAGGGCCGTCAGCGCGGCGACGCCCCGGTCCAGGTCCGATTGGGTCTTGGCCATGGACAAGACCTCGGCCCGGCATTCGGAGGGGACGCAGTTCACCCATTGCCCGGCATGAACCACGCCCACCGAAAAAGTGCAGTCCTCGGTCGTCATCGCCTCGATTTCAAGGATGCGCCGCGCCATGGCGGCGATTGCGGATCGCCCGTCCTTGAGTGCCCACCCGGCATGGCTGGGCCTCCCTTCGGTTAAAAGGTTGAAGCGCGCGATGGCATAGCGTCCGATCACCGCGCCCCCGTCGGGGGATGCGGGTTCAGGCAGCAGAACGGCGTGCTGGCCGCGGGCGGCGTCCTCGATCAGGCTGCGGGTGGCCGGGGTGCCGACCTCCTCGTCGGGGGTAAATAGGAACGTCACCGGCAAAGGCGTGGTCAGACCCGCGCGTGCGATCTGGCGCATCGCCTCCAGGAAGACATAATTGCCGCCCTTCATGTCCATGATGCCCGGCCCCCAAGCCTTGCCGTCCTGAACCCGGAAGGGCAGCTTCTCCAGCGTGCCGATCGGATGAACCGTGTCCAGGTGCCCCGACACCAGGATGCCGGGCTGGCCCTGATCCGCATGCGGAAACGTCGCGCGGATCGAGGTGCCAAAGCCCTTGGTCCCCGGCACCGTTTCCACCGTCGCACCGATGGCCGACAGGTCCCGCGCGGCCAGGTCCATCATCCGGCTGACGGCGGCGGCGTCCCAGGTCGGGCTTTCGCATTCGATCCAGGGGCGCAGGCCCGCCAGCATCGCGTCATCGTCAAAGGGCAGGTCAACCGCGCTCATGCGGCCACCGGCAGGCGGCGTTCGATCAGGCGGGCATAGATGGACGCGCCGACCGGCAGGATCGCCTCGTCCAGCACGAAGCCCGGATTGTGCAGCGGCACAGTGCCCGCATGGCCCACGTTGCCATAGGCGCCGGGAACCTGCTGCAGCATGTCGGCGAAATCCTCGGACCCGGTGAAAGGGTGGGAATCGTCGCGCACGTTTTCGGTCCCCAGCACGTCGGCTGCGGCCTGGGTCCACGCGTCCGACAGGTCGGCGTCGTTCACCAGCACGTCAAAGATTTCGCGGAACGCGCAGGTGATCTGCAGATCGAACGCCTGCGCGGCGCCGTCGCAGATGGCGCGCATGCGGGCCTGCATCAGGTCACGGACCTCGGGCTTGAAAAAGCGGATCGTGCCGGCCAGCGTCGCGGTTTCGGGCACGACGTTATAGGCGCTGCCCGCGTGGATCTGGGTCACCGACAGCACGGCCTGATCCAGCGGCGCGACGTTGCGGCCCAGGATTGTCTGGAACTGCCCGACCAGCCCGGTTGCCGCGACCAGCGCGTCGCGCGACTGTTGCGGCATCGCGGCGTGGCTGCCCTTGCCGGTCACGGTGATGTCGAAAAAGGACGCCCCCGCCATCGCCGGTCCCTTGCACAGCGTGGCCTTGCCCGACTGGCCGGTGGGCTGGTTGTGCATGCCGTAGACCTCGTCCACCGGAAACCGCTGGAACAGGCCGTCGGCGATCATGGCGCGTGCGCCGCCCAGACCCTCCTCGGCGGGCTGGAAGATCAGGACCGCGGTGCCGTCGAAATTGCGCGTCCGGGCCAGGTACTGCGCAGCCCCCAGCAGCATGGTCGTGTGCCCGTCATGGCCACAGGCATGCATCTTGCCGGCTTGGGTCGAGGCATGGGCCAGGCCGGTCAATTCCTGAATCGGCAGCGCGTCCATGTCGGCGCGCAGGCCGATGCGGCGGTTGCCCTGACCGCGGCCATGCACGATGCCCACGACGCCGGTCTTGCCCACGCCCTCGTGGACCTCGTCCACGCCCCATTCGCGCAGCTTTGCCGCGACGACGGCGCTGGTGCGGACCTCCTCCATGCCGATCTCGGGGTGGGCGTGCAGGTCGCGGAAGATGGCCGTCAGGTCCGGGACGGCGGCGTCGATCTCAGGCAGGTTCGGCATGTCTCACCTCTGGCATTGCGCGGAAGTTCTGAAAGTCCCAGGACCGGCCGGGGGCGGCCTCGATCAGGGCGCGGGTATAGGGGTGGGCGGGGGCGGCCAGCACCTGGCCTGCGGGCCCGTGTTCGACGACCGCGCCGCGCTGCATCACGATCACCTCGTCGCAGATCTGGGCGGCGACGCGCAGGTCGTGGGTGATGAAGACGATGGCGATGCCCAGATCGCGCTGCAACTGGTCCAGCAGGTCCAGCACCTGCGCCTGCACCGACACGTCCAGCGCGGACACGGCCTCGTCGGCAACCAGCACGTCGGGGCGCATCATCACCGCCCGGGCGATCGCGATCCGCTGCCGCTGACCGCCCGAGAACTGGTGCGGATAGCGGGCCAGCGCATCGGCGGGCAGGCCCACGACGCCCATCAGGCGCGCGGCCTCGGCCATCGCGTCCGCACGGGTGGTGCCATAGTTCAGCGGCCCCTCGATCAGGCTTTCGCCGATGGTCCAGCGGGGGTTCAGCGACCGCATCGGATCCTGGAACACCACCTGCAGCTTGCGCCGGTGCGGGCGCAGGGCGCTGCGCGACAGGGTCGCGATGTCGGCATCGTCCAGAAGGATGCGCCCCGAGGTCGGGTCGATCAGCCGCATAATGCAGCGCGCGACGGTCGATTTGCCCGACCCGCTTTCGCCCACGATGCCCAGGGTGCGGCCGCGGGACAGCGAAAACGTCACGTCCTTGGCCGCATGGGCCTGCGGCAGCTTCCGCAGGATGCCCCCGCCGCCATAGATCTTGTTCAGCCGTTCTACCCGCAGGACCGCATCGTCCCCGGCGGGGCGGGCGTCGCGCGGCGACAGGCTGGGCACGGCCTGCAGCAGCTTGCGGGTATAGTCGGCCCGGGGCTCGCGCAGCAGCGTCTCGACCGCGCCATGTTCGACGATCTCTCCGTGCTTCATGACATAGACGGTGTCGGCGATTTCCGCGACGACGCCCATGTCATGGGTGATGAACAGCACCGCCGTGCCGTGGTCGCGCTGCAATTCGTCGATCAGCGCCAGGATCTGCTTTTGCGTGGTCACATCCAGCGCGGTCGTGGGTTCGTCCGCGATCAGCAGGACCGGTTCCAGCACCAGCGCCATCGCGATCATGATGCGCTGGCGCTGGCCGCCCGATAGCTGGTGGGGATAGGATTTGAAGATGCGTTCCACGTCGGGCAGATGCACCTGTTCCATGATCGCGACCGCGCGCCTGCGGCGTTCCGCGGTGCCCATGTCGGTGTGCAGCTCCATCACCTCCATGATCTGGTCGCCGACGCGCAGCACCGGGTTCAGCGCGGTCATGGGTTCCTGAAAGATCATGGCCACGCGGGCGGCGCGCAGTTCGCGCATCTGGGCCTGCGTCAGCGGCAGCAGATCGCGGCCCTGCAGCTGGATCGTGCCACCCGCCACCTGTAGGGCCTGGGGCAGCAGCCCCATGATCGCAAGCGAGGTGACCGATTTCCCCGACCCGGATTCGCCCACCAAGCAGACGGTTTCGCCCGCGCGAATGGTCACGTCGATCGACTTCAGCACGCCGGGGTTGCCCGGCGTGTCCGGAAGGGTCACGGTCAGGTCGCAGGCCTGCAGGACCACGTCGGCGGTGTCGAAATTGCGTGTCTTGAACAGCATGGCCTTACCCCGCCCGTTTCTTCAGCCGCGGGTCCAGCATGTCGCGCGCCGCGTCGCCCAGAAGGTTGATCGACAGGATGCACAGCGACAGCGCGATGCCCGGATACAGGATCAGTTCCGGCTTGATGCGGAAGAACAGCCGACCCTCGGCCATGATGTTGCCCCAGGTGGGGGTCTCGGTGCTGACGCCCGCACCCAGAAAGGACAGGATCGCCTCGGTCAGGATGGCGCTGGCGAGGATATAGGTGCCCTGCACGATCAGCGGCGCGGTCGTGTTGGGGACCAGATGCCGCACCAGGATCTTGCGCATCGGCGTCCCAAGCGCGATCGCGGCCTCGACATAGGGTTCCTCGCGCGCGGACAGGACCACGGCGCGGACCAGACGGACGACGCGGGGAATCTCGGGGATGGTGATCGCGGCGATGACCGACCCGACCGACGGTCCGTTCAGCGCCACCAGCGCGATCGCCAGCAGAATCGACGGGATCGCCATCAGCGCGTCCATCATCCGCATGATGATCGCGTCCGCAGTGCGGAAGAATCCCGCGATCATGCCGATGATCAGCCCCAGCAGGACCGACACAACGGCTGTGGCGATGCCGATGATCAGCGACAGCTGTCCCCCGATCAGCACCCGGCTGAAGATGTCGCGGCCGAAATTGTCGGTGCCCAGGGGGTGACCCTCGATCGGGCCCTGCAGACGTGCCATGGGGTTCATGGTCAGCGGATCGTGCGGCGCGATCCAGCCCGCCAGCAGCGTCAGGACGACGATGATCGCCAGCACCAGCGCCGCGATCTTGCTGCCCAGGCCGAACTGCGGCAGGCGCAGCGCGCGCAGGACCGGCTGCATCGCCGAGGTCGGTTGCGGTACCTGTGCCATCAGTAACGGATCCTTGGATCAAAGAAGCTGTAGCTGAGGTCGATCAGCAGGTTCACCAGCACGTAGAGAAAACTGGTCAGCAGGATCATCGCCTGGATCACCGGATAGTCGCGCGCCAAGATCGCATCGACTGTCAGGCGGCCCACGCCGGGAATGTTGAAGACGGTTTCCGTCACCACCACGCCCCCGATCAGCAAGGCAAAGCCCGTGCCGATCACGGTCAGGATCGGCACGGCCGCGTTCTTCAGCGCGTGGCGGAACAGAACGGTGCGTTCGGGCGCCCCCTTGGCGCGGGCGGTGCGGATGTAGTCCTCGCCCAGAACCTCAAGCATGTTGGCGCGGGTCATGCGGGCGATCAGCGCGATATAGATCGTGGACAGCGTCAGCGCGGGCAGGAAGGCGTTCGACAGGAACCCGCCCAGGCCCGCCGACAGCGGCGTATAACCTTGGACGGGAAACCAGCCCAGCTGCAGCGAAAAGACCAGGATGAACAGATAGCCGATCACGAAGACGGGGACCGAGAAGCCCAGCACCGAGAATGTCATCACCGCGTAATCGGCGGCGCTGCGGTGCTTCCATGCGGCCAGCACACCCATCGGCACGGCCAAGGCCACCGACATGATGATCGTCAGCAGCGCGATGGACAGCGTTGGGGCAATGCGATCCGCGACCATCGTGGCCACCGGCGTATTGGAGATCAGTGACACGCCCAGATCACCGCGCAGCAACTGCCCGACCCAGGTCAGGAACTGGATGTGGATCGGGTCGTTCAGGCCCATCGCCTCGCGGATGCGTTCCAGTTGGGCGGGCGTGGCCATGTCGCCCGCGATGATCGCAGCCGGATCGCCCGGTGTCAGGCGCAGCAGCAGAAAGACGAAGACGGCGACCAGCAGCATCACCGGAATGACGGCAAGGCAGCGCCGCAGGATATACCCCAGCATCAGGTTCCTCCGGTCAGGGCGGGAGCGGGGGCGGGCGCGCCGCCCCCCTTGCGGTGTCAGGGACGGATCACTCGGATTTCTGAACGCCCCAGAAGACCGGGACGGGCGAATTGATCATGTCGGTGATCGTGGTGCGGCGCGCCTGCGGCAGGGTGTACTGCCCCAGGGGGATCAGCAGCCCGTTCTCAAGCGCGTGGGCCTGGATTTCCTCGGCGACCGCCACCTGGGCGTCGGCGTCAGGGGCGTCGATGAACTCCTCCTTCAGCGCCTCGATCGTCTCGTCCGTAGGCCAGCCGAACCAGGCATCATCGCCCCGCCCGTTCAGCATCGGGTTCGAAATGGGGTTCGAGATCTCAGGCACCATCCAGTTGGTGATGAAGATGTTCCAGCCACCCTCGGCCGGGGCCGCCTGGCTGGCGCGGCGCGTGACCAGCGTCTGCCAGTCCATCGGCTGCAGTTCGACTTGGAACCCCGCCTCGCGCAGCATCTGCGAGATGACGACGGGCTGGGTGGCCAGCGCGACCATGTCGGTCGGCGCCATCAGCACGACCGGCGTTCCGTCATAGCCCGCCTCTTCGAGCAGGGCGCGCGCCTCGTCCGCGCCGCCGCCCCCTGTCAGGGTCTCGGTGCCGGTCGCGTTTTCCAGCGGCGTGCCGCAGCCCAGAATGGCGCCGCAGACCGAATAGTATTCCGGGTTGCCCACCATCGCGGCCAGCACGGGTTCCTGGGTGATCGCCTTGATCGCGGCCTGACGGACCTGGACGTTGTCAAAGGGCGGGTGCAGGAAGTTCATCCGCGTCATCGTCTGCATGCCGGTCGGTTCACGTGTCTCGACGACGATGTTCGGATCGCCTTCCAGCAGCGGGATCAAGTCGACCTGCATCGCCTCGATGTAGTCGATTTCGCCACCAGACAGCGCGTTCACGGCGGTCTGGACGTCGGGCATGTTGACCCATTCGACCCGGTCAACGTTCACGACCTTGCCCCCCGCCATCCAGTCGGCCGGCTCGTCGCGGGGCACGTAATCGTCGAATTTCTCATAGACGACCTTCAACCCCGGCTGGAACTCGGCCTCGACGAAACGAAACGGTCCCGATCCGACATATTCTGTGATCGCCGTGTCCGACGGCGTCTCGGCCACCCGGGCGGGCATGATGAAGGGCGGCAGGGCCGACTGCTTGGACAGCACATCCAGCATCGGAACGAAGGCTTCGGTCAGGGTCCAGGTGATGGTGCGATCATCTGTCGCCTCAAGGCTTTCGGTGCGGTCCATGATGACCTGCCCACCCGCATCGCGTTCCCCCCACCGGTTCAGCGAGGCCACCGCATCGGTCGCCGTCACCGGCGCGCCGTCGTGAAAGACCAGCCCCTCGCGCAAGGTGAAGACATAGGTCAGCCCGTCATCCGAGATCGTCCAGTCCGCCATTTGCGGCTGTGGCTGGAATTCCGAATCCTGCGCGATCAGCACGTCATAGATCATGTAGGCGTGGTTGCGGCTGATATGGGCGGTGGTGATGATCGGGTCCAGCACGCGCAGGCCCGAATGCATCACCGCGGTGATGGTCGTTTCGGCGAAGGCCGCACCCGTCAGCATGGTCGAGGCAAGAAGCGTTGCAGTCACTCGGTTGAACATGATGTCCTCTCTGTTGAAGATCCGCGCTGGTCGATCTTGGCGTCAGTCTGGCGCGTGGGGTGTAAAGGGCGGGCCACCCGGCTCCAGCCTCAGGCCGGGGGACAGGTGACGAAAGGGCAGGACTGCGGGGCTGACCGGCATCGGGCCGGGTGCCGCGCAGGTCAGGATCTCGGCCGCGACGGGTTCGAAATCGGCGCGGAAGTGGTTCGAGCTTTTGACGACCAGGATCTTCTGATCCTCGGGGACGATCCCCAGGAACCGGAACATCTGCCGGTCGGCCATTTGGGCCTTTTCGCTGGCGACCGCGATCCGCACGCCGCCGATGCGCAGCGCGGCCGATGGGCCAAGCGACAACCGCGCGCCGCCGTAATAGGGGCCGGTCGCGTGGCACTGCCCGTCCGAAAGGGCCTCGACCGTGAAGTTGCCGCGAAAGGGGGCATCGCCCGGAATGCCGGACCTGCCGCCCAGATCCAGCGTGATCCGCGCGCCTGCCCCCGCCGCATGGGCGGCGGCGGCGGCATCCGGATCGACCATCAACCCGATGGCGGCGTTCTGGGCGTCGGCTTCGACTAGGGCGCGCAGCATGCCGGTCGTGTCCGAATTGCCGCCCGCGCCGGGATTGTCCTGCGTGTCCACCAGGATCACAGGGCCCTGCGCCTGCGCCATCGCCGCGCGGACCCCTTCACTTGGCGTGAAGCACTGGCCGCGAAAGCCATCCTCGGCTTCGCCAAGGGCCGCGGCGATGCGGCCCGCCACCGCGTCGGCCTGCGCCTGGCTTTCCGCATAGGTGATGACCGAGGGGCGGCAGTCCGCGAAATCCGCCGCTGGAAAGCCCATGAATAGCGAGGCGCAGACCCCTTCGGCCTCGGCCGCGTCAATCATCGCGTAAAGATCGCGCGCCGGGCGGGTCGAGGTCGCCTGCCAGGCGATGGGGATCAGGAAACCCGCCTGCCGGAACGCCTTGAAGGCCGCGCCGCCCGCCATCAGCCGCCCCAGCTGGATGCCGGCACGGCGCCCCGTCTCGGCCATGTCGACATGGGGATAGGTGCGAAAGCCCACCATGACGTCGGCCTGGCGCACCATCTGTTCGCTGATATTGCCATGCAGGTCCAAGGCCGCAACCACGGGGACGTCCGGCCCCACCGCCGCGCGCACCCGCTCCAGCAACACGCCTTCGCCGTCGGGGGCGCCTTCGGCCACCATCGCGCCATGCAGGTCCAGAAACACCCCGTCCAGCGGGCCAAGATCGCGCAGCCCCGCCACCAGCTCGTCCGAGATGGCCCGATAGCACTTCGCCGTCACCGGAGCCGAGGGCACTGCCCCCGCCCAGATCACCGGCAGCAGCTGCCAGCCGGCATCCTGCGCATGCGCGATCAGCCCGGCCACCGGCAGGTTCACCCCGGCGGCGCTGCGGATGATCTGGTCCCCCCGGCACAGCGGCAGGTAGCCACCGCCCTGATGGAAGGCCGCCATGTCCGCCGGGCTGGGCGCGAACGAATTGCTTTCGTGGACGAACCCGGCGACAGCGACCCGTGGGCTTGGAGAGGTTTGCGGCATTTGTATTGCTGTCCGATACGGCTGCATTGTATGTTGAGATTAGAAGCTTGGATTTCGACCTGTCAACGCCGGAGATGACGTGACGCAGAAAGCGCCGCCCCCCGACGCCGGGAATGCGCCCGATGGGATGTTCAACCAGTCGCTTGCCCGCGGGATAAGCGTTCTGGAATCCTTTCGCGGCGCGGGGGGGCCGCTGACCCTGGCGCAGATCGCGGCACGCACCGGACTGACCCGCAGCGCCGCGCAGCGTCTGGTCCATACCTTGCGCAAGCTGGGCTATTTGACGCTGACCCAGGATGGGCACGGTTTTCTGCTGCATCTGCCGGTGCTGGATCTGACGCATGACTACCTGCGGCTGAACCCGCTTCTGCGCCGCGCCAGTCCGTTTCTGCTGGAACTGCGCCAGCAGGTGCGCGAACGGGTGGATCTGTCGCTGTTCGACGGGGCGCGGATGGTCTATGCCAGCCGCCTGCAAAGCAAGCGCGAGGCGTTCTTTGCCACGTTGGTGGGCAACACTGTTCCCTCGACCAGCACATCGGGCGGATGGGCGGCCCTGGCCCTGCTGCCCGACGCCGAAATCGACGCCATCCTGACCGCAACCACGCTACCCGCCCTAACCCCGCGCACACTGACCGATCCAGATGCGATACGGGCAGAGATCTCCAAGACCCGCCGTGATGGGCACGCCTTGGCGGTGGAACAGGTGCTGATGGGCGAGGTCGCTATCGGCATGGCCATTCCGGACGCGGCGGGCCGCCCGGCCGGCGCGATCCATGTGGCTGGATCGCTTGCCGAATGGGCGCCCGAGGCCTTTCGCCGTCATGTCGTCCCGTCTCTGGCCGAAGCCGTTCGCAATATCGGCTGCGCCTAGCAATCGTGTCAATACGGCGGTCTAAGGCCTTCATGTCTCGCATGTTCGACGATGGGTTGAACGGGTCGGCGCCTTTCATGGTCTTGTACGCCTCAGGTTAGCGCAATAGCCGACAATAAGCGGCTTTGGTGATTATGATCGCCTCTTGTCACGTAGAGTAGAACTAGGTGTTGTCGCTGATGATCTTGAAGCTTCAGTGCGCAGACCGTTTCTTACGCAAAAACAATTTATCGTCTCTGCTACTGAAGGCGCGCCGTGACAGGCGCCTTCGACAAGGGTTTGAGGAGCTAGATGTCTAGTCCCGGTCAGCAACCGAAGCTGGACCGACTTCGTTTTTGCAATTCGTGCGTTGTGCGCAGCATTTTGTTGCAAGATCAACAAGCTCATTTCGATAGGACGTCGTCAGAAAACCGCTCGTTTTCCTGACAGACAGTGCCAGCTGATGCATGCTCTTGTACGGGTACCGCCCGGTGATGATGAACGAGGTTTAAGAGCCTGTCCTGTTCGTGGCAGCCAACCCTCTGGGCAGCCTAGTACTGGCGATAGCGTCTGGCATCTTTGACGAACTGCAGACGGTAATCTGGACTGCGTGCTGACACGAGGCAGTCCAGATCACACCGTCGAGGGCGCTTAAATTACACCATGCTCGCGGACACTACTGGCAGTTCGCCATTGGACAAGACTGCCCGATAGTCGCTATGCGGACCGAATTTGGCGGGACAGGACGATTAGACCATGCGACGGACCCCACATTGGCCTGTCAGCCCTCCTCTGGGTGTCGTCCAGATCTTTACCTGGGGCAGCAGATATTATCTGATGGCAATCTTGGCCGGACCAATTGTTGAAGACACAGGTTGGCCTCTGCCGTGGGTGATTGGCACCATCTCGTTGGCGTTGACTGTTGCAGGTCTGGCCGCACCCCATGTTGGCATTTGGATCGTTGGTCAGGAGCGGTATCCCGCACTGATCGGTCGTCTGGCACGCCCGTCGCTCCTTGCGCAGGCAGCAGCGCCAATCCTCGGCGGCATCCTGGTCGCAGGGTGGGGGTCGTCTGCGACGCTCTGGGTCATCGCTGTTCTGGCCGCGGTGAACGTCGCATTCGCTGTATTCATCTTCATCCAGTCTCGGCACCGGATCTGACAAAGTCACTTTGAAGCCAGAAGATCGTCGCCGGATTGCCATGCAGATGTCACCGCGCTGTCATTCGGGGCCGTTAGGGACGGGGCCACCGACATGACCCTGTTTCGCGAGGACCCGATGACCCGCACTGTACTGACCGCCGCCGCCCTCAGCCTTCTCGCCCTGCAGGCCGCACATGCTGAATTTGCGCTCGACTCGCGCTATAGCGATGCCGATGGCGATATGCTTGCCGACATTCCAACTGATGCGGCCGAGCTTTCCGATCCGGCCACGTTGGTCTTTGCCTATACCCCCGTCGAGGACCCGGCCGTTTATGCCGAGGTCTGGCAGGAATTCCTGGACCACATGGCCGAGGTGACCGGCAAGAATGTCCAGTTCTTCCCCGTCGACAGCAACGCCGCCCAGATCGAGGCGATGCGCGCGGGTCGTCTGCATGTCGCGGGCTTCAATACCGGATCCAACCCGCTGGCCGTGGCCTGCGCCGGGTTCCGCCCTTTAGCGATGATGGCCGCCGATGACGGCAGCTTTGGATACGAGATGGAGATCATCACCCATCCCGAAAGCGGCATCGACGATGTCGAGGGCATCCGTGGCGGGCAGATGGCGTTCACAGCCGAGACCTCCAACTCTGGCTACAAGGCACCCTCAGCCCTGCTGCAGGCGGAATACAATATGGTCGCGGGCACCGATTTCACGCCAGTCTTTTCCGGCAAGCACGACAATTCGATCCTCGGCGTGGCCAATCGCGACTATCCCGCCGCTGCCATCGCAAATTCCGTCAAGACCCGGATGATCGAACGCGAGGTGGTGACCGAGGATCAGTTCAAGGTCCTCTATACCTCGGAAACCTTCCCGACGACCGGCTATGGCGTCGCCCATAACCTGACGTCAGAGCTGCAGGACAAGATCCGTCAGGCGTTCTTCGATTTCGACTGGACCGGCACCGCGCTGGAGGCTGAGTTCAGCAATTCCGGGGAATCGCAATTCATCGAGATCAACTTTGCCGACGCCTGGTCGGTCGTGCGCCAGATCGATGAGACAATGGGCGTTGAATATTCCTGCAGCTAATCCGAACAGCAGCAGATAGGCCAGGGGATGCCGCCACATCCCCTGGCCCCACCATTTGAGGGACGAGGCGCGATGCTGGACCTGCAAGGGCTGATCAAAACCTACAAGACGGGCGACCGGGCAGTAAACAACGTCAGCCTGTCAGTGCCCAAGGGACAGATCGTGGGCCTGATCGGGCCGTCGGGGGCGGGAAAATCCTCGCTGATCCGCTGCATCAACCGACTGGTGGAGCCAACGGCGGGGCGTATCACCCTTGGCGGAACCGAGTTGACGGGACTAGCCCCGCGCGCGCTCCGCCGCCAGCGCCGCCGAATTGGGATGATCTTTCAGGAATACGCCCTGGTCGAACGCCTGACGGTGATGGAGAATGTGCTGTCCGGTCGCTTGGGCTATGTCAGCTTCTGGCAAAGTTTCACCCGGCGCTTTCCACCCGCTGACATTGCGCGGGCCTATGCCCTGCTGGATCGGGTCGGCCTATCGGATCACGCGGACAAGCGCGCGGATGCCCTGTCGGGCGGCCAGCGGCAGCGGGTGGGCATCGCCCGCGCACTGGCCCAGGACCCCGAACTGCTGCTTGTCGACGAACCCACTGCCAGCCTGGATCCAAAGACGAGCCGCCAGATCATGCGGCTGCTGACCGAGATTTGTGCCGAGCGCGATCTGCCCGCCATCGTCAACATCCACGATGTGGCCCTGGCACGCCAGTTCCTGCCGCGGATTGTGGGTCTGCGTGCGGGACAGGTCGTTTTTGACGGCTCGCCCGCCGATCTGACCGATGCCGCACTGACCCGCATCTATGGAGACGAGGATTGGGACGCGATGCGCCGCGCCGAGGCCGACGATCAGGCCGAGGCGCGAGAGGCACTGGCCACCCAAGACGCGATGGCCATGGCATGAGATACGCCACCACCTGGAAGCGGCCGCCGCAGATCATCAAGAACCGCCGACTTGCCGTGGCCCTGCAGGTGGGCTTCGCCATCTGGTTCATCGCGGCGCTGGCCACGCTGGATCTGGACTGGGTGCGGATGACCGAGGGGTGGTCGCGCGCGGTCCGCTTTGCCCAGGGTTTCCTGTCGCCCGATTTCACCAGCCGCTGGCGCGACATCTCTCGTGGACTGGAGGAAAGCCTGACAATGACGCTGACGTCGACGGTGGTGGGGGTGGCAATCTCGATCCCCATCGGCATCGGGGCGGCGCGCAACATCGCCCCACGTGCGGTCCATGCGGTCTGCCGGTCGATCATCGCCGTCAGCCGCGCGGTGCAGGAGATCATCATCGCGATCTTTTTCGTGGCCATGTTCGGCTTCGGGCCGTTCGCCGGGTTCCTGACGCTGACCTTTGCCACGATCGGCTTCATCGCCAAGCTGCTAGCTGACGACATCGAGGACTTGGACGAGGCTCAGGTCGAGGCTGTGCGCGCCACCGGCGCCGGTTGGATGCAGGTCATCAATTATGCCGTCCAGCCACAGGTGATGCCGCGCCTGATCGGCCTGTCCGTCTATCGCCTGGACATCAATTTTCGCGAAAGCTCGGTCATTGGGATCGTGGGGGCGGGCGGCATCGGGGCGACCCTGAACACTGCCATTGATCGTTACGAATATGACAGTGCTGGCGCGATCCTGCTGATCATCATCGTCATTGTGATGATCGCTGAATACGGGTCGTCCTATCTGAGAAAGTTCCTGCAATGACCGATGTCACCGATCACCTGAAGGGCGACCGGATCTGGACGTGGCGCACGCCCAGGCATCGACTGCTATTGTGGGCAGGCTGGCTGGGGTTGGTTGCCTTGTTCGTCTGGTGCTGGGGGGTGATGACCAAGGGCACGATCTGGGCCTTTGTGTGCGATGCACCAGCGCAGGCGGCCGATATCGGCGGGCGCATGATCCCGCCGTCCTTCGGCTATCTGCCCGAACTGATGGGGCCGCTGTGGGACACGCTGAACATGGCCACGCTTGGCACTATGCTGGGCGTCGTAATGGCGGTGCCGGTGGCGTTTCTGGCGGCGCGCAACACCTCGCCCTCACCGCGCCTGCTGCGACCGGTGGCGATGTTCGTGATCGTCGCTTCACGGTCGATCAACGCGCTGATCTGGGCGCTGCTGCTGGTGGCGATCCTGGGACCGGGGCTGCTGGCCGGGATCATCGCAATCGCGCTGCGGTCGATCGGCTTTATCGGCAAGTTGCTGTACGAAGCAATTGAGGAAACTGACCCCCGCCAGATCGAGGCCGTGACGGCCACCGGCGCCGGGCCCGCGCAGGTGCTGACCTACGGGATCGTACCGCAGGTGCTGCCGGCCTTCTGGGGGATTACGGTGTTCCGGTGGGACATCAACATCCGCGAAAGCGCCATCTTGGGGCTGGTCGGGGCGGGCGGGCTGGGGCTAAAGCTGCAGGCTTCACTGAACACGCTGGCCTGGCCGCAGGTCACGATGATCCTGATCGTGATCCTGGGGACGGTCGTCGTGTCAGAATGGATTTCCGGAACAGTGCGGCGCGCGTTGATCTAAGTCGTCTTCGCTAGGCTATTAACGCTGTGTGTCATGCAGTACTGCGGGCCTTGTTGCGCAAAGCTTTGCAAGGTATTCACATAGCAAGTCCAGTGTCGTAGCTAGATAACATGTCCAAGCCCGCGCCCACACGCTAGTGCACCTTGAACTGGTCATCCTACAACGCGTGCCCTGCTCCCCAACCTTGGACCGCCGGATGCTGGAGTTTTCCGGCTTGGTCATGGCGACGGGCTGGTTGCGCCGCCAGGATAATGCAGGGCGATCGGTACGTTATATCCGATCGCGCTGTGGGGTCGGTTCTCGTTGTAGTGTCTACGCCAATCCTCCATTTTTTCCTGCGCGTCCGCAAGGCTCATGAACCAGTGAGCGTTCAGGCATTCGGACCGATGCTTGCTGTTGAACGCCTCGATGAAGCCGTTGTCTGTCGGCTTTCCAGGGCGTGAGAAGTCCAGGGTGACATCGTTGGCATAGGCCCACAGGTCGAGATCGCGACAGATAAATTCGCTGCCATTGTCGACCCGGATCGTTCTGGGATATCCGACTTGGGCACCGACCCGTTCCAGTGTCCGGACCACATCCTCGCCGCGGTAGGTGAAGCGCGGGTCGGCCGCTGGACAGAAACGGGAATGCGTATCCTCGTTCGTCAGGATCCGCAGCTTGTTGCCCAGGGCGAGTTGGTCATGAACAAAATCCATGGCCCAGACATCGTTCGGCCTGACAGCCTCCTGGCGATCATCGCGCAGCTTGGCCTTCACCCGCCGTTTCGGGTTCTTGTTCTTGAGCTGCAGACCCAAGTCATTGTAAATCCCTCGGGTCTTCTTGATGTTCACCGGCCATCCCTCGCGTCGCAGCAAGATGTGGACACGCCGGTAGCCGTAGCGCACCCGCGTTTCGCAGATCTCCCTGATCCGTCTCTCGACGGCAGCCTGGTCCGTGCGCCGGGACTTGTAGTGGAACGTGGAGGTGTCGAACCGCAGTGCCCCACAAGCCCTGCGTATCGACGCGCCCCAATCGATGCACATCCCGTGAACTAATTCGCGCATCCGGCCAGGCCCGCTGATGACTGAGCGGTTGGCATTGCCAGCCTGCAGAGCAAGATCCGACGGCGAGCAGCTGCTGCGGCTTGTCCTCAATGAACTTGACAAGGATTGGGTGACGGCCGGCGGGTTGGTGTCCTGATGCACGTCATCGGTGACGACGACCTTGGTAGACTACTCTCTTTTACAGCAATCTTGTCGTGTGGGTTGATCGACATTTCTACATTGGCCAGACCGCTCCTCGATCCGTCCGCTTTGACACGGTCCTGCACATTGCAGTCGATCTCGCACTTTATCGGCATGAGCACCTTCATAGGCCTCTGCATTGGTTGGGTTTGGAGTTGAGGGCCAAGGTGAGGGGGTGCTTCAACGCCGTCACATAAAATGAAAGGTCCGCCGCGTCAGCGAGGTCAGTGACGGCACGTTCCAGATCTTTAGCCGAGGCGTCACCCAGCAAGCTTGCCGACTTGGCTTGCAACCGCTGTTTCAAAACCTCTGTCTTGATAGGTGCCGTAATATTACGATGCGCCTCGTATCGGTCAGCGTCCCGCGTTTCGATAACGACCCGCGCCTCGGTTTCCGACAGGGAAGAGTCGCCGGTAACCACCACCCGATCGCGTAGTGCTGTCAGCATAGGGTCGGCGCAGGCGGCGTCGCTATACGTCTCAAGCGCTGCCGTGTCGCACCCGGCCAGCGACATCGCGGCGGTCAGACGATAGCTGAACTTGGCCTGCAATCCGTGGACGGGGGAGGGTTGATTGCAGACCGCAAGCCAGGCTGGGTTGGTCTGCACATGGACCGCGACGATCCGGCCCGCCGTCACACCCGCATCCCTCAGATCCTGCAGGGCCTCGAGCATCGCGTGCAGCCCGTGGCAGCAGGCATGGAACTTGTACGAGATGTCGGGAAAGACCCACGTATGCCCCAGATTGTCGAAGGCCCGATCGTTTCCCGCGCCCGCATGGGTCGGGCCGAACCCCTGCACACCATCAATCGCGTCCGGCAGCGACCTGACCCCCGCTTGCGCCAGCAGTGCCGAGGTCACCCCGACCTCGGCCGCGAAGCCCGCATTGAGAGGCTTTCCCATGCTGCCGAACTGACTTTTCAGCCCGGCGGCACGGGTGGACGTCAGGCACAGCGCATGCGCGACCTGATCGCGGGTCAGCCCCAGAACCCGACTGGCAGCGGCGGTGGCGCCGAAGGCGCCCGAGGTTCCTGTCTGGTGAAATCCCGCCAGATAATGCGCCCGGCCCAGCCACGCGCCGACCCGGCAGGCGGTTTCCAGCCCGATCGTTAGCGCATTGAGAAAGTCGCACCCCCGGATATTCTCTCCCAAGGCTAGGGCCGCCGGGATGACTGCGACGCTTGGATGGCCGATATGGCCGAAATGGGTATCGTCATAATCCAGCGCGTGTCCTGCCGCGCCATTGGCCAGCGCGGCGGCGCGCGGCGTGGCGTTGCCGCCTGCCAGCAGCAGGGCCGCGCCGCCTTCGGCCCGGGCAAGCGTTGCTGCGGCCTGCGCGACGGGTTCGTTCCGACCGGCGATGCCGACGCTGGACCAGTCAAGCAGCGACATCCCGACGAAGCGGCGCATCCGGTCGTCCGCCGCGACCGGGCCGGTTGCAAAGGCGGCCAGACGGTCGGCGATGCCCCCCCCGCTCATGCGGATGCCTCATGCGCCGGCGCATCCGGGTCGATGCCGGCGCGGGCCAGAAGGCCCGGCAGCCAGTTGGGCTCTGCCTCGGGTGGGGCCAGCGGATCGCGGGCGGTCAGGCGGTGCGCAAGGACCATGCGCGACAACCGCGCGCGATCCTGCGCCTGCACGGGGTCGAAGGCCCGCAGCCGATCCGCCTCCCACGCCAGAAACGCCGCCGATGTCACATGATAGAGGGCGGAAGCCGCCCGCCGCACTTCGGGGCCGGCCTCATCCGACACCGCGGACACCAGCGCCATCGCTTGGTTAAGGGCTGCGGTGATTTCCGGTGACTGCCCCGACAGGCCGCGCAGATATCCGTCCAGCGCCTGAAACCCGCCATCGCGCCGGGCCGCGCGCATCACGTCGAGGGCGACGATATTGCTGGTCCCCTCCCAGATCGAGCCCAGATGGCTGTCGCGCAGCACGCGGGCATCCGAGAATTCCTCGATATAGCCGCAGCCACCCCTGACTTCCATCGCATCGCCCGCGACCTTTCGCGCGTCGCGGCAGGTGCGGAACTTGATCAGCGGCGTCAGAATGCGCAGCACCGGGGCCATCGCCGCGTCGCCTTGGTCGGCAGCCGCAAGGACGCGCGCGGTGTGAAAAACCATGCTGCGGCCCTGTTCGGATGTCACAAGCATCTTTGCGAGCTGCCGACGCATCAGCGGCATCTCGATCAGCGCCTGCCCAAAGGCGCGGCGATGGCGCGCGATGAACAGCGCCTCGGACGTGGCGCGGCGCATCAGGCCCGCGCTGCGCACACCATTGGCCAGCCGCGACATGTTGATCATGTCGGTCATCTGTCGGAACCCCTGCCCCGGATCGCCCACCAGCCAGGCGAATGCGCCGTCCAGTGCCACCTCGCCCGAGGCCATCGAACGCGTGCCCATCTTGTCCTTCAGCCGCAGGATCCGGATGGCGTTCGGCGTGCCGGCGGGCAGATCGCGCGGCACCAGAAACAGCGACAGCCCCCGCGTGCCCTGACCTTCGCCGTCGGGCCGGGCCAGCACCATCGCCAGCGCCGCGTCGGGGTTGGAGCAGAACCACTTGTCGCCATGCAGCCGCCACTGGCCGTCCTGCAACCGCGCTTGGGTCGTGATGGCGCCCACGTCCGACCCGGCCGCCTGTTCCGTCATGAACATGGCCCCCTGCAGCAGCGCGTCCATATCCTGCGAGGTCAGTCCCGCCAGATAGCGGTCCTGCAGGTCCGTGCTGCCGAACCGGCGCAAGGTGCGGGTCAGCGAATCCGTCATGCTGAGCGGGCAGCACAGGCCGAATTCGGCCTGGACGAACAGATAGACCAGCGCGTATTTCGCAACCGGATGTGCAGCGCCGGCCAGCCCGAACACGCCGGCACGATGCGACATGGCGGCCAGCCCGAACTGTGAAAAGGCGATGTCCTCCATCTTGCGATAGGCCGGGTGCTTGTCGATCCGCTGGCGGGGCGCGCCTGTGCGGTCGCGGATCTGCAGCACCGGGGGGTTGCGGTCGGCGGCCAGGGCCAGTTCCTCCAGCCGGTCGCCGACCAGATCGCCCATCCGGTCCAGTTGCGGCAGCAGGGCCGACCGCTGATCGCCGGGCAGATAGATCTGCATCAGCGCGGCCAGGGCCGGGTCGGCGCGATAGGCGTTCTGTCCCCGGCTGTCGGGGACGTTGCTTGGCGGGGTCTGGGTCATGGATGATCCTGAGGGGATGTGAGCCGGCTGGCGCGGGCCTCGAAACTGGTCTGTCCGTCGGATTTTTCCAGCCACAGGCGGTCGTCCTGTTGACGGATGCGCGCGGCCTGACCTGCAATCAGGGGCGCCAGACCGCGATATTCGACGTGGATTGCCCGACTTGCCAAGGCCTTGGCCGCCGTGTGCATCAGCAGCGTCGCCTGAAGCGGGCCATGCACGACCAGCCCCGCATAACCTTCGGTGCCGGTGACATAGGGGTGGTCGTAATGGATGCGATGCCCGTTGAACGTCATCGCGGAATAGCGAAACAGCATGACCGGGTCGGCCACAAAGGCGCCTTGCATCGCGCTGCATGGGCCGGGCGCGGGCGGAGGCGGGCCGGCCGGGCGATAGACGATGTCGTGGCGTTCGCTGATGCACAGCTGTCCGGCGACCGAGTGGCGATGCTCGACCGATACGAAGACCAGCGGCCCGCTGCGTCCCTGCCGAGGCGTGACCGCACAGATGCGAGAGTCGCGCTGGACGCAATCCCCGGCGGACAGGGGCGCATGAAAGCTGACCGCGCCGCCGGCCCACATGCGGTTGGGATAAGGCACCGGCGGCAGAAAGCCCCCGCGCACGGGGTGGCCGTCGGGGCCCAGTTCGTCAGACGCAACGGCGGGCGGCGACAAACACCAATGCAGGCCAAGCGGCGCATGGCCGTCATCGGCTGACAGCAGGTTGCCGAAGGTCGCGCGAAAGCGCCGCAGCAGTCCGGGCGTCACCATGTCCTGGGCGGTCTCCTGCCGGCCGATCCATCCGGCAAGGTGGTCGATGTCGATGTCATCGGTCATGGCGCCACCCCGGCGCGCTGAAGAATGCGCCGCGCGCGGGCGATGACGGGCGTGTCCACCATCTCGCCATCGACGGAGATTGCGGCCACGCTACCCGAGGCCGCCACGATGCGTTCGGCCCATGCGACCTGATCGGGGTCGGGCTGAAACCCGGCCCGCGCCGGTGCGATCTGGCGCGGATGGATCAGAAGCTTGCCACCAAAGCCCATCCGGGCCGCATGCTGCGCGTCCTCGGTCACGGGTGCGGGATCGTCATGAGTCACGGTGACGCCGTCGATCGGTGCCGGCCGCCCCGCCAGCCGCGCCGCCTGCGCAATGCGCGATCGCACCGGCAGCAGCGTCATCGCGCTGTTCGCGCAGGCCAGATCCTCGCAGAAATCGATCGAGCCGAAGGCCAGACGGTCGGCAACCAGCGCGATCTCCTCCACCCAGGCAAGGCCTGCGACTGTCTCGATCAGCGCGATCACGGCCACCCCGTCGCCAAGCGCCGCCCGCAGCGCCGCCACCTGATCGGGGCTGTCGGCCTTGGGCAGCATCACGCCGTCGAACCCCGTGGCGCGGGCAAAGGCCACGTCGTCGTGATACCACGGCGTGCCGACCCCGTTCACCCGCAGCAGCAGCCGCACCTGCGAGCGGTCGGGCAGCGCGGTCTGCGGGATGCGGCGCACGGCGGACTTCATGTCAGGGGCGACTGCATCCTCGACATCGATGATCACGCTGTCCGTGCCCGCCGCGCAGGCCTTGGCAAAGCGGTCGGGCCGGTCGGCGGGAACGAACAGCGGAAAGCTGAGACCATGATCCATGGTCAGAAGCTGCGCGGCAGGCCCAGCACATGCTCGGCCAGATAGGACAGGATCAGGTTGGTCGAGATCGGCGCCACCTGATACAGCCGCGTCTCGCGGAACTTGCGCTCGATGTCGTACTCCTGCGCGAAGCCGAAGCCGCCAAAGGTCTGCATCGCGGCATTCGCCGCCTCCCACGAGGCATCGGCGGCCAGCAGCTTGGCCATGTTCGCCTGATCGCCCGCGGGCAGTTGCGCATCGAAGCGGCGGCAGGCCTCGAACCGCATCAGGTTCGCGGCCTCCAGATGGGCATAGGCGCGCGCCAGCGGAAACTGGATGCCCTGGTTCTGGCCGATGGGCCGGCCAAAGACCTCGCGTTCGGACGCATAGGCCGCGGCCTTGTCCAGAAACCAGTAGCCGTCCCCGATGCATTCGGCCGCGATCAGGGTCCGCTCCGCGTTCAGCCCGTCTAGGATATAGCGAAAGCCGCGCCCCTCCTCTCCGATCAGCGCATCGGCGGGGATGTCCAGATCGTCGAAGAACAGCTCGTTCGTCTCGTGGCCGACCATGTTCGCGATGGGCTTGACCTGCATGCCGCGGCCGATGGCCTGATCCAGTTCGACCAGGAACACCGACAGGCCGTCCGCCTTGCGCGTCACCTCGGCCAGGGGGGTCGTGCGCGCCAGAAGGATCATCAGGTCGGAATGCTGCACCCGGCTGATCCAGACCTTCTGGCCGTTGATGACGTATCGGTCGCCCTTTCGGGTCGCCGTCGTCCGCAGCTTGGTCGTGTCCGTACCGGTCGTGGGTTCGGTCACGGCCATCGATTGCAGCCGCAATTCGCCGCTGGCGATGCGTGGCAAAAACCGGGCCTTCTGATCGTCCGATCCGTGGCGCAGAAGCGTGCTCATGTTGTACATCTGGCCGTGGCAATGACCGGCATTGCCGCCCGCGCGGTTGATCTCCTCCATCACGACCGAGGCTTCGGCCAGCCCCAGCCCCGAGCCGCCATATTCCTCGGGGATCATCGCGGCCAGCCAGCCGGCGCGGGTCAGCGCGTCGATGAAGTCTTCGGGGTAGGTTTCGGCGGCGCCATGCTTGCGGTGATATTCGGCCGGGAATTCGGCACACAGGCCCCGCAGGGCCGCGCGCAGATCGTCATGGGTGTCGGGGGCGCTGGTGCGCATGGCATGGTCCCTTTCAGGTCGTGATGGATGCGCCGGTCACCGAGCGGAGGTGGTCGAGGTCGATGCCCGGGGCCAGGTCGCGCAGCCGAAAGCCCTGGGGCGTGATGTCCAGAACCGCCAGATCGGTATAGACGCGGGTCACGACACCCAGTCCCGTCAGCGGATAGGTGCAGCGTTCCAGCAGCTTGGGTGATCCGTCGCGGTCGGTATGGCGCATCATCACGAGGATCGTCGGCACCCCCGCGACCAGATCCATCGCGCCCCCCACGGCGGGCGGGAACTTTTCGTCCAGCGTCGCCCAGTTCGCCAGATCGCCATTGCAGGCCACCTGATAGGCACCCAGCACCGCGATATCGATATGCCCGCCGCGCATCATCGCGAAACTGTCGGCATGTTCGAAATAGGACGCACCCGGCGCGGGGGTGACGAACCGCTTGCTGGCATCGATCAGCTCGGGGTCCTCCTGCCCCTCGGGCGGGGTAGGGCCGACGCCCAGAATGCCGTTCTCGCTGTGATAGATCACCTCGCGGCCCTCGGGGACATGGGCACTGACATGGGTCGGCTTGCCAATGCCCAGATTGACGTAAGAGCCGTCGGGAATGTCCAGCGCCACGCGGGCGGCTAGTTCGGAATCGCTCCAGCCGGTCATGGGCGCACCTCGTATTGGGTGACGGCCTGGACGAAGATGCCCGGCGTCACCACGGTTTCGGGATCAAGGGGGGTGTCTTGCACGGCCCGCACCTCGGCCACGGCATGACGCGCGGCCATCGCCATGACCGGATTGAAATTCCGCGCCGTCGCGTGATAGGACAGGTTCCCCCAAGGGTCGGCCCGCTCGGCGCGCAGCAGCGCGAAATCGGCAGGCAGGGGTGCCTCGAGGACATAGCCGCGCCCGTCGATCATGCGCGTCTCCTTGCCTTCGGCCAGCAGGGTGCCATAACCTGTGGGAGTCAGAAACCCGCCCAGACCCGCGCCCGCCGCGCGGATGCGTTCGGCCAGCGTGCCTTGGGGCACCACCTCCAGCGCGATCTCGCCCGCCTCATAGCGCCGCTCGAACCAGATCGAGCCGGGCGAACGGGGATACGAACAGATGACCTTAGCCACCCGCCCCTCGCGCAGCAGGGTGGCGATGCCGGTTTCCCCCGCACCCGCATTGTTCGAGATGATCGTCAGCTCGCGCGCACCGTGATCCAGCAACGCGGCGATCAGGCCGAAGGGAATACCAGATGAGCCGAACCCCCCGATCATGACCGACGCGCCGTCGGTGATGGGTGCCACGGCTGCGGCAAGGTCGGGCAGGCGTTTATCCATGAAGACCTCCTTCGGCGGTCGCCTTGCGGCGGTTCAGGGCCAGATTGAGCGCGATGACCACCAGCAGAACCGCAGCGCCGATCAGGCTGGTGCGCCATTCGGGCACGATGATGCCGATCCCGCCGGCGGCAAAGGCCACGCGGCTGAGGATGCCGATGCGGCCCACGCCATAGACCCAGGCCTCGAAGGCGGCGGTGATCGCCCAGATGGCGATCAGCGTCAGGCCGACCCGCTCGATGATCTGCACCGCGCTGCCCTCCATGATCAGGGCAGGGTCATAGACGAAGATGAACGGCAGCACGAACAGCGGCAGACCAAGGCGCATGGACCGGAATCCCGTCTCCATCGCATTGGCGCCGGCAAGGTTCGCCGCGGTGATCGCGGCCAGCGCAACGGGGGGCGTGATATAGGACAGCATGCCCCAGTAGAGGATGAACAGATGGCTGGCCAGCGGGTTCAGCCCCGCCTGGATCAGCGCCGGCGCCAGCAGGATCGACAGGAAGATGTAGCAGGCCGTGACCGTCATCCCCATGCCCAGAACAAAGCTGGTCACCGCCCCCGCCAGCAGCATCAGCGGGATGCTGCCCCCGGCATACAGCAACAATTCGCGCGAGAAGGCGCCCGCCACGCCGGTATAGGACAGCCCGCCCACGACCAGTCCGATGCCCGCCAGAATGGCGACCAGGCTGCCGACATTCGTGGCCACGTCCAGCACCAGCTGCCGCGCGCGGGCCAGCGTCAGCCGGGTCTCGGCCCGGAACGCCGTCGCCACCAGCATGACCACCGACGCGTAATAGGGCGAGCGCGATTCCATCCGCAGCCCCATCAGCACATAGATCAGCACCGCCAGGCTAAGCAGGTAGGGCCAGCCCGATTTCAGCACCGGCCAGATCGGCGGAATGTCGGCCCTCGGCAGGCCCTTCAGCCCCTGTCGCGCCGCATACATGTCGACCTGAAACAGCAGGGCGGCATAGAACAGCAGCGCCGGAATGATAGCCGCGATGATGATGGTCGAATATTGCACCCCCAGGAACGAGGCCATGACGAAGGCCACCGTGCCCATCACGGGGGGCATCAGCGTGGCCCCGGTCGAGGCGCAAGCCTCGATCGCCGCGGCATAGCTGGCCGGATAGCCCACCCGCCGCATCGTCGGGATCGAGAACGGCCCCGAGGTCAGGATGTTGGAAATCACGCTGCCCGACAGCGACCCCAGGATGCCCGACCCCATGACCGCGACCTTGGCGGGACCGCCCCGGCTGCGCCCCAGCAGGGCGGTCGCCAATTGCATGAAGAACTCGCTGCCCTTGGTGGCCACCAGAACCGCGCCGAAGATGACGAAGCCGATGACCAGTTCGGCCACCACCTGCATCGGGATCCCGATGATGGATTCGACCCCCAGCACATGGGCGCGCACCGTGCCCAGGAACGAATATTGCGTGCCCCACAGGAAACCGGGCATCGAATCCGCGTAGAGGGGAAAGGTCCCGAACAGCAGCGCGGTGCCCAGAAGGATCGTGCCGCCGGCGCGCCGCACGCCCTCCAGCACGACGACGATCATGATCAGCGCCATCGCATGGGCCATTGGCGGGGCCTCGAATTCCCAGCCCCGCTGGATGATGTCCAGCCCGTGCCAGCCCAGCCACCCCGCGCTGATCAGGGCCATCGCCGCCAGCGCCAGGTTCAGGACCGCGAACCGATTCTCGAGGTTCGGCGCGACGGGCAGGGTCAGGAAGGACACCGCCAGGAAGATCCCGATGAGATAATACAGATAGGCATTCCCCAAAGGCTGAAAGCCGAACAGCCCCAGCAGGAACTGCTGGTTGATCGCCAGGACCACACCCACCATTCCCAATCCCATCGCCAGCCATTGCAGGATCGACAGCTTCGAGGCGGGTATGACCGGAGGGGCCAGCCGGGGCGGCGCCGCGCCGGCAGCGTTAGGGCCGAGGTCTGTCTTGGGCGTGGAAACCATGATCCGTCCTGATCTGACAAGAACGCCCCTCCGGCGCGGGATGCGCCGGAGGGGCTGGGGGCTTCAGTTCAGGCCGGCCACGACCTCGGCACGGCGTGCCATCCAGGCCTCGGCATATTCCGCCTCGGGCAGATCGGAATGGGCGGGCTGGAACTCGGCCCATGCGGCGACAAGCGCATCCATGCGGGCGATGGCGCGGTCATTCCAGGCGCCGTCCTCCTCGGTCCAGATGCCCTTTTCGGTCAGATAGCGGATCGCGCCGTCATGGAAGGGCACGTCGATGGCGGGCTTGCCCGAGACATCCAGCGACCAGCGTGCCATCGTGGCGGTGCCGTCCTTGTAGAGGTCATAGGTCTCGTCCAAGGCCTTGATGAAGGCATAGACCTCGTCATCGGTCTTGTCAGGCGTGGTGGTGATGACCGGATAGCGATAGGCGGCCATCTTGGCGATCTCGCCCTCGGGCAGGCCCGCGGCGATATCCTCGTCCGAAGGCCCCATGATCGGCAGCACCTCCAGCAGCTGATCCCAGCCCGCCTGGTTGTCGGCCTCCAGCGGGACGTAATAGATGCCGCGCGGGCTTTCGGCCAACTCATACAGCTGGCTGGTCGTGGGCGTGGTGCAGGTTGCATCCGATTCATTGCGCGTCATCGATGCCATGGCCGCCGCATAGGTCGGGAATGTGATGACCTGCACATCCTCCAGCGTCAGGCCGCCGAAGGCCAGGATCGCCTCGCATTTCACGTTGACCGAGGGGTTGCCGGCCACGAAGGCGATGCGCTTGCCGGCAGCATCGGCGACCGTGTCGATCCCCGCATCGCCCGCCGCGATCAGCGTGATGCCCGCCGGCCGCCCCGCGACGGCGCGCAGTTGATGCGGCCCCCATTCCTGCACGGCAAAGTCATAGGCCCCCTCGCCCATGAAGAACGCCTCGGTCGCCAGGAACGCATAATCCGCGCGGCCCTGCAGCAGGGGCTGCAGCCGTCCGATGCCGCTGCCCGAGGGTTGGATGCGCACCCGCGTGCCGAACTGACGCCCGAACGCATCCGCGATGGCCGAGGCCTCGGCATAGCCTGCTGAGCCGACATCATAGGCGGTCCAGATCATCGTGCCGGGCAGTTCCTGCGCGGCGGCAGGCAAGGTCCCTAAGGTGGCGGCCGCCGCGAATGCGGCGCCCAGATAGGTTCGTGTGGCCATGGTGTCCTCCCTGGCGGTGCTGCTGCGCCCCTGCCGGCCGATCTCCTCAAATCGGGTGTTCCGGCGCGGGCGCCTGTCCTTGCCGGTCAGCGTGGAAGAGTGCTAGCCATGTTGCAAATGCATTCTAGCTATATCAGCGATACCTTGGGGGCATGAATGGACCTGCGCCAGCTTCGGAACTTCATCCGGATCGTCGAACTGGGCAGCATCACTGCCGCGGCCGATGACCTGAACATCGCGCAGCCTGCGCTGAGCCGGCAGGTCAAGGCGCTCGAGGACGATCTGGAACTGCCGCTTCTGCGTCGGCACGGTCGCGGTGTCGTCCCCACCGAGGAAGGGCTGCGCCTTGCCCGCCGTGCCCGCAGCATCATCGAGGATGTCGAGGGGCTGCAATCCGACATCACCGGGCACAGGCGCGCGCTTGCGGGGACCGTGACGCTCGGCCTGCCGCCCACCGTCGCCGAGATCCTTGCCACGCACATGATCGAACGGACGATGCAGACCCATCCCCAGGTCAAGCTGCGGATCGTCTCGGGGTTCAGCGGCCATGTGCAGGACTGGCTGATCCGGGGCAAGGTCGATCTGGGCGTGGCCTATCAGGGTCAGACCTCGGCCCATCTGTCATCGCGGCCCATCATCATCGAACAGCTTTTCCTGATCCAGCCCGCCGCCGCGTCGGGCGGGCGCGACGGCGTGCCGATCGACGCCAGCGATGCGCTGTCGCTGCCGCTGATCCTGCCCAATCCCGAACACGGCCTGCGCGGCCGGATCGAGAGCATCGCGCAGGACCGCATGATCAACCTGAACGTCGTGCTCGAGATCGACATCCTTCCGACCATGCTGGCCTTCGTGGAGCGGGGTCTTGGCTACACGATCCTGCCTCTGGTCAGCGTCATCGACCATGTGCGCGCGGGGCGCCTGATCGCCCGTCCCATCGTCCGGCGCACGATCGATCGCAAGCTGGTGCTGATGACCGCGCTGAACCGACCTGGCTCTCGGCTGATCACGGCAATGGCCGATTTCCTGACGGATGAGGTGCATCAGCTGGTCACCTCGGGCAATTGGCCCGGGACGACCCTGTAGGCGTCATGCCCTGCTGGCATGTCTGAAATTGGAAATAGGTCTTGGCAGCATGACCGGTCCCCGATCTATGTTTTCCGTCAACGGGTTCCCGTCCGGGGCCTTTGTACAAGGGAGACAAGATGGACGACCGCCCGTTGTCCGGCCTGTTGGTCGTATCGATAGAACAGGCCGTGGCCGCACCCTACTGCACCGCGCGCCTGGCCGATGCCGGCGCCCGCGTCATCAAGGTCGAGCGCCCCGAGGGCGACTTCGCGCGCGGCTATGACCGCGCCGCTGCCGGCGAAAGCAGCTATTTCGTCTGGCTGAACCGGGGCAAGCAGTCGCTGGTGCTTGACCTGACCCTGCTCGCGGATCGCGAGATGCTGCAGCGCATCTGCGACGATGCCGATGTAGTGGTGCAGAACCTCAAACCCGGTGCGCTGGATCGCAAGGAGATCGGCCCCCAGGCCCTCAGGGCGCGCAATCCCCGCCTGATCACCTGCTCGATCAGCGGCTATGGCGAGACCGGACCTTTGGCCGACCGCAAGGCCTATGACCTGCTGATCCAGGCCGAAAGCGGTCTGTGCAGCATCACCGGAGGGCCGGACGAACCGGCCCGCGTGGGCATCTCGGTCGTCGACATCGCGACCGGCGCCGCGGCCCATGCCGCCATCCTCGAGGCGCTGATCGCGCGGGGGCGCCACGGCACGGGCTGTGACATCCGCATCTCGATGTTCGACGTGATCGCGGACTGGATGGCGGTGCCGTTCCTGCACGCCGCCGGCGGGGCAAGCCCCAAGCGGATGGGGCTGTCCCATCCCTCGATCTCGCCCTACGGGGTCTTTGCGCTGCGCGACGGACAGAAGGTGCTGATCTCGATCCAGAACGACCGCGAATGGGCAGGCTTTGCCCGCGACATCCTGGGGCGTCCCGAACTGGCCCTGGATGGCCGCTTTGCGACGAACAACGACCGCGTCCGCAACCGGGCGGCGCTGGACCTACTGATCGCAGACATCATGCGCGACCACCACAGGGACCGGATGGCCGAGATGCTGCAGCAGGCGGGCATCGCCTTCGCCGCCTTGAACGACATGGACGGCCTGATCGCGCATCCGCATCTGGCCACCGCGCGGATCGACACGCCCGATGGACGGACGGTACCCCTGCCCGCCCCCGCCGCGCGGTTCGACGGCCGACGCCATGTCCTGCGCGCCGGGATGCCGATGCTGGATCAACACGGACCCGCGATCCGCGCGGAATGGGCGCTTAGATCAGACCCGACAGCATCAACCCCGCCAGAAGCGCGCACCAGATAAGCAGCACCGCCGCCGAATAGGCCCCGTTCCACAGGGGCCCGATCTGCCAGACCGATCGGCCCGTGATCGACGCACTGATGATGATCGTGGTGATGAAGGGGGACAATCCGATCACGGCGGTCCAGCCGCCGGTGATGGCCAGGGCGATCGCCGTTTGCGACAGGCCCGGCACGGCCAGTTGAAAGGCGATCGCCCCCAGAACGGACGCCGCCACGATGGGATTGATGCCCACGAAGGCCAGCAGCATGATCGATGCCGCCAAAGACAGGGCCAGCGGCACCGCCCCCATCCCCAGACCCGCGATGGCCATGCGCAGCGGCTCCATCGGCACCAGCGCCAGCAGCAGGATCGGCAGGAACCCCGCCGAGGCGAAGACGCCGATCTCGGGTCCGATCAGGGACAGGCGGCCCCAGGTGGCGCCGCCCGCCTCGCGCAGCGCAGGCAGCACGCCCAGACCCGACCGGCGTCCCGACGCGGCCGCCCATCCGATCGAATAGGCCGGCACGACCAGGATCAGGGCCTGCTGAAAGCTGAGCGTGGTGAATTCGTGAACGCCCGCCACCCCCGCCCCCAGGGCAAGGATATGCCCCAGCAGAACCACCGCGCCGATCCATGAACCGGGTGGTGGCGTGGGCGTGGCCAGCCCAAGGCGGCGATAGCGCCGACCCTGCACCCGGTCCAGGACCCATCCAAGCGCCAGAAAGACGAAAGACATCGCAAACCCGATTGGGCCGAACTGGACATAGGAAATGCCGGGCAGCGTGATCAGGATGGCATTGGTCGCAAAGCCGAACGGCGACCACAGCGAGATCAGCCCGAAGCCGCGGATGATCGCAAGGCTCATCCGGCGCAGACGTGCCTCCTGGATGTCGGGGGGCAGGTCGTGCGTCGCGGGGCTCTGCATCGACCGCATCGCCAGATCCAGCAGCAGCGCCAGCCCCCCGAAATTGATCAGCACGCCGAACAGATGCCCTCCCGAGGCCAGCGCGACATAGCGCCGCCAGGCCGGCTGACTGGTCAGGAACAGACCGGCACGGGCGACCTCGGGCGCGACCGAGGCGGCGGATCGCAGCGTGCCCAGCATGGCGATCAGGGCGGCAAGGAACAATGCCCGCTCGGCCGCCAGCAGAAAGACGGACCCCGGAACGCCGCGCTGCAGGGCCAGGATCAGCACCCCGACCGACATGATGATCGGCACCCAGGTGCCGAGGCTAAACTGCCGCCAGGCAAGCGCAAGATATGCCACCAGCGCGACGCTGGCCGTCAGCGTCAGCGCCGCATGATCCACGACGATCATCGCCAGCGCGGCAGCCATGACGAATGCGGCCAATCCCCGCCGACCTAGAGCGGCGCGATCGGTTGCGGGTGTCACGCGAAGGGCGGGGGGCGGGCGCGTTCTCAGACCCCCCGGAAACGGGGCGCGCGCTTGTCGCGAAAGGCGGCGCGGCCCTCGGCGGCGTCCTGGCTGTTGAGCAGCCCGGGCTGGATGGTCTGTTCGTAATCTAGGGCGGCGGCGACATCGCGGGCGAACCAATCGATGATGAACTGGCGCGGCAGGGGAGCGGCGTCGGCCTGCTGCCGGGCGGTCGCGACGGCGATCTCCAGCGCCTGACCGGGATCGCAGAGATGATCGGCGATGCCCATGGCCTGCGCCTCGGGGCCCTCGATCACGCGGTTGTCCAGAAGCAGCTGCCGGGCGCGCACCGCGCCCACCCGTGCAGGCAGGGTCGCCAGCATCCCCATGTCGGGGATGAGTCCGATCCTGGTGAAGCTGGCGGTGAACCGCGCCTGCCGCGACGCGATGATCGTGGGACAGGCCAGGGCCAAAGCGAAGCCGCCGCCTGCTGCCCAGCCCTCGACCGCGGCGACCAGAGGCTTGGACAGGCGCACCATCCGCAGCACCAGATCGCGGATCGTCGCGAACCGATCGCGATGCGCCGCCATGCTGCGTTCGCCCTGATCGCGGATGTCCCCCCCGGCCGAGAAATGCCCCCCCGCCCCGGTCAGCACGACGCCACGCACGGAATCGTCGGCCTCGGCCATGGCCAGCTGCGCCAGCAGGTCCAGTCGGGCCGCGTGGCCCACCGGATTGCGGCGCGCCGGCTCATTCAGGGTGATGATCAGCAGACCCTCATCGGTCCGGGCGGTGGTTATGGTCATGAGCCCTCGCGATGCTGAAAGAGACCGTTTCCGATGACGATGACATCGCGTTCGACCGCGCGGGTGCGAAACGAGCCGTCGGCCCAGATCTCGGTCCGCAGCGTCTCTCCGGGAAAGACATGCGCGGTGAATCGTGCATCCATGGCGCCGAACCGGCTGTCGTCATAATCGCACAGGACCGCCAGAAGCGCATGCGCCGCACAACCGTAACTGCACAGCCCGTGCAGGATCGGACGAGGAAACCCGGCGCGCGCGGCCACGGCAGGGTCCAGATGCAGCGGATTGGGATCGCCGTTCCAGCGATAGAGCAGCGCCTGTTCCGGTCTGGTCGGCGTGTCGAAGACGTGATCGGGCGCCCGGTCGGGCAGTTGATGCGGGGCGCGAACCGGCTCGGACGCGCCCCCGAACCCGCCATCGCCCCGCAGGAAGGTCGTGCCGCGACATGTGGCCAGCACCGCGTCGTTTTCGTTCGCGATGGTCTTTTCGCTGTAGAGCAGCGCGCCCCGGCCCGGCCCCTTGTCGATCAGCCCGGTCACGCGGGTCCGTGCGGTGATGCGCCCCCGGGGCGGCAGGGGCCGGTGCAGCGTCATGCCCTGTTCACCATGCACGACCTTCAGCGCATCCACGCCCGTGGCAGGGTCGGCCAGCCAGAAGCCGGGATGACCCAGGACCGTGGCGATGGAGGGCATGGCCCGCGCCTCGCCCGCAGCGCCCAGATAGGCCAGGCGGCGCAGGTCCATCGGATCCTGCCCCATCCCGATCGACAGCGCGTAAAGCGCGATATCGGCGGGACCGTAATCCTGCGTGACGGGCGGAATGGCATAGGTCAGAAGATGGTCAGGATCGATCGGCATCGGGTTCTCCATCCTGGGTCAGCTCGATGACGGCATCCAGCGCGAATGCCCCGTCGGGCAGCGCCAAGACCGGGTTCAGATCGACCGAGGCCAGCCGTGGCCCCGCAGCCGCCGCAAAGACCGACAGCCGCGACAGCATCCGGGACAGCGCGTCCAGATCGACGGGCGGCTGCCCGCGTGCGCCCTGCAGGATCGCGGCCCCCCGGATCGACAGGATCATCTGGCGCGCGGTCTGCGCGTCGAACGGACAGGTGCGCACGGCCACGTCGTTCAGCAGCTCGACGAAGATGCCGCCGAGGCCGAAGACGGCCACCGGACCGAAGTTGGGATCGCGATGCACGCCCATCAGGCATTCCACGCCCTGGGGCATCTGCCGGGCCACCAGCACGCCGTTGATCCTGGCGTCGGGAACATGAGTCGCCGCGGCCTGCTGGATCTCGGCATGAGCCTGCCGCACCGCATCCGGATCGTGCAGGTTCAGCCGGACAGCGCTGATATCGGACTTGTGCAGGATGTCCGGCGACAGGATCTTCAGCACCACCGGGTAGCCCAGGTGCTCGGCCGCGCGCACCGCCCCGTCCGCATCGGCGACCGCCCGCTCGGGGGTCGAGGCGATGCCGAATTCGGAAAGCAGCGCCTTGGATGCGGCCTCGTCAGGGGTCGTGGCGGGCAGCGCGATTGCCGGCCCGGGGTCGGGCCGCGACGTCGGGGCCGGAGGCTCGGCCATCCGCAGCACGGCGTCGAGCGCCCGTGTCGCACGGCAGGGGTCGTCGAAGACGAGGATGCCGGCCTGATCATAGCGCCGCAGCACCTCGGGGGGGCCAAGCGCGCAGAAGGCGATCAGCCGGTCGGGATAGGCCCGACGCAGCGGCAGGATTGCCTGCAGGATCCGGTCCGACATGGCCGGGCTGCCCGCCACATAGGTCAGAAAACACAGGATCGCACCATAGCCGCCATCCTCTAGTGCGGTGCGGGTAAAGGTCTCCAGCAGGGACGGATCGTTCAGCGCCTGCGCGGTGCAGTCCAGGGGGTTGGCGGGCGCGCAATAGGGCAGCACCTGTTTCAGCCGGGCCTGCGCCGCATCGGGCAAGGCGGGCATGGGCAGGCCGATCCGCTCGGCCTCGTCGCTGATGACGATGCCCGCGCCGCCGCTGACAGTGATGACCCCAAGCGAGCGGCGCGAGGGCCGCACTCCGCCCGAGGCGGCATAGGCGATGTCCATCATCGATTGAGGATCGCGCAGCATGATCGCACCGTGTTCGCCCAGAACCGCGTCGGCCACGACCGCATCCCCGGTCAGCGATGCGGTATGCGAGGCCGCCGCCCGCGCGCCCACCTCCGAGCGCCCGGATTTCAGGACCAGGACCGGCTTGCCCGCCGCACGCGCCGCGTCCAGCGCGTCCAGCAGCGCGGGGGCGTCGTTCACGGCCTCCATATAGGCGCAGATCACGCGGGTGCCGTCATCCTCGGCCATCCAGCGGATCGCATCGGACACGGTGATGTCGGCCTCGTTGCCGGTGGTGATCAGGACCGAACATCCCAGACCCCGGTCCCGCGCCAGCGCACCCAGATGCGCCCCGAAGGCCCCGGACTGGCTGGCGATGCCGATGCTGCCCGCGATCGGCAGGCCCGTGTCCAGAGACGAGGAAAACGTACCGTAATAGCCGATCCCCACATTATAGATGCCCAGGGTGTTCGGCCCCAGCAGCCGGACACCGACACGCCGCGCCAAGGCCAGCATGTCGCGCTGCGCCTGATCGCCCTCATCGCCTGTCTCGGCGAACCCTGCCGAGAACAGCGTCGCCGCCTTGCAGCCCCTGCGTCCCAAGGCTTCAATCGTCTCGGGCACCAGCGCTGCCGGGACCGCGATCAGCGCGGCATCGGGCGCCTCAGGCAGGGCGTCGATATCCGGGTAGCAGGTCAGCCCCTGCACAATGTCGCGCTTGGGATTGACGGGCAGGATGCGGCCCTTGAACCCCGCCCGCAGCATCGCGGCGATGGGCCGCCCGCCGATCCGCGTCACATCATCGGATGCCCCGATCACCGCGACGGCGCGCGGCGCGATAAGCCCGGCCATGGTCGAGGGCAGCGTCACAACGCCACCTCGGAGCCCAAGATGGCGGTGCATTGGCTGGACAGGGTGCCGCCATTGCCGTGGCAGAGCGCCAGGTGACAATCCACGACCTGACGTTCGCCCGCCGCGCCGCGGATCTGTGTCACCGCCTCGGCGATCAGGAACAGGCCATACATTCCGGGATGCACGCAGGACAATCCGCCGCCATTGGTGTTGACGGCGAGTCCGCCGCCAGGTGCGATATGACCGCCCTGGACGAAACGCCCGCCCTCGCCCTTGGGACAGAAGCCCAGATCCTCAAGGAACAGGATCGTATTGATGGTGAAGGCATCATAGAGCATCACCAGATCCAGATCGTCCAGCCCGACGCCCGCCATCGCCAGAGCGCGCGGGCCGCTGTCGACCGCCGCTGTCGTCGCCAGATCGGGCATCTGCGCTATCGAGCGGTGATAATTCGCAGCCCCCGCACCCATGAAATAGACGGGCCTCTCATGCAGGTCGCGCGCCCGATCGGCACGGGTCAGCACGATGGCGGCGGCCCCGTCCGTCACCAGACAGCAATCGGCCTTGCTGAGCGGGTCCGAGACCATCCGCGACGACAGGACTTCGTCGCGGGTCAGAGGACCGCGCGCGAAGGCGTCGGGATTGAGGTTCGCCCAGCCCCGCGCGGCCAGCGCCACATCGGCCAGATCCTCGCGCGTCGTGCCGTATTGCGCCATGTGCCGGCTGGCGGCCAGGCCATAGGCGGTGATCGGGTGGCGGGGGCGATAGGGCGTCTCGTGCCATTGCGGCTCGGACATCGAGACCAGCTTGCCGCCCGCCGTCCGCTGGTTCGAGCCGTAGCAGATCAGCGCGGTGTCGCAGAGCCCCGCTTCCAGCGCCATCGTCGCCTGCAGCAGATGCAGCTCGAAGCTGGAGCCGCCGACATTGGTGCCGTCGAAGAACCGCGGCCGCAGGCCCAGATATTCGGTGACGCTCATGGTCGGAAAGGCATGGCTGCTGGTCGCGGCAAAGACACCGTCGATGTCGGACATCCGCAGGCCGGCATCCGCCACGGCCGCCACCGCCGCCTGGCCCAGCAATTCCATCGCGGAAAAGCCAGGTGCGGCCCCCATTCCCGCCAGCCCCAGGCCGACGATGGCGGAGGCGCCCCGATAATCGCGGCTCATGATGCGTCCTCCAGAAGGTCGAAGACGACACGGGGGCCGTCAGGGGCATCCTCGATCCGTGCCTTGACCCGCGCGCCGATCGGGGCGGTCTCGACCGCCGGCAGGGTGGACATCATCCGCACCCCTTCGTCCAGGTCGACCAGGGCGACATTGTGCGAACCGTCCCCCCCCCGGTTCACCGTGATCGCGTAGAGGGTGCCGGTGCCCTTGGCCTCGACCCAGTCCAGATCGGTCGCCCCCGAGGGTGCCAGCACGCGCGGATAGAACACATGCTCGCCCGTCATGGCGGATCGCTGGATCATGAAACGGCCCTGGGCCAGATGGGATTCGAATGTGGCCTGCGGGCCGTTCGGGGTGGTCATGTGGTCTCCTCTCGCGTCTCTTTCCAGCGCATCAGCAGATGGGTCTGGGTGGTCACGCCCACGACCTTGCCGTCGCCGCGCGTCAGCGTGGTCTGCAGCACCATCGTCGTGCCGCCGACATGCAGCGGCACGCAGCGGGCGGTCACGATGTCGCCCAGCCTGACGGCGCGCGTGAAATTTGTCTTGGCCTCGATGGTGGTGTTCGTCATCTCGGGCGGGCTGTTGATGAAGGCGGCGCTGCCGGCGGCATTGTCAGCCAGCGTCATCAGCGCGCCGCCATGCAGCACGCCGTTGCGGTTGGCCATCCGGGCGGTCACCTCCATCCGGCAGACCACCTCGGCGGGGGTCGCGATGTCGATCCGGATGCCCAGAAGTTCTGCGAAGGCCGATTGCGGCGGCATCTGGTCGGGACTGCGCATCCTCAGGCCGCCCTGGCGGCCAAGGTGCGGCGGGCAATGATCAGCTGCTGGATCTGGCTGGTGCCTTCGTAGATGCGCAGCAGACGGATATCGCGATAAAGCCGCTCGATGTCGTAATCGGCCATGTAGCCCGCCCCGCCATGGATCTGCAGCGCCCGGTCCGCGATGCGGCCGGCGGCCTCGGTGCAGAAATACTTGGTGCAGGAGGCCTGCAGGATGGCCTGCCCCTCGCGGTCATAGGTGTCGGCCGTGGCCCGGCACAGGGCGCGTGCCGCATGCAGATCGGCCTGGCAATCCGCCAGAAGCCCCTGCACCAGCTGATGCTGCCCGATGGGCTTGCCGAACTGGCGCCGCTCTTGCGCGTAGTCCGTCGCGATGTCCAGCATCCGCTGGCCCTGCCCCACCGCCATCGCGCCCACATGGATGCGCCCCCGGTCCAGGGCCTTCATGGCGGTGCGGAACCCCTGATGCAGCCGATCCGGCCCACCGATGATCGCGTTTTCCGGCACGCGCACGTCGTCGAACATCACGTCCGAGGTCTTGGTGCCGCGCTGCCCCATCTTGCGGTCGGGGGCCGAGACGGTGATGCCGGGCGTGTCGGCCGGCACGATGAAGGCCGTGACGCCGTCGGCGCCCTCGCGATCCGGATCGGTGCGCGCGAAGACGGTGAACACCCCGGCCCGCACGGCATTGGTGATGTAGCGCTTGGTCCCGGTGATGACGAAATCCCCGCCCTCGCGCCGGGCCGCGCAGCGGATGCCGCCCGCATCAGATCCGTGATCCGGCTCGGTCAGCGCGAATGACGCGATGATCTCTCCGCTGGCGATTCCGGGCAGCCACCGGGTCCGCTGATCGGGCGTGCCATCCATCACGATCCCCTGCGAGCCGATGCCGACATTCGTCCCGATCAGCGACCGGAAGGACAGCGAGGCATAGCACAGAGCCTCGATCAGCTGCGCCTCCTGGGCGGCGCTGACGCCGATGCCGCCGAATTCCTGGGGGGTGGACAGACCGAACAGGCCCATCTCGCGCATTTCGGCGATGATCTCGGCGGGGACCTCGTTCTCCTCCTCTACCCGTCGCTCGGCAGGGATCAGGCGTTCGCGCGCGAATCGGGCGACCGCGTCCATAAGCTGCTGAAACACGTCGTCATCTACACCGGATGCCATGACATTCTCCTCCTTGCGCCTCAACTCCTATTCTGTATAATGAATGATATTCTGCAAGGGAAATAATATGGCGGACGATCAGGGGTTCAAACCGGTGCCGGCGGTCCAGAACGCGATGCTGATCCTGCGGCTGCTGGCCTTGGCCGGCGGTCCGATGGGGGCCACGCAGATCGCTCGCGAGACCGGCCTGAACGTGTCGTCGGCCTTCAACATCCTGCGCACGCTGACCCATGAAAGGGTGCTGAGCTTCGATCCCGCCACCAAGACCTATCGCATCGGCATGGGCCTGCTGGAGGTCGCCGCCCCGCTGCTGGGCGCCAACCCCGCCGATCTGATCCGACCGCTGCTGAACGCCATCGCCCAGGACCACCAGGTGATGATCGCGCTGTGGCAGATCACCACGACCGGGCGGATCGTCTTGATCGACCGCTTCACCGCGCCCCATATCGTGCAGGCGGCGATCGCCCGGAACAGCCGGCTGCCGGTCTTTGCCGGTGCGATCGGGCGCTGCTATGCCTCATCTCTCGGGCTGGACCGGGACCGGACGCAGGTCGGCTATGACAGCGTGCGCTGGCAGACCGCGCCCGGCTTCGACGCCTATTGGCGCGATGTGCAGCAGGCCCGCCGGACCAGCATCGCCCGGGACCGGGGGCAGTTGTTCCGCGGCCTCGAGATCGTCGCGTCGCTGGCGCGTGATGCCGAGGGGACCCCGCGGCTTGGCCTCAGCAGCATCACCATCTCGGGGCAGCATGACGAACCGGCGCTGGAATGCGTGGGCAAGGCGCTGGCCCAAGCCGCAGGGCAGATCGAACGCAGCATGTTCGGCAGGCCCGCCGACAAACCCACCTGAAAGGATGCACCATGCCTGACAACAGACCTCTTGACGGCAAGGCCATGCTGGTCACCGGCGCGGGCGGCGGCATCGGCCGCGCCATCGCGATCGAGGCCGCCAAGGCCGGCGCGATGGTCATCGTCAACGACCTGGGGGCCACGCTGGACGGGCGCCGCACCTCGAGCGCGGCGGCCGAGGCGACCGTGTCGGAGATCGAGGCCGCCGGAGGACGCGCCGTCGCCAATGGCGACGACGTGTCCCGCCCGGAGGGGGCCGAGGCCATGGTGCGTGCCGCGACCGATGCCTTCGGACGGCTGGACGCGGTAGTAAACAATGCCGGCATCCTGCGCGATTGCTTCTTCCACAAGATGAGCTGGGAGGATTTCGACGCGGTCGTGAAGGTTCATCTGTATGGTGCCTTCAACGTCAGCCGCGCCGCCGCCGACGTGATGCGCCAGCAGAACGCGGGCAGCCTGATCCACATGACCTCGACCTCGGGGCTGGTCGGCAATCTGGCGCAGGCAAACTACTCGGCCGCCAAACTGGGCGTCACCGCACTGTCGAAATCCATCGCCCTGGATCTGGCGCGATGGAACATCCGGTCGAACTGCATCGCCCCCTTTGCCTGGAGCCGGATGACATCCTCGATCAAGGTCGACAGCCCCGAACAGGAGGCCCGCGTGAACCGCATGAAGGAGATGTCGCCCGAAAAGATCGCCCCCCTGGCCCTCTATCTGGCCTCGGAGGCGGGTCGGGACACGACGGGTCAGATCTTTGCCGTGCGCAACAACGAGATCTTCCTGATGTCGCAATCACGCCCCTTCCGCTCGGTCCACCGGACCCCGGGCTGGGATTTCGACAGCATCGCGCAGCATGCGATCCCGGCGCTGCGCGGCAGCTATCACGCCGCCGATGTCTCAGCCGATGTGTTCGGATGGGATCCGATCTAGCCGTGCTCACAACCCGTCTTGCGGCCGGTCCCATCAAGCCAACCCATTCCCGGACCGATCACGAGGCGCGGGATTTCGGGATGACAGGATCGGGTGTCTAGACGACCTCGCGACGAAGCCTGCCGCCTCGCGCCGCACCTGAGGCTGGGCGGGCCCGAGCTGCTTGGTCTGGTTTCGATACGCCGCTCGGATCTTGTCGGGGCCATAGAACCAGAACCATGCTTGCCGCCGCCAGACCCAGCACGGCCCCCGCCGCAATGTCGATGGGATATGCTTGCCTCGTGGCACCTGGATGCCCGAGCCCATCAGGGCGATGGCCCATGCCGGCCGGGATGCCTGCGGCAGATCATGTGCCATGACTGCCGCAACGGCCACCGCCCCCGCGGTATGCCCCGAGGGAAAGGACATATCATGTCGGCGTTGTTGCAGAACTCCAGCCTGCCGCGGGATTCACGTGGGTGGGCTGGTAGGGTAAGCGTCTCGGCATGAGCAAGCCTGAGGCTGTCCGCTACCGCACGACGAACTGGAAGTCCTACAATGAGGCTTTGAGGCGGCGCGGATCGCTGCTGATCTGGTTGGACAGGGACATGGTGTGGCTGGCGAACAAGGCGGGTCGTCGTGGCCGCCCGCCGGTGTTCTCGGATGCGGCGATCCAGTTCTGCCTGATGGTGAAGGTGCTCTTCGGGCTGCCGCTTCGGCAGATCGAGCCATGAGAACGGTTGCCCATCGCGGCGCCATCGGTTCAAGCCCGATGGGCGACGGTCCGAGTGACCATGGCGAGACGGAATCGTGGCCAGCATCCTGGCGTTGGCAGGGCTCGACTGGCCGGTGCCGGACTTCTCCACCCTGAGCCGCAGACAAGACCCTCGCTGTCCAGATATCCAGCCGGCGCGCACCAGGTCCTCTGAACCTGCTGGTGGACAGCCCCGGGATCAAGTTCCTGGGCGATGGAGAATGGCTGGCCCGCAAGCATGGCACCCGCCGCAGGCGCGAATACCGCAAGGTCCATCTGGTCATGGACACGGCCACCGGCGACATCCGGGCGGTGGAATTCACCTCAAGCCGCGAAGGAGACAGCCCTGTGCTACCTGACCTGCCGGATCAGATCCCGCCGGATGAACAGATCGGCACCGTGACCAGCGACGGTGCCTTCGGCACCCGGCGATGCCACACCGCAATCGTGGACCGTGGCCGCACGGCCATCATCGCGATCCGCAGGAATGGTCGCCTCTGGAAGGAGGACTGCCCTGCCGCTCGCGCTCGCAACGACATCCTCCGGGCGACCAAACGTTTCGGCCGGGCGAACTGGAAGCACTGGTCCGGCTATCACGTCCGAAGTCGGATCGAGGCAAGGATGCGCTGCCTCAAATCCTTCGATGAGCGCATCGCCTAGCGAGACCCGGACAGGCAAACGGCAAAGATCCACATCCGCGTCGCGCTCATGAACCGCTTCAACGCACTCGGCACCGCCGAAATCGAGCGCGTGGAATGAGCTCAATGGGGTAAGCGGGAGCCCTGCTTCAACGCCCAGCTCTGCAACAATGCCGTGTGGATGTCCCCTTTCACCCCCATCATCTGAACGGAATGTTACCGATTCCACCCATAGCCAGACGGCACAACCGGATTTCTTGCCGATCCTGCTCATTTTTCCTTGTTTTGCCCTGACCCCGGCCCGTTCATGGTCCGCGGATCGTGGAGGCGGTCCGACGCGTGGCGCATAGGCTAACAGCCCTCGTGCCGGCTGACTTTTCTAGGGAGGAAACCTGACATGCCCATACCCATCGTGACCGGGGCGCCCTAGCGGCGTGCCACGATCGCGCGTCGCGGCAAGAACCGTACGGCGCACCATCATCCTGCTCTGGTTCAATCTCCGCCTATCCGTCGCACGTTCGCGCGCCGGTCGGATAGCGGCTGCCAGACGCTTTCGTTCATGACCAGACGCTTTGACGTCACGCAGCGACCGACCGCCGCGCCGTCAAGCCTGGAGGAGACGACCATGCTGAAAATCACCACCTTCGCCCTGCTGGGGCTGCCCGTGACAGCACTTGCTGACCCGGTGGACATCCTGTTCATCGGCAACAGCTATACATTCGGCCGCATCGACCCGGTCATGAGCTATAACACCGACAACGTGACCGACCTGACCTCGCCCGCGCGGGGCGGCAGCTTTACCGATACGACCGGCAGCCTGACCTTCGAGCCGCATCCCTGGGGCGGCGTTCCCGGGATCTTCAAGCAGCTGACCGATCAGGCGGGGCTGGACTATAACGTATTCCTGTCCACGCGAAACGCGGCATCACTGCGGGGCCATCTGCTGAACAGCAATCCGGCCAACTGGGATCTGCGCGGCAACATGGAACTGCGCGCTTGGGACAAGGTCGTGCTGCAAGAGCAAAGCGCGAACCCCCTGGCCCCAAGCGTCAATGAATACGGCCACGACCTTGGATCCGACCGCGAAGGGTTCCGCTATTACGCCAATGCCATCCGGGATCTGGTCCAGTCGCCAGCAGGCACCGGCGAATTGCGCGACCGCGATGCCTATGACGGCGAGACCGTCGAGGAACGGCAGGCCGCCTGCGAGGCGACCGGGCGGACCCGCGTGACCTGCAGCCGCAGCCGGGGGGACTATCTCAACGCGAATGCCAACCCGGATGCGCAGGTCTATCTGTATCAGACCTGGGCCAGACCGAACCTGATCGATGGCGCGCTGGACACCGCGCGCAACGACGCGGACGGCTCGATCACCTGGACCGACACCGTCTCGCGCGAGACGCATTTCGACACGCTCGAGGCGATGACGGCGGAACTGGTCGAGGGTTACCAGCAGGCCTTTGACGCGGCCCGCCAGCAGGGCGCCCTGAGGTTCGAGGGGATCGTGCCGGTCGGACAGGCCTTTCTGTCGGCCGTGCAAGGCGGCGTCGCGGCGCGCGATTTCTGGGGGCGGCAGGCCGAGGCCGAGGGCAGCATCAACCTGTGGTTCGACGATGGCACGCATGCCAGCAAGTATGGCTCGTATCTCAGCGCGCTGACCCTGTTCGGGCAGACGACCGGGCTGGACCCGCTGATCTTCGCCCAGGGCGAGATTGCCGCCGCCGAACTGGGCATCGGGTCCGAGGATGCCTTTGCCCTGCAGCGCGTGGCAAGCTTTCTGCTGAACATGATCGCCGCCGAGGAAACCGGCCGCGACATCTTTGAATCCATCATCGGCGCCAGTGCCCTAGCCGCACAGACCGCGGATCTGCTGACGGCGCAGCAGGACAGCCTAGCGGCGGACCGTGTGCGCGCCGCCTTGGCCAGGCTGCGTGCCCCGGCGGATATCGGTCGCCTGACGCCGCATGTCGCGGTCAGCGGGGCCGCGCGGTCGTCGGGCCGGACGGCCCTTGGCCTTCAGGACAGTCGCGCGCTGACTGCCCATGTCGGCGGCTCGGTGCAGATCGACGAACGGCTCAGCTTTGGGGCGGGGCTTAGCCTGCAGCGCGGCGACAGCAAGGGCGATGTCGGTGATCTTGAGGCCGACACCCTTTCGGCGGGCCTGGATGCGGCCTGGTCGGATGGCAGCAACTGGCTGGTCGCCACCGCGGGCCATTCCCGCAGCCGGATCGAGGGGCATCGCGACTTTTCGATGGTCTCGGATCTGGGCTACGAATTCCTGCAAGAGCGGTTCGACATCCGCACGGATGCGCGCATCCTGTCCGCCTCGATCACGGGCGGACGGCAGCAGGCTGTCACCGACCGTCTCAGCTTTGGCCCGGTGGCGGCGCTGGATTATCGCCGCACCACGATCGACGCCCATTCCGAGGACGGCCCCGTCCGCCGCGCCGCAGGCTATGACCGGCTGCGCTATGAAAGCATCGAAGTGCAGTTGGGCGTGCAGGTCCGCCAGACCGTGGAACTGGCCGCACGCCCGCTGACTTTGTCTGCCGATGCGCGCTATGTCCGTGAACTGGCCGACGGGCGACCGACGGCGATCTCGATCATCGATGCCGGGGGTGGCGTCACCCCGGTGACGCAAGGCCCGCAGGACCGATCCTTTGGACGCGTGTCGGTCGCGGCCGAGATGGCCATCACGCCTGCCGCCAGCACGTGGCTTGCCGTCGATGGCCGCATCGGCCACCGGGACGGCTCGCGGGCGACGGTGAATGCCGGCATCGCGATGCGCTTCTGAACACCTGATGAACCCTCTGGGAGAGATGACATGAACACCACCCCCCTTTCCATCCTGCTTTCGACCGCGCTTATGGCTGCCACGCCCGCCCTGGCCCAGGATGGCCCGCCCCGCGACGAGTTCTTCTGGCTGGGCCAGATGAACAAGGCCACGCTGGTCATCAACAGCCAGGAGGGCCTGCTGGACCCCGCACTGGCCCCGGCGATGGCCACCGCACTGGCCGAGGTGATCGCCGCGGGCAATGCCCAGGGTGGCGCCCGGCCCCGCACCGTCCTCACCTTCGAGCCGCTGCTGATCGAGGCGGGCGGCATCGATGCGACGCTGCTGCATGCGGGCCGGTCCAGCCAGGACATGCACGCAACCTTCCGCGCGGCCATGCTGCGCGATCAGTTGCGGGACCTGGCCGACGGCCTGCATACGACCGGCACCACGCTGGTCGATCTGGCCGAGCGTCATGCCGAGACCGTGGTGCCGAACTATACCAACGGGGTCGCGGCCCAGCCCAACAGCCTTGGCCATTACCTGCTGGGTCATGCGGCCGGGTTCGAACGCGACGCGCAGCGCGTCCGCGAGGCCTATGCCCGGATCGACCGCAGCGCGATGGGCACGACGGTGCTGAACGGGACAAGCTGGCCGCTGAACCGCCAGCGCATGGCCGATTATCTGGGCTTTGCCGGCCTGGTCGAGAATGCCTATGACGCCTCGCAGATCTCGTCGATGGAACATCCGGTCGAGGTGGCGGGCATCGTCACCTCGGTCGCGCTGCATGCGGGCAATTTTGTCGAGGATATCATGACGCAATACGCCCAGACCCGGCCATGGATCCTGTTGGAGGAGGGGGGCGAGAACACCTATGCCTCGTCCGCGATGCCGCAGAAGCGCAATCCGGGCCTGCTGAACAACACCCGCAGCGACGCCTCGCAGGCGATCGCGCTGGCGATGGGGCCGGTGATCCAGACCCACAATATCACGCCCGGCATGCCCGACCCGAAAAGCGCCGCGCAGAACGGCGCCATGATCGAGGCGGGCATCGGCGTGCTGGCACGGCTGGATCAGGTTCTGGGTGCGCTGGTGGTGGATGAGGCGCGGGCGCTGGAGGAGTTGAACAGTGACTGGACGGCCTCGCAGGAAATCGCAGACATCCTGATGCGCGACCACGGCCTGCCGTTCCGCGAGGGTCATCACATCGCCTCCAAGATCGTCACCGTGGCCCGTCAGTCCGGTCAGGGACCGCTGGACTTTCCCTATGCCGAGGCCGCGCGCATCTATGCCGAGACGGTGACCGACACCGACGCCCCTGCCCAGCTGCCGCTGTCCGAGGCCGAGTTCCGCGCCGCCCTGGACCCCACGGCGATCATCCGTGCCAGAGCGACATCGGGCGGGCCGCAGCCCGACGAGATGGCGCGCATGATCGCCACCGCGCGCCAGCGGCTTGACGATCACGCCGCCTGGATCGCCGACAGCAGCGCCCGGATCGACGATGCTCTGGCCGGGCTGGACGAGGATTTCGTCGCACTTCAATAGCACGGTCCGCCTGACGGCCTGTCAGTCCCGCCCGCCCTGACAGGTCGTCGCGCTTTCGATACGGCACAGTGCGTATGTGCCTTATTGAAGCCCTCTATCTCTAATGTCGGCGGCGGCTGGAATGCGGGGCGTAGCACTAGTAAGTGGGCTCATCCGGTGATCCGGGGGCGGTCCTGCAGCGTATTGTCGGCCTGTGCAGGTTCTGCGGGATCAGCGTGTCTTGCCCACCTGCGTGACCATGTTCGCGGCAGAGACCTGCGTGCCGATTCTCGAGCGTGGGGGCCGCAACTCAGGGTTCATCCGTGACGACCCAAGGCATAGTCGCCTCATCTATTAGCAACTGTGAGCTACTCCCCGAAAATCAGACAGTGACGGAAGCTACGATCTGACGTCTGCTGGTCTTCAAGAGCGAGGAGATCAGGACATGAAGAAACGCAGGAACCATGACGCGGGATTCAAGGCCCGTGTTGCGCTGGAAGCCTTGAAGGGCGAGCGCACGTTGTCTGAGTTGGCCGCCGAATATGGCGTGCATCCGACGATGATCCATCAGTGGAAGAAGTCTCTGCTCGATGGTGCTGCTGACATCTTCAAGCGGGGCGGCAAGGCGGCTCCCTCTGTTGATGAGGACACGGTGCGGTCCCTGCATGCCAAGATCGGGGACTGAGCCATCGAGGCGTCATCGGTCCGAGCCCGATGGCGAAGGCTGTGGCCAATGATGCTCCGTGAGACTTACGCGGCCCCACAGGGGCCACGGTTCTCACTTCGATGTCACGAAAGCTCAAGCCCTGGACCGGCAAGTGAGGCGTGGCATGATTGAGAAGAACCACCCGAGCCTGTCGGTCGGGGCGCAATGCCACCTGCTGTCGATCTCGCGATCGTCGTTCTACTCCGAACTGATGGGCGAGACGGCCATGAACCTCGACCTCATGGTGGTGATTGACAAGCAGTTCCTCGAGACACCGTTTTACGGCGTGCAGCAGATGACGTGGCACCTGCAGAACGAGGGCCATATTGTGAACGACAAGCGCATCCGGCGACTGATGCGGCTGATGCGCGTTCGTCGGGAAAACGGTCCACCGGACCGTTTTGTGACCCTCCTCACTGCCGATCTACCAGAAGCCCGATACCAGCAGGCAGGCCACGGGCCACAAGACCTACCCCTATCTGGCTCGGGTGGGCTGCGGGTGGAGCGGCCCAACCAAGTCTGGTGCGCCGACATCCCGATGCGCCGCGGTGCTCGGCATGGCCTCGGACCGGTGGCGGCTCATGCCTCGCTCTATCTGGTGGCTGTCATGGACTGGTTCACCCGGAAGGTTCTGGCCTGGCGCATCTCGAATACCCTGGAAGCTGACTTCTGCGTCGAGGCCCTGAAAGAGGCGATCCACAAGTTCGGCCCGCCCGAGATCATGAACTCCGATCAGGGATCGCAGTTCACGTCCTTCGCCTGGACCGACCGCCTGAAACGGGTCGGCACCCGGATCTCGATGGATGGCAAGGGCCGGTGCATCTACAACCCTCGGGCACTCACTCGGACCGATGGCGTTCATGCCCTCGATCATCGAACGCCTCTGGCGGTCCCTGAGGTACGAATGCGTCGACCTGCACGCTTGGGAGACCGGCCCTCAGGCCAAGGCTGGCATCGGGGCCTGGATCACCTTCTACAACCACCAGCGGCCTCACGCCGCCCGTGGCGGTCAACCACCCGCCGTGGTCTACTTCAACACCATCGAAACCGATCAGCAGGTGCAGGCAGTAGCTTAAATCAGCCGGAAATTTGTCCAAGAGTAGGGGAGTAGCTCACGCATCCGTAAAGTTCCGTCTTACCATGCCTGATCTCTTGTTCCTTGGTAACGACCCTATCTGCGTGACCACGAAACAGACAGCAGCTCAGATGGACAATTCCCTCGCCCGAAGACCCTGTTTTGGGGTTCGGGAGGAACTCAAGGGCTGCATAGACAGATCGCGGGCCCAGAGGCTGGATTGGCCTGATCTGATTCACGGGAACGAGCTACGCGCCAGGGTCCCGGCCGAACCCGCCTTCGGCAAGGTCCGCGGCCATTCCATCGACGATATCCTGCCCGACGTCAGGCTGGGCCACAGCCAGCCGCGAAAGCGCGGACAGTCGCTCCACCGCGATCCTGTCTGGATTGACCGGTTGCCCGGACGGTGCGGCCTGCGAGAGGGTCCGGCCCTTATGCACGCGGGCGATCCGACCCGGTCGGTCAGGGCCACCGTTGATCCGCAGAAGGCAGGGTGCCGCCGGACCCGCGCGCAGGGCGGATGCTCGGGAATCGTGGGTTGATTTGACGTGGAACCGCTGTTTCAGTCATATCCGGGGCAAAGGGGCCAAAAGTGACGAAAATACTGCATACTGCCGACATCCATCTGGACTCTCCTCTGCGGTCCCTTGCCCTGAGAAACGCCCCGCTGCGTGACGCCGTCGCGGCCGCCACGCGGGCGTCCTTCAGCCACCTGGTCGATCTGGCGATCGCCGAGGATGTCGCGGCCCTGCTGATCGCGGGCGACCTGTTCGACGGCGGCGAGCGGAGCGCGCGCACCGGAGCCTTTCTGATGGGAGAGCTGGATCGGCTTGGCGATGCGGGGATCAGGGTGTTCTATACCAAGGGCAACCACGACGCCGAAAACCCCATCACCGGCACGCTGGACCTGCCGTCCCATGTGCATGTCTTCGACGCCCGGGGCAGCCGTGAACAGCTGGCCGAGGATGTCTGGGTCCACGGTGTCAGCTTTGCGGACCGTCACGCCCCCGACAGCCTGCTGCCACGTTTCAAGGCGCCGGTCCCCGATGCGGTGAACATCGCGATGCTGCACAGCTCTCTGGCGGGGGCGGCGGGCCATGACGTCTATGCGCCCTGCAGTGTGGCGGATCTGGCAAGGATGGGGTTCGATTATTGGGCGCTTGGGCATGTGCACAAGCGTCAGGTCCATTCCGAATCGCCCTGGGTCGTCATGCCCGGCATCCCCCAGGGCCGTGACATCGGAGAGTCGGGGTCGAAATCGGTCACGCTGCTGACCATCGATCAGGGCCGGATCGCGGTCAGCGAACGGCGGACCTCGGTCGTTGAGTTCGTCCACAGCACCCTGGACATCACCGATGCGGACAGCGACGACGCCCTGCGCGTGATGCTGCGCCAGCATATGTCCGCGCTGCGCCGGGAAATCACCGCCGCGACCGGGGTGATCCGGCTGACCCTGACGGGCCGGACGCCGCGCCACTGGCAGATTGTCAGGGATCACGATGTCTGGTCCGAACGGGTCGACGACCTGGCCCGTGCAGAGGGCGATCTGTGGATCGACAAGCTGGTGCTGGATATCGCACCGCCCGATGCCGGCGACGGGGCCGCCGACGAACTGGCGGCCATGATGACGCAGATCCGCGCGGAGCCCGGTTTCGCGGCCATCGCCAGGGAGGAGGTCGATGCCGTGCTGCAGGACCTGCCGCCCGGCTTGCGTGACCGGCTGATGCCGGACGCCACCGCGCGGAACGACCTGACCGACCGGCTGGCGCAGGCGGGCGCGAACCGCGTTCTGGCGCGCATGAAGGGGGCGGCCGGCTGATGCGGATCCGGCGCCTGTCCCTGGAGCGTTTCGGCCATTTCACCGACCGCACATTCGATTTCGGACCCGCGGGCGATCGGCCTGATTTCCACATCGTCTACGGGCCCAATGAGGCGGGGAAGACCACCACGATGGAGGCCGCGCTGCGGCTGTTCTACGGCTTTCCGCTGCGCGAGGATTATGCCTTCAAGCACGCCCGCAGCAATCTGCAGGTCTCGGCCACGCTGGAGATCGGCGGTGCGACGCGGCACTTCACCCGCCTGCCCAAGCGCAGCGGCTCTCTGGTCGATGAGACGGGCACGGCGCTGCCGGAAACCGCGCTGTCCGCGCATCTGGCCGGGCTGTCGCAGGACGATTATCGCAGACTTCTGTGCCTGGATGACGACACGATCGTCAGCGGCGGAGAAGAGATCGCCAACGCTCAGGGCGATATCGGCCGGCTGCTGTTCTCGGCCGCGGCGGGGGTCGCCGATCTCAGCGGCGTTCTGGATGGGGTCCGGGACCAGGCCGACGCGCTGTGGAAGCGGCGGGGCCGGACGACGCGGATGGCCGAACTGAGGCGTGAACTGGGCGACCTGGACGGGCAGATCAAGGAACGTGATGTCACGGCCAGCGCGTGGAAGGCCCTGAAGAAGGACCTGACCAGGGCGCAGGACACAGAGAAGGCCGCGCGCCATGCCCGGGACATGCTGAACGCCGGACGCGCGAAAATCGAGGGACAGAAACGCGCCCTTCCGCTGATGGCCGAGATCGCCGGTCTTGAGGCCGCCATCGCGCCCTGCGCCGACCTTCCCGCGCAGCTGGACTTTGACCCCGAGCGGCTGACCACGCTGAGCGTTGATCGCGGTGTTGCGCTGCACAATGTCGATCGTCTGACCAGGCACTTGACCGCATTGACGGAACGGCGGGGTGGCCTGGCCGTGGACCCGGCCCTGGACGCGCTTGCGACGGCGCTGGACGATCTGGAGGATCTGGCCGCCCGGGATCGCGGGGCGCATCTGGACCTGGACCGACGCCTGGACGAGCGGTGCGCCGCCGAGGCGGGCATGACACGGGCCCTGCACGATCTTGGGGTCGCCTCATCCGGGGCCGACCCGCGGTCCCTTGTCCTGTCGGTGGGGATCATCGCGACACTCGATCAGGCCCGGGAGGCGCTGCGCGAGGCCATCGCCCACGCGGCGGCGGAAGCACGGGAGGCCGTCGCGCTGCAGCACAGGGTGGACGCGGCCCAAGCGGCGCTGGCCTCCCTGCCCCCGCAGAAGGACGCGCCCGGGATCGCCGATGTCCTGCTGCGGTTCAATGCGGACGACCTGGCCCCCGCCCATGCCGCAGCGCTGCAGGCCACCGGCGCCGCCCGCGCCAGGGCTGCGCGGGCGCTGGCGGACCTGGCGTATGGGGCCGCGGTGTTTGACCGCATTCCGGACTGTCCCACATCCCGGATAGCGGCATCGGAATGGGTCGACCGTCACCGCGCGTTGCGCGCAGACCTGGGCGCGGCCACCACCCGGCGCGACGACCATCTTGCGGATCGCGCGGCCTGCGACGCGCAGGCAGAGGCCCTGACCCGCAGCAGGACCGTCGTGTCCGACAGCGATGCCAAGGCCCTGCGGGCCGCGCGCGACGAGCAATGGGCAAAGCATCTGGCGGCTTTGGACGGGCGGACGGCGGCGGCGTTCCACGACGCCCTGCTGCGACACGACGCGGCGACGGATGCCCGGCTTGGGCAGGCCAGCGAACTGGGCCAGCTGCGTCAGATCGAACAGGCGGCCGCGGAGGCCGAGGCCCGTGCCGCGCAGCGGAGCCAAAGCATCAACGCCCTGCAGGCCGCGATCACGCAGATCGAGGAGGCCGTCAGGGACGCGGCCAGGCAGGTCGGCCTTTCGGATGGCCTGTCGCCGCAGGAATGGCTGGCATGGGTGGAACGGCACGTGCAGGCCCGGGACGCCGCCCTCTCGCTGCGCGAGGCGGAGGATGCCAACCGTCCGGTGCTGGACCGCGGCGCGGCACTGCGGGCCGAGCTGGCGGCGCTTTTGCCCGTCGATCCCGTCGACCTTGGCAGCGCGCTGAATGCGGCGCGGGCCGTGGCGGACAGGGATCGCGCGCAGCGCGAGACGCGGGCCAAGGCCGAGGATACGCTGCGCCAGGCACAGCGTGATCTGGCCGGACGACAGGCGCGGCTGGCCACCGCCCAGGGCGCCGAGCGTGCCGCCCGCGACGCATGGCAGCAGCTGGTCGCCGCGCATCTGGGCGGGCTGGTCTCGGCGGATTGCCTGATGACCACTCTGGACCCGCTGCGCGTCCTGCGCGAGCACGAGGTGGCCCGCGCTGCCGCCGAACAACGCATCAGCGCCATGCAGGCGGATCAGGCGCGGTTCGCCGACGCGGTCGAGGCTCTGGCCCGGACCCAAGGCATCACGCTTCAGCCGACGGCCGCGCAGACCTATGCGGCGTTGAAGACCCTGGCGGATCAGGCGCGGGTCACCCGCGACGCCGCCCAGGGTCTGGACCGGGATATCGACGCGGCCCGGGCTGAGAGGGCCCGCAACCAGGACAGGCTGCGCGGCATCGATCAGGAGGTTGCGGCGATCGCCACGGTCTTCCCCGATCCCGCGACGCTGACCGATATCGACCTGCTGCGCCAGATCGCGGCCCGGACACAGCGGGCCATCGCCGACCGCTCTCTGCTGGCCAGCCGCCAGCGCAGCGTCCTGCTGGAGCTGGGGGCGACCGACATCGCCGCCGCCCGCGACCAGCTGGCGGGCCTGTCGATGGCGGATGTTGAGGCGGCGCTGCGCAGCAACGGGTCCGACCTTGAGCATGCCGAGACGACGCTGACGCAGGCGATCGAGGCCCGCACCACGGCCGAGCGCGCCCTGTCGCAGGTCAAAGGCGACGCCGAGATCGCCGCCCTGGTCGAGCGCAAGGCAACGCTGGAACTGCAGCTGGAGGAAGCCGCCCTTCAGCATCTGGAACTGTCACTGGGCCATCGCCTCGCCTCGGATGCGATCCGGCGCTATCGGGACACCCACCGCAGCGGCATGATGACCGCGACCGAGCAGTGCTTTGCCAGCCTGACGCAGGGCGCCTATCCGTCCCTGTCCACGCAGATCGAGAAGGATAGCGAGATCCTGCTGGCGGTCGACCGGAACGGTGCCAGCAAGCGTGCCGCGGAAATGTCCAAGGGCACGCGCTTTCAGCTGTATCTGGCGCTGCGGGCGGCCGCGCACGAACAGCTGGTGTCGCAAGGCACAAGGCTGCCGTTCTTCTGCGACGACATCTTCGAGACCTTTGACGAGGACCGCACCAGCGCCGCCTGCCGCGTCATGGAGGCGATCGGGGGACGGGGGCAGGCGATCTATCTGACCCATCACCGCCATGTCGTGGACATCGCCATGTCGGTCTGCGACGTGCAACCGGTCCTCCACGAACTGTAGCACGTCACGGCAGCGGTGCAGAGTGGGCGGGGACTGCGGTTCGGGTGGACTCAGGCGCTTTCCCGGATGACCAGACGGCCGATGAACTTGCGGTCCAGGTTCGTGGCGTCGGGGCCCTCCAGCACATCCACCAGGTAATTCGACATGTCGGTCAGCGGCTGGCGATAGGTGGTCAGCCTGTAATTGGGGCTGGATGCGGCGGGCACATCGTCAAAGCCCACCACCGCGATATCGTCGGGGATGCGCAATTGCAGGCGATGCCGGATCGTGTCGATGACCCCAAGCGCCAGCGCGTCATTCTCGCAGACGATGACATCGGGCAAGGCGCTGACGGGGCGGTCGCGCAGGGTGTCATATGCGACCTCGGCCGCCATGATCGAATCGTAGCGATCCACCGACACCGTCTCGGGCAGGACGCCGAATTTGCCGTGCCAGACCTCCTGAAAGGTCTCCTTTCTCAGCAGATGCGCCGAGACCGTCCGCGGGCCCGCGACATAGAGGGGGCGCTGATATCCCTTGCCCAGCACGTATTGGGCGATCTCTCGGGTGGCGGCCTCATCGTCGACAGCGATCGAGATCGTGTCGGGGTTCGACGAGCTGCGCGCAAAGATGATCAGCTTTCGAAACCGCCGCGCACCCTGCGCCGCAGCCAGAACCTCGTCGTCGAACTGCACCCCGATCAGGATCGTCGCATCGACCCGCCGCTGGCTGGCGTTCAGCAAGGCGGGGGCCGTGTCCTCGCGGTCCAGCGTGTTGACCAGAAGCGTGTCCCACCCCCGGCTGCGCAGCGCGCGGGTCAGGCGCTCCATCATGACCAGCTTGTGCGGGTTGGTGAAATCGTCGACCAGCAGCGCCACGAGGTTCGAACGCGTGGAGGCCAGCGCCGCCGCGCTGAGATCGGGGACATAGCCAAGCGTCTGCGCGGCCGACATGACCTTGGCCCGCGTCTTGGGCGAGATCGAGGCGTCCTTCTTGAAGGCCCGGTTGACCGTCCATCGCGACACGCCGGTCGCCGCGGCGACATCGTCAGCGGTCACATTCTCGAAGCCGTCGGATTTCGGCATGGGGTCTCTCCCTCGTCATGTCGGTCCGGTCTGATACCGCCAAGCATAGGTGTCAACCGGCCAGATTTCTCACAGAAAGCACGCGCGTGCAAAAATATCTTGCACACGCGTGCAAAGGGTGTATTTCTTTCACCAGGCGGACGGGTGAGGCGCCGCGGATCGGGGGGATTTGATGCTGAAAGTCGGTTTGCTGGGCGCGGGCAGGATAGGCCATGTCCACGCGGTCAACATCGCGGGCCACATGCGTTCGCAGCTGGTGGCGGTGTCAGATGTCCATCAGGAGGCCGCCCGGACGCTGGCCGACAGACATGGCGCCGAGGCGCGCACATCCGATGCGATCCTGAACGATCCGGACATCGACGCGGCGCTGATCGCCACCTCGACCGACACGCATTCCGACCTGATCGAGGCCGCCGCCCGCGCAGGCAAGGCGGTCCTGTGCGAAAAGCCCGTCGATCTGTCGCTGGAGCGCGCCCGGGCCTGCCTGCGGTCCGTCCAGAATCTGGGCGTTCCGGTGATGATCGGGTTCAATCGCCGCTTTGACGCGAATTTCGCCGGGCTCAAGACATCGCTGCGCGCAGGCGATATCGGGCGGCCCGAGCTGCTGTCCATCACCTCGTTCGACCCCGCGCCGCCGCCGGTCGATTACGTCAAGGTGTCGGGTGGGCTGTTCCGGGACATGATGATCCACGACTTCGACATGTCGAACTTCATCATGGACGCCATGCCCGTATCGGTCCACGCCGTGGGCAGCAGCATCGTCGACCCCGCGATCGGGGCGGCGGGCGATGTGGATACCGCCGTGGTCACCCTGACCTATGCCGATGGCCGCCTCGCCGTGATCAAGAACAGCCGCCGCGCGGTCTATGGCTATGACCAGCGGGTCGAGCTGTTGGGCTCGGACGGGCTGCTGCAGGCGGGCAACATGCTGGAGAACACGGTTGTCCGCTCGACCGCGACGGGCGTCGTTTCGGGCAAGCCGACCTATTTCTTCCTGGAACGCTACATGGCCGCCTATGCTGCGGAATGGGATGCGTTCCTGGCCGCGTGCCTGGACGGCGCGCCGGTTCCGGTCACGCTGGCCGACGGCATCGCGGCGCTGGCCATGGCCGAGGCCGCGACCGAATCCGCGCGCACCGGGCGGACGGTGCCGGTGCCCGGCTGACGGAAATACGGGCTGCGCCGCCGGAGGAGCGGCAGCGCAGCCCCACGATATCCGGCAGGGGAGCATGCCGGACCGACGGCGGGGCCATCGCGCCCCGTTGCGACAACAACCCACAGGGAGGGATGAACATGAACAGATATGCAGCTTCGGCCGCGGTCGCGGCGCTGATGGCGCTGGCGGCCCCGGCGATGGCACAGAACATCATCGTGGTGGCTCATGGTCAGGCGAACGACCCGTTCTGGTCGGTCGTCAAGAACGGTGCGGCCCTGGCGGGCGAGCATACCGGCGCCACCGTCGATTTCCGCGCCCCCGAGATCTTTGACATGGTCGCCATGAGCCAGCTGATCGACGCCGCCGTCAACCAGCAGCCCGACGGCCTGGTCGTGTCGATCCCCGACCCCGACGCGCTTGGCCCCTCGATCCGGCGGGCGGTCGAGGCGGGTATTCCCGTCATCTCGATGAATTCGGGCGCCGATGTCGCCGCCGATCTGGGCGCGCGGCTGCATGTGGGTCAGTCAGAATATGACGCGGGCGTCGCCGCGGGCGAACGTCTGGCCGAGCTGGGCGGCACCAAGGGCATCTGCGTCAACCAAGAGGTCGGCAATGTCAGCCTGGATCAGCGCTGCGCGGGCTTTGCCGAAGGCTTTGGCAACCCGGTCAACGTCATCCCGACCCAGAACGACCCGACCGAGGTGCAGGCCCGTGTCCGCGCCGCCCTGGAATCCGACCCCGAGGTGGACACCGTCCTGGGCCTGGGCGCAAGCCTGGTCGGAGAGCCGACCGTGGCCGCCGTCCAGGCGCTTGGCCGCGACGATGTGCTGATCGCCAGCTTCGATCTGTCGGCGGGCTTCCTCGAGGCCGTGTCCGAAGGCCGCGCCGCATTCGCCATCGACCAGCAGCAGTATCTGCAGGGCTATCTGCCGGTCACCTTCCTGGCGCTGCATGCGCAATATGGTCTGATGCCGGGCGGCGACGTGCCCTCGGGCCCGAACCTGGTGATGCAGGAGGCCGCGGGCCAGGTGATCGAGCTGTCCGCCCAGGGCATCCGCTGATCCGCTGCGGGCGGGCGTCCGCGCCCGCCCCATCCGACCGACAGCAGAGGGGAACCGACCCATGGCCACGCAAGCCGCCGCATCCGCGGACGAACGGATCAAGACCGAATCCATCACCACGCGCCTGATGAAGCGGCCCGAACTGGGGGCCATCGGCGGGGTGATCCTAGTCACCATCTTCTTTCTGTTCACCGCCAGCCCATCGATGTTCACCCTGGCGGGCATCATGAATTTCCTGACCCCCGCCGCCCAGCTGGGCATCCTGGGGATCGCCGCCGCCATGCTGATGATCGGCGGAGAGTTCGACCTGTCCATCGGCTCGATGGTGGCCTTCGCGGGCATGATCTTTGGCGTGCTGGTCGTGAACATGGGCCTGCCGCTGATCCTGGCCATTCCGCTGACCATGGGCTTTGCCGCACTGGTGGGGGCGGCCAACGGCGCCATCGTGCTGCGCACCGGGCTGCCCAGCTTCATCGTGACGCTGGCCTTCCTGTTCATCCTGCGCGGCGCCTCGCTGGTCGGGCTGAAGGTCTTTACCGGCGGCGCGACCCAGCTGCGCGGCGTGCGTGACGCGGTGGCGGCCGACTGGCTGACGCCGCTCTTTTCGGGCCATGCCTTCGGCGGTCTGTTCCGCTGGATGGCCGATCATGGCTGGACGGCCAAGCTGGCATCGGGGACGCCCGCCGTGCCGGGGATTCCGGTGTCGATCCTGTGGTTCGTGGCGGTCACGCTGATCGCGACCTTCGTGCTGCTGCGCACGCCCGCGGGCAACTGGATCTTTGCCACCGGCGGCGACAAGAACGCCGCCAGCAATTCCGGCGTGCCGGTGCGGCGGGTCAAGATCTCGCTGTTCATGCTGACCGCCTGCGCGGCGGCGCTGGTCGCGATCATCACCGTTATCGACACCGGGTCCACCGATGCGCGGCGCGGCTTCATGAAGGAATTCGAGGCGATCATCGCCGCCGTCATCGGGGGCTGCCTGCTGACGGGGGGCTACGGCTCGGCCATCGGCGCGTTCTTCGGGGCGATCATCTTCGGCATGGTCACCATCGGGCTGACCTATACCGGGTTCGACCAGGACTGGTTCCAGGTCTTTCTGGGCGGCATGCTGCTGCTGGCGGTGGTCTTCAACAACGTCATCCGCAAACGCGTGACCGGGGAGCGCTGAGATGTCCGATCCGATCATCCAGATGCAGGGCATCAAGAAGCACTTCGGCAATGTGATCGCCCTGAACGGCGTTACCTTCGACGTGCGCCCCGGCGAGTGCCATTGCCTGCTGGGCGACAATGGCGCGGGCAAGTCGACCTTCATCAAGACCATGTCGGGCGTCCACAAGCCGACCGAGGGGACGATCACCTTCGAGGGCCGCCCGATGGAATTCTCCAGCCCGCGCGACGCGATGGAGGCGGGCATCGCCACGGTCTTTCAGGATCTGGCCATGATCCCGCTGATGAGCGTCACGCGCAATTTCTTCATGGGGCGTGAACCGACCGTGGGTCGTTTCATCAAGCGCTTTGACATCGAGACCGCGAACCGCATCACGATGGAGAAGATGCGCCAGATGGGCATCAACCTGCGCGCGCCCGATCAGGCGGTGGGCACGCTGTCGGGCGGCGAACGCCAGACCGTGGCCATCGCGCGGGCCGTCCATTTCGGCGCCAAGGTGCTGATCCTGGACGAACCGACCAGCGCGCTTGGCGTGCGCCAGACCTCGAACGTGCTGGCGACCATCGCGCGGGTCCGGTCGCAGGGCGTGGGCATGGTCTTCATCAGCCACAACGTGCGCCATGCGCTGGCGGTGGGCGACCGCTTTACCGTGCTGAACCGCGGCCAGACCCTGGGCACCGCCAATCGCGGTGAGATCGACGCCGCCGAATTGCAGGACCTGATGGCCGGCGGGCAGGAGCTGGCGACCCTCGAAGGCAGCCTGGGGGGGACGATCTGATGTCCCTGGGCGTCGCGCTGATCGGCACGGGCTTCATGGGCAAGTGTCACGCCATGGCCTGGCGCAACGTGGCGACCGCCTTTGGTGGCACGCCGCCGCGGCTGGAGGTTCTGGCCGATGCCGCGGCGCCGGGCGATCTGGCCCGGGCTTGGGGCTTTGCCCGCGCGACGGCTGACTGGCAGGCAGCAGTCGCCAACCCGGGCGTCGACGTGGTCAGCATCACCACCCCAAACGGGTTGCACCGCCCCATGGCCGAGGCGGCCCTGCGCGCGGGCAAGCATGTCTGGCTGGAAAAGCCCATGGCGCTGACCCTGGCCGACGCGCAGGCGATGGCCGATCTGGCGGCCGCGCATCCTGGTCAGGTGACGCTGCTGGGCTACAACTATCTGCGCAGCCCGGCCTTTCAGGCGGCGCGTGCGATGGTGGCGGATGGGGTAATCGGCACCACCCTGGCCTTTCGCGGGGTCTATGACGAGGATTACTCCGCCGACCCGTCCCTGCCCTGGTCCTGGCGGATGACGCATCAGGAGGGCGGACTTGGCGCGCTTGGCGATCTGGGCTGTCATCTGGTCAGCGTCATGGTCGCGCTGATGGGCCCGGTGGCCGAACTGACCGCCATGACCCAGATCGCCGTGCCCACGCGCCCCTCGCCCGACGGCCCCCGCGCGGTGGAGAACGAGGACAGCGCCTTGGCCCTGATCCGCTTTTCCAGCGGTGCACAGGGGTCGTTCGCCACATCGCGCGTGGCACGGGGCCGCAAATGCCGCCTGCAATGGGAGATCCACGGCAGCGACGGCACCCTGATCTTCGACCAGGAACACATAAACGAATTGTGGGTCCACCGGGCGGGCGAGGCGGGCTTCACCCGCCACCTGACCGGGCCGGACCAGCCGGATTTCGCCGCCTTCTGCCCCGCACCGGGGCATGGGTTCGGCTTCAACGAACAGAAGGTCGTGGAATGCCGCGACCTGATCCGCGCCACCCAAGGCGGCACCCCCTGCGGGCCCGATTTCGCCGCCGGCCTGCAGATCGAACGGATCATCCACGCCATGGCGACCAGCGCCGGTCGTCCCGTTTCCCTGGAGGGCGCATGAAGACGCTTGACGTGATCACCATCGGACGCAGCAGCGTTGACCTGTACGGCCAGCAGGTCGGCGGGCGGCTGGAGGATATGGGCTCGTTTGCAAAATATATCGGCGGCAGCCCGACGAACATCGCCTGCGGGACGGCGCGCTTGGGGCTGCGCTCTGCCGTGATCACGCGGGTGGGCGACGAGCATATGGGCCGCTTCATCCGCGAACAGCTGATCCGCGAGGGCGTCGATGTGCGCGGCGTGGCCACCGACCCCGAGCGGCTGACCGCGCTGGTCATCCTGGGCATCCGCGATGAGGACAGCTTTCCGCTGATCTTCTATCGTGAGAACTGCGCCGACATGGCGCTATCCCAGGGCGACATCGACGAGGCGCTGATCGCGGACGCGCGCTGTGTGCTGGCGACCGGCACGCATCTGTCGCATCCCCGAACCGAGGCCGCGGTGATGCGCGCGCTGACGCTGGCGCGGGCGCATGGCGCGCGGACCGCCCTGGACATCGACTATCGCCCCAATCTGTGGGGCGTGGCGGGCCATGGCGCGGGCGAGAGCCGCTTTGTCGAAAGCGCCGCCGTGACGGCGCGGCTGCAGGCGACGCTGGCCCTGTTCGATCTGATCGTCGGCACCGAGGAAGAGTTCCACATCGCCGGCGGCACCACCGACACGCTGGACGCCCTGCGCGCCGTCCGCGCGCTGAGCGATGCGGTGCTGGTCTGCAAGCGGGGTGCGGCGGGTGCCGTGGCCTTTGCGGGTGCCATCGACGGTTGGGACAGCGGCCAGCAGGGGCCGGGTTTCCCCATCGAGGTCTTCAACGTGCTGGGCGCGGGCGACGGGTTCTTTTCCGGCCTGCTGAAGGGCTGGCTGGACGACGAGCCCTGGCCGCGCGCGCTGGAATACGCCAATGCCTGCGGGGCCTTCGCGGTCAGCCGCCATGGCTGCACGCCCGCCTATCCCAGCCTGGAGGAGCTGCGTTTTTTCCTGGATCGCGGCGTGGTGCAGCCCGACCTGAGGAACGACGCGGCGCTGGAGCAGGTGCATTGGGCCACCAACCGCCAGGGCCGCATGGGCGGCGACTGGTCCACGATGCGGGTCTTTGCCTTTGACCACCGGATGCAGCTGGAGGTCCTGGAGGGGTACACCCCCGCCAAGGGCGCGGCCTTCAAGCGGCTGTGCCTGGACGCGGCATTGCGGGTGCAGGACGGGCAGCCAGGGCATGGGATCCTGTGCGACAACCGCATCGGTCGTGCTGCGCTGCATGCGGCCAGCGGCACCGGCCTGTGGATCGGGCGGCCCGCCGAATGGCCCGGATCGCGGCCCCTGACGCTGGAGCCGGAGCTGGGCGCCGATTGCGGCGGCCTGTCCGAATGGGCGCGCGAGAATGTGGTCAAGGTGCTGTGCTTCTGCCACCCCGACGACGATGCCGCCCTGCGGGCCGAGCAGGAGGCGACCGTGGGGCGCCTGTTCACCGCAGCACGCCGGAACGGGCTGGATTTCCTGCTGGAGATCATCCCCTCCAAGGTCGGGCCGGTGGATGAGGACACCACCGCGGTGCTGATCCGGCAGTTCTATGCGGCGGGCATTTTTCCCGACTGGTGGAAGCTTGAGCCGCTGACCAGCGCCGCCGCCTGGTCCAAGGCCATCGCCGCCATCGAGGAGCATGACCGCCACACCCGCGGCATCGTCGTCCTGGGCCTGGACGCGCCCGAGGCGGAGCTGGAGGCCAGTTTCCGCGTCGCGGCAGGCTTTCCGCTGGTACGCGGTTTTGCGGTCGGGCGGACGATCTTTGGCGCGGTGGCGCGGGACTGGTTCGCCGGGCGCACGGGCGACGAGGATGCGGTTGGCGCGATGGCCGACCGCTATGCCCGGCTGTGCGGAATCTGGGACCGCGCGCGGGTCGCGGCGCAGGGTGGCGCATGAGCGGGCGGGACTTGCCGGGGGCGGTGGTAGGGGGCTTCACGCCCCCCAATCCCTTCGGGATTTCCCCCCGCGGGATATTTTCATGAAGAAGGGGCGGGCGATGGGAGACAGGGTGCGGTTGACCGCGGCGCAGGCGATGGTGCAATGGCTGTCGGTGCAGATGACCGAGGATGGCGAGCGGTTCATCGACGGGGTCTGGGCGATCTTTGGCCATGGCAACGTGGCGGGCCTGGGCCAGGCGCTGCACGGGATCGGCGATGCCCTGCCCACCTGGCGGGGGCAGAACGAGCAGACCATGGCACATGCCGCCATCGCGTTTGCCAAGGGGCATGGGCGCAGGCGGGCGCAGGCGGTCACGGCCAGCATCGGTCCGGGGGCCACGAACATGGTCACGGCGGCCGCGCTGGCGCATGTGAACCGGCTGCCGCTGTTGCTGATCCCCGGAGATGTCTATGCCAGCCGCAGGCCGGACCCGGTGCTGCAGCAGGTCGAGGATTTCGGCGACGGCACGGTCAGCGCGAATGACTGCTTTCGCCCCGTGGTCCGGTATTTCGACCGCATCACCCGGCCCGAGCATCTGCTGACCGCGCTGCCGCGGGCGATGCGGGTGATGACCGATCCCGCCGAATGCGGGCCGGTCTGCCTGGCCTTTTGCCAGGATGTGCAGGCCGAGGCCCATGATTGGCCCGAGGCGTTCTTTGCGCCGCGCGTCTGGCGCATCCGCCGCCCCGCCCCCGATGCGGGCGAGCTGGAGGGCGCAGTGGCGATGATCCGCGCGGCCAGGGCGCCGGTGATCGTCTGCGGCGGTGGGGTGATCCATTCCGGGGCCGAACAGGCGCTGGCCGATTTCGCAGCGCGCCACCGCATTCCGGTGGTCGAGACGCAGGCGGGCAAGTCCGCTCTGGCGCAGGCGCATCCGATGAATCTGGGGGCTGCGGGGGTGGACGGGTCGGCCGCGGCCAACCAGGCAGCGCAGGCGGCGGATCTGGTGATTGCGGTGGGCACGCGGTTGCAGGATTTCACCACCGGGTCGCGGACGCTGTTCGACGCGCGGATTCTGGCGGTCAATGTCCAGCCCTATGACGCGGCCAAGCATGGCGCGGTGTCGCTGGTCGCGGATGCGCGCGTGGCGCTGGAGGCGCTGAGCGGGGCCTTGGGCGATCTGCGCTTCAGCCCAGACATGCAGGCGCGCGCCGACTGGCTGGCGGCGGTCGAGGCGCATTGCGCGACACCGCCGGAGGGCCTGCCGACCGATGCGCAGGTGATCGGCGCGGTCCAGCGCGCCGCGCCCGAGGGCATCGCGATGTGCGCGGCGGGCACCATGCCCGGGGCGCTGAAGCTGCTGTGGCGGGCGTCGCAGGGGGGCTATCACATGGAATACGGGTTCTCCTGCATGGGATACGAAATCGCGGGCGCGATGGGGCTGGCCCTGGCGCGGCCCGACCGGCAGGTGCTGTGTTTCGTGGGCGACGGCAGCTATATGATGGCCAACAGCGAATTGGCCACCGCGGTGATGCGGCGCGTGCCCTTCACGGTGATCCTGACCGACAATCGCGGCTATGGCTGCATCAACCGGCTGCAGGCGCATACCGGCGGCGCGCCCTTCAACAACATGTATGTGGACAGCCGGGTCGAGGCGCAGCCCGAGATCAATTTCGTCGCCCATGCGGCCAGCATGGGCGCGCATGCGGTCCGCGCCGACGACCTGTCCGCGCTGGAGGCGGAGATCGCCGCCGCCCGCGACCGTGCCATCCCCACCGTGATCGTGATCGAGACCACCGCCCGCCCCGGTCCCGGCGACGGGCTGGAGGGAGCGGGTCACTGGTGGGACGTGGCCGTTCCCGCGACCGGCGGCACTGACAGGCTGAAACAGGCCTATGCCCGCTATCTTGACCACGCCGCCCGGCAATCCCTGATCAACTGAGGCACAACCATGATCCTTTACGGCACCAACCCGATTGCCTGGGCCAATGACGACGACCAGTCCATCGGCGCCCATATCCCGACCGAACAGATCCTGCGCGAGGCGGGCCGAGAGATCGGGTTTGACGGCATCGAGAACGGCCATCGTTGGCCCGAGGACCCGCAGGAACTGAAAACCCTGCTGGCGGAATACGGGCTGCGCTTCATCTCGGGGTGGTATTCGACGCATCTGCTGACGCGGTCCGTCGCCGAGGAGATCGAAGCGGTCGGGCCCCATCTGGCGCGGCTCAAGGCCAACGGGTGCAAGGTTTGCATCGTCTGCGAATGTTCGAACACCGTGCATGGCAGCCCCGATGTCGCCGTCAATGACCGGCCCCGCCTGACCGGCGATCAGATGGCGGCGTTCGGTGCCCGGATGGAGGAATTCGCGGCCTGGATGGCGGCGCAGGGCGTCACGCTGGTCTATCACCACCACATGGGCACCGTGGTCGAAAGCCCCGAGGAGATCGACGCCTTCATGGCCGCGACAGGCCCTGCCACGCATCTGCTGTTCGATGCGGGGCACTGCACCTTTGGCGGGGGCGACCCCGAGGCCGTGCTGCGCCGCCACGCGGCCCGCGTCTCGCATTTCCACGCCAAGAACATCCGCCGCCCCGTGACCGAGCGGGTGCGGGCCGAGGGGTTGTCCTTCCTGCAGGGCGTCATGGCCGGGGCCTTTACCGTGCCGGGCGATCCGGAGGGGGCCATCGATTTCGTGCCGCTGCTGCTCATCCTGGCCGATGTCGGCTATGAGGGCTGGCTGGTGATCGAGGCGGAACAGGACCCGGTGGTCCGCAACCCGTTGACCTATCAGGCGATGGGGCTGAAGGCGCTGAAGGCCGCCGCCCGCGAGGCCGGGCTGGACCGTGACACGGAATAGGAGCAGGCCATGGCCGATTTGCTGAGACGACCCTTTGGCACCCATGGCGCGGTGCACCGGATCACCCCCGCCGATGCGGGCTGGCGCTACGTGGGCTTTGCGCTGCACCGCCTGCGTCCGGGCGAACGCATCGCGGAGGCCACAGGCGACCGCGAGGTGATGCTGGTCATGGTCGAGGGCAAGGCCGCCTTCCGCGCCGCGGGCCAGGACTGGGGCGTGCTGGGCGAGCGGATGGACGTGTTCGAACGGACCCCGCCGCATTGCCTCTATGTGCCCAACGATCAGGACTGGGCGGCCGAGGCCGTGACCGACTGCACCATCGCGGTCTGTTCCGCGCCAGGCCATGACGGGCACGCCGCGCGCCGCATCGGTCCGGACGGCATCACCCTCACGCAGCGCGGCGAGGGCACCAACACGCGCTGGATCAACAACATCGCCATGGAGGCCGAGGATGTCTGCGACAGCCTGCTGGTGACCGAGGTCTTCACCCCCGCGGGGCATTGGTCCTCCTATCCCAGCCACCGCCATGACGAGGATGATTTCCCGCGCATCACCTATCTGGAGGAGATCTATTACCACCGCCTGAACCCGGCCGATGGCTGGGCGGTCCAGCGCGTCTATACCGATGACGGCAGCCTGGACGAGGTGATGGCCGTACGCGATCACGACGTGGTGCTGGTGCCCCGCGGCCACCACCCCTGCGGCGCGCCCCACGGGTTCGGGCTGTATTACCTCAACGTCATGGCCGGACCCCGCCGCAACTGGCGGTTCGTCGCCGCGCCCGAGATGGCGCATCTGGCCTGAGGAGGGCCCATCCATGTCGCGACCCTTCGACTTGGCCGCCTGCGCGGAAATGCTGTGGCTGGACCGCCCCATCGACTGGCGCGCGGCGCGCCTGACCGAGATGGGGCTGGGCGTCGGCCTGTGGAACTGGGACCGGCATGATCTGGACAAGCTGGCCGCCGTGGGCGCGCGCTATACAATCATGAACGGCTATCTGCAGGGCCGGCTTGCGGATGAGGACGGGGCCGCGATGCTGCTGGCCTCGGCGTGCGAGGCGATCCAGGTCGGCAAGCGGCTTGGCGTGGCGCGGCTGAACCTGCACGGCACCGGGCTGGGCGATCACGGCATTCCAATCATGCAGCATGATGCCGTCACCGGCCCGATGTGGCTCAGGGCGCGCGATACGCTGAACCGGATCTGCGACCTGGCCAAGCGTGAGGGCGTGGTCTTTACGCTGGAGAACCTCAACCCGCGCGACCATCCCGGCTGTCCCTTCGCATCGACGGGCGATGTGCTGGCGCTGGTGTCGTCGATTGACCGGCCCCAGCTGCGCATGAACCTGGACCTGTATCACACCCAGATCGGAGAGGGTGACCTGATCCGCTGGTGCGAACGGTGCCAGCCCTGGATCGGAGAGATCCAGGTCGCCGACAACCCCGGCCGCTGCGAGCCGGGCACAGGCGAGATCAACTATCCCACCATCGCCACAGCGCTGGTGCGGATCGGCTATCGCGGCCCGGTCGGGATGGAGGCCTATGCCCAGGGTGACAGCGATGCCGCCGTGGCAGCCTTTGTCACGGCGTTCACGCCCGGGTCCGGGTCCTGACAGCGACGCCTTTGGCAGGGGCCTGTGCCGGGCTCACCCCCGGCGCGGGTTCAAACACAGCGTCGCGTTCCGGACCCGCACATCCCCGGCCTGACGCATCGCGCAATCGAACCGGGGAAAGCTGGAAGCGGCCAGGATCAGCCCCAACCGATTTCCCCGCCGCGCCCGGTAAAAGGTCGGCGCCAGGTCCACGGTCACCGCCCCTGGCCCGGACGCGCGCGCGATGCCGTCGGTGACGTTGATGACCGCGCCGCAGGGCAGAGCCTCCACGACGACCGCATGCAGATCAAAGCGGCCGGGTGCATCGCAGATGGCCGTGACCGCCCCATCCGACAGGGGCAGATCGACCGCCAGCGGCGCGGCAAAGACGGTCGCGGAGCCGGGATGGTCCAGCGTGCCCAATCCGCGCTGATCGAACATGCCCCCGAACATGATGGCACCACCCGACGTGACCGCCCCGCCCGGGGTCGGGTGGGGATGCGCGGGATCAAAGCGCAGCGTGACATCGTCGACGCCCAGGGCGCAGTCCGCGTCCGACCCGTCGCGCCGTTTTGACCAATGCCCGCCCATGGCCGGCCATCCGCGCGCCGACATCTGCCAGAACAGGTCGTGATCCAGGGGCATCTCGGCCCGTCCCATCGCATGATCGAACCAGTCCAGCCGCAGCGTGACCCAATCGCGGCCCGTGGCCGTGTCGATGGTGGCATCGTCGCCGAAATCCGCCTGGCCCACCAGACCGGTGCTGCGGCGGCCATGCAGCCAGGGCCCGAAGATCTGACGAAGGGGGGCGGTGTTGCGCGCACCGATGGCCTGGGCCAGATCCAGCATGTTGCGGGCATAGGGATCGTTCCAGCTGCCCAAAAGCAGGACCGGCACGTCGGGAAAGCGGTCGAAATGCGCGGCGGCCTTGGTTGCCGGCAGGTTCAGGGCGGGGTCGTTCGGCCCCATTGCCCACAGCCGCAGCAGCATCTCCTCGTAATCCGGAGCCAGGGCCAAGGGGGATTGGCCGGGGTGCCAGTCGCCCTGCAGCAGGGCGGCACGGATATCGGTGGCCTCGACCGTCGCGGCATCCGCCGTGCGCCCCCGCTCCCGCAGGGCCTTGGCCGCGTGGCGAAAGGCCCATGTGACCTGCTTCTGCTCGAAGGCGCCGCCATAGCGGACCGAATGGCGCCAGGCATCCATCAGCCCGCCCGTGTCGATGGCCATGGCCGCGATGCCCGGCGCCCCCGCGACCGCCGAGGCCAGCTGCGTATGCGCCCCATAGGACAGGCCCATCGTGCAGATGCGCCCGTCGCACCACGGCTGTTCCAGCAGCCAGTGGTGGGTGTCGACGCCGTCCTCGGCCTCGTTGACGTATTTCTGGAACACGCCTTCGGAGCCATAGCGGCCGCGCACGTCCTGCATCACCACCGCATAGCCGCGCCGCGCCATGATCCGTCCCAGTTCCGCCCGGGTCAGCGGGTCGGGGCGGTCCAGCGCCACCTCTGATCCAGACACCCCCTGCCGGTCATAGGGCGTGCGTTCCAGGATCACGGGCCAAGGGCCGGGTCCGTCAGGCATGTGGATATCCGTTGCGAGACGGACCCCGTCCCGCATCACCACCATCTGCGTCTGCATGATCTGCGTCCTTTGTCGCGCCTTAATCGGCGGGGCGGATGTCCTGGGCCAGCGTCCGCTCGATCGGGCGGGCGTCATAGGTCAGCCCCTCGCGCAGCGCCCAGATCTGCTGTTCGAAATGCAGCGGGATGATCGCCTGTTGATCGGTGAAGGCGCGCACCGTGGCCTGCGCCAGCAGCGCGTCGCGCTCGGCCTCGTCAAAGGCCTGCGCGGCCTGCGCGACCAGCGCGTCGAATTCCGGATCGGAAAAGCGGGTGCGGTTAAAGCCGCCGGTGCCCGCATCCGCGTCATTCGTGGCGATCACCTGCTGCAATCCGCGGATCGCGCTGCCCGTGGTCGTCCCGAACCCGCCAAGAAAGGCCGAGAACTCCTGCTGGCTGGCGCGGTCGAAGAAGATGTTGGACGGCATCGCCTCGACGGTCGAGGTCAGACCCGCGCGCGCGAACAGCTGGCTGACCGCCTGCAGGATCTGCGCGTCGTTCTGATAGCGGTTGTTGGGGCCGTGCAGGGTGATGCTGAAGCCGTCGGGATAGCCCGCCTCGGCCAGCAGGGCGCGGGCGGCATCGGCGTCGGCCTGCGGGACGGGAACCTGATCGGTCCAGCCGACGAAGCCCTCGGGGACCAGCTGGCCGGTGGGGGTCGCCGTGCCGTTCATGATGCGGTCCGAGATCATCTGCCGGTCCAGCATGAGCGACAGGGCCTGACGCACGCGCACGTCCTGCAGCGGGTTGCCGCCCTGGGGGGCGCTGACAAAGGGGCTGTCCTCGCGGTCGCTGTCCAGCGCCAGATAGATCAGGCGGCCGGTCGTCTCGGCCACCATTTGCGCGCCGCTGCGCCCTTCGATGGCGGGCACGTCACCGGCGGGCACCGCGTCGATCACGTCCACATCGCCCGCGATCAGCGCCGCGACCCGGCCCGCATCGTTGGGGATGAACCGGATCAGGACATCCGAAAAGGCGGGCGCGTCGCCCCAGTAATCGTCGAAGGCGGTCAGGGTCAGGCGTTCGTTCGGGGTCCAGCCACCATAGCGCCAGGGCCCGGTGCCGATCGCCGCCGTGCCTGCGTCGAAATCGCGGCTGGAGATTTCGGTGCCCAGCTCGGACGGCAGGATATAGACCGATCCGATCTGCTCGATCAGATCCGGCGTGGGTTCATGCGTGGTGATCAGCAGGGTCAGGTCATCCTCGGCCTCGATGGTGGCGATGGCCGCGACATTGCTTTCAAAGGAGGCGGGCGAATTGGCCACGTTCGGGATGCGCTCGAATGTCGCGATCACGTCCTGCGCGTCCAGCGTGCTGCCATCGTGGAACGTCACGCCGTCGCGCAGGCGGATGCGCCATGTGGTCGGGTCGATGTTCTCCCAAGCTTCCGCCAGCAGGGGCACGGGCTGCAGCGTCTCGTCGATGCCCGCCAGCCCCTCGAAGATGTGCGACGCGGTGTTCTGCCCCGGCGAGGTGCGCGAGAAATGCGGATCGACCGAGGGGTGTTCGGCCTTGAGCGCCATACGCAGGGTCTCGGCCGAGGCGGCAGCAGTTGTGGCGGCCAGAATGGCGGTGGTCAGCAACAGACGGGCGGTCATGTCAGGCTCCTTGGGTCTGGGGGGCGACCTGCGGCAGGTCGTAATGACAGGCGGATCGGTGGCCCGCGCCGATATCGCGCAGGGCGGGCCGCGTGCTGCGGCACAGGTCGGTCGCATGCGGGCAGCGCGGGTGGAAATGGCAGCCCGAGGGCGGGTTCAGCGGCGAGGGCAGCTCTCCCTCCAGCGCGGTGAACCGGCGTTTCGCGCCGCCCAGTTGCGGCGCCTCGGCCAGCAGGGCGCGGGTATAGGGGTGATGCGCGCGGGCAAAGATCGTGTCGCGATCGGCGATCTCGACCAGGCGGCCCAGATACAGGATCGCGATCCGATCCGAGATGAATCGCACCACGTTCAGGTCGTGGCTGATGAACATCGACGCGAACCCGCCCTGCGCCTTGAGATCGACCAGCAGGTTCAGGATCTGCGCCTGCACCGACACGTCCAGCGCGGCCACCGCCTCGTCAAAGATCACCACCTCGGGGCTGACGGCCAGGGCGCGGGCGATGCCGACGCGCTGGCGCTGGCCGCCCGACAGGGCGTGGGGGCGGCGGTCGGCCAGATCGGGGGAAAGACCCACCTTGTCCAGCATCTGCGCCAAGAACGCGGCGCTGTCCTTGCGGCGGATCAGGCCGTGGGACAGCGGCGCCTCCAGGATGGTCTGGGCCACGCTCATGGCGGGGTTCAGGCTGGCATAGGGGTTCTGGAACACCATCTGGATCTTGCGCCGCGCCGCGCGGGCCTCATGCGGGGGCATCTGCGCGATGGGGCGGCCCTGCCAGGTGACGGTGCCGCCCGATGCCGGCAGCAGCTGCGCCGCGATCCGGCCCAGGGTGGATTTGCCGCAGCCGGATTCGCCCACGATGCCCAGCATCTCACCCGGTTCCAGGCGCAGGGACACGTCGTCCACCGCCACCAGATGCTGCGCCTTGCGGCCCAGACCCGCGCGGTTCATCGCCCGGTCCAGCGCGCCGTCATTGCGGGAAAAGACGCGGCGGATGTCGGACAGCTCCAGAACGCTCATGGCTTGGCCTCCAGCGGGAAATGACAGCGCGCGCCATCCGTCACCGGCGGGGCCTGTTCGCGGCACAGCGGCTGGACGCGCGGACAGCGCGGCGCAAAGGCGCAGCCCGTGGGCAGCGCGTCCAGCGCGGGCGGCACGCCCGGCAGGTTCGCCAGACGGGTGCGGCCGGGGACCGGCACGGCCTCCATCAGGGCGGCGGTATAGGGGTGGCGGGGGGCGGCGAAGAGGCGTTCGGCAGGCGCCGTCTCGACCACCTGGCCCGCATACATGACCATGACATGATCGGCGAAACCCGACAGCAGCGACAGGTCATGCGTGATCCACAGGATCGCCGCGCCGGTCTCGGCCGCCAGGCCCTGGATCTCGGCGATGATCTGGCTTTGGATGGTCACATCCAGCGCGGTCGTGGCCTCGTCCGCGATAATCAGCGCGGGGTCGTTCAGAAAGGCGATGGCGATGACGACGCGCTGGCGCATCCCGCCCGAAAATTCATGCGGATAGGCCGCCATGCGTTCCTCGGGGGACGGGATGCCGACGCGGCCAAGCACCGCGATGCAGCGGGCCCGGGCGGCCTGGCGGGTGACGCGGCGATGGGCCAGCACCGCCTCGATCATCTGCTCTCCGATGGTCAGGACCGGGTTCAGCGCGACCATCGGGTCCTGAAAGATCATCGCGATCCGGTCGCCGCGCAACCGGCGCAGCTGGGCCACCGGCATCGCGGTCAGGTCCTGGCCGTCAAAGATCACCCGCCCGCCCGCAATGGCGATGCCGCGCGGCAGCAGGTCGATCAGCGAATAGGCCATCATCGACTTGCCCGATCCGCTTTCGCCCACCACGCCCAGGATCTGGCCGGGCTGCACGTCGAAGCTGACGCCGCGCACGATGGGGGTGCCCTTGGCCGTCAGCGATGTCACGAGGGTCTCGACCGTCAGCATGTCAGGCCTCCTGCGGGTTCAGGGCACGGCGGATGCGGTCGCCGAACACGTTCACGGTGAAGATCAGCGCCGCCAGCGCCAGACCGGGATAGATCAGCGCCCAGGTGTGCCCCGACAGGATCTCGCGCGAGCCGTTGGCGATCAGCAGGCCAAGGGACGGCCGCTCGATCGAGGTGCCCAGGCCCAGGAAGGACAGCGAGGCCTCGATCGCCACCGCATGCGCCAGTTGCAGCGTCAGCACCACCATGATGGGAGAGATCGCATTGGGCAGCAGATGCCGCAGGATGATGCGCCAATGCGGCAGCTCCAGGCAGCGGGCGGCCTCGATGTAATCCTGCCCGATCTCGACCAGGGCGGCGGACCTGGCGGTGCGCGCGTAATAGGGCCATTGCGCCACGACCAGCGCCAGGATCAGGTTGCCGGTCCCCGCCCCCGCCAGCGCCATGATGGTCAGCGCGACCAGGATCGTCGGAAAGCCCAGCAGGATGTCGACCAGCCGCATGATGACCGCATCGACCCAGCCCCCCGCATAGGCCGAGACCAGCCCCGCCAGCACCCCGATCACTAGCGCCAGCACCGAGGCCGTCGCCGCCACCGTCAGCGTGATCCGAAGGCCATAGAGGATCGCCGACCACAGGTCGCGTCCCAGGGCATCGGTGCCCAGCCAATAGGTCAGCCCGCCCATGCCCGACGGCGATCCCGGCGGCAGGTTGCTGTCAAAGAAATCGACGACCGCATTGTCATAGGGGTCCTGCGGCGCGATCCAGGGCGCCAGCAGGGCCGCCGCCACGATCACCAGGAACAGGCCCAGGCAAAACAGCGCAAAGGGCGCGCGACGCAGGGAAAGGATGGCGTGCCTCATGCCGGTTTCCCTCCAAGGCGGATGCGCGGGTCCAGCAGGGTATAGGTCAGGTCCACGATCAGGTTGATGATGACGAACATCGCCACGACGATCAGCAGATAGCCCACGATCACCGGCCGATCGACCACGTTGATCGAATTGATCAGCAGCTGCCCCATGCCGGGCCAGTTGAACACCGTCTCGGTGATGATGCCGTAGGCCAGCAGGTTCCCCAGCTCCAGCCCCAGCACGGTGACCAGCGGGATCAGCACGTTGCGGAACGCATGGCGCATCAGGATGGGCCTTCGGGGACGCCCTTGGCGCGGGCATAGCGGACATATTCGCTGTTCATCGCCGCCTGCACCTGCGCGCGCGTCAGGCGGATCACCATGGCCGCGTTGAACAGCGCCAGGTTGAAAGCGGGCAGGAAGATATGCGACCAGCCGCTGGCGGTCACCAGGCTGGTCTCGATGCCCATGACAGTGCCGGTATCGCCGCGCCCGCCCGACGGAAACCAGCGCAGCTGCACCGCGAACAGCAGGATCAGCAGCAGCCCCTGCCAGAAATTCGGCAGCGAATAGGCAACGATCGACCCGTTCATGATGCCGTCATCGGTCATGCTGCCCGCGCGATAGCCCGCGATCAGGCCAAGCGGCAGGCCGATGACCAGCGACATCACGAAGGCCGCAAGCCCCAGTTCGACCGTGGCCGGCAGGCGTTGCAGCACCAGGTCGATGGTCGGCTGGTTATAGACGAACGATGTTCCCAGATCGCCCTGGAACAGCCCGGTCAGATACAGCCAGTATTGCACCAGGATCGGCTGATCCAGGCCCAGGGCCACGCGGGCGCGTTCGACTTCGGCCGCGGTGGCGTCGGGCGGCACCAGCATCTGCACCGGATCGCCAATGGCATAGACGCCCATGAAGACAAGGAACGACACCAGCAACAGCACGAATGCCGCCTGCGTCAGCCGTCTGACAAGATATGCCGCCATTGCGAATCCTCCTGAGGATGCAGCATGGCGGCATGGACAGGCAGCGTCCACATTACTAGGATATCAATTCATCTAGTGATTTTACGGTAGTCCCATGTTCAGTCTGGTGCAGCTCCAATCGTTTCAGGCGGTCTTTGCGCATGGCACCACGGTCCGCGCCGCCGAGGTCACGGGCCGGTCCCAGAGCCAGGTCTCTGCCGACCTGCGCGCCATCGAGGCGCAGCTGGGCCGCCCGCTGTTTCGGCGCGAAAGCGGCCGCCTGACGCCCACTCAGGCCGCCGAGCAGGTGTTCGAACGGGCCGCACAGGTCTTTGAGGCGCATCAGAACCTCGCCCGGCTTGGGATCGGCCGGGGGGATGACCAGGTGCTGACCTTCGGTGCCCCCCGGTCGCTGTCGATGACCCTGTTGCCGCGCATGGCGCGCGATCTGCGGCAGCAGTTTCCGAACCTGTCGATCGCGCTGAAATTCGGCCGGTATCCGGACCTGATCGCGGCCGTGGCCGAAGGGCGGATGGATCAGGCCATCGTCAAGCTGCCCGTGTCCGACTGGCGGCTGCGCATCCTGCCCATCATCGACGCGCCGCTGGTCGTGGTGATGCGGGCCGACGACCCGCTGACCGCCCTGGACCGCGTGGGGCCCGACGCGATCGGAGGCCGCCATCTGATCCGCACCAGCGAGGGTGCCCCATCCTGGCAGGCCGTCACTGCGGCGTTCCGGCAGTCCGGCAGGCAACCCTATTCGCGGATCTCGGTCGAGGGGGTGGGTCCGATCTGCCGCCTGGTCTCGGAGGGTGAGGGGTTGGCGGTCGTGAACCGTCTGATGGCGGCGGATTATGCGGGCGGCCTGAACCTGCAAATGCGGGTCTTCGCGCCCGAGACATGGGAAAGCTTCGCCATCATTCAGAACGCATCCGCCACACATGGCCTGACGATGACCGATGTGCAGGCCGTCCTGCGCCGCAGCCTGTCCCCCGATGCCGGGCGCGCGGACCCGTCGCACGCCTGACGGCCTGTCGACCGTCAGGGACGGGGCGGCTGTGCCGTGGCCGATCCCGGATCGCCGCTTTCACACCGACTGGCGGCAGCACGATCCCCTGCCGGATTGGCGCGTCCGATGACGTCCCCAGCCTTGGGGTGGATCGCCCCCAATGATCCGACGGGAAACAGGTCAGGGCGGCGGACCCCAACTGTAGAGAACCGTTCTCTTTTCAGGGAGATCTTTGGAACCCAAATACACGACTAACATTGTAGTCTTATGTAGAATTAAAGGAGAGCGCGATGACCAAGACCTTGATCGTCCCCGGCCTTGACGGCTCGCCTGCGCCTCACTGGCAGGACTGGTGGGCCCGCACCGACCCGACCGCGATGATGCTGGACATGGGCGACACCACCCGCCCCGTCCGCGAGGTCTGGGAGGCAACGCTGGCCGTCCATATCATGGCCCATCCCGACAGCATCCTGGTCGGCCATTCGCTTGGCGCCGTGACCATCGCGCATCTGCTGGCGCGCTGGCCGGGGTTGCGGGTGCGGGCCGCCCTGCTGGTAGCGCCCGCTGACCCCGCCGCCTCCGACCGGACCGCCTGCTTTGGCGCCCTGCCCCGCCAGCGGTTCGACGTGCCCACCATCGTGGTGGCCAGCCGCAACGACCCCTGGATACCCTTCGATCAGGCGCGCCAGGTCGCGGAGCGGTGGGGCGCGCAACTGCATGACATCGGCCATGCCGGCCACATCAACGCCGCATCGGGCTTTGGTCCCTGGGCGGGGGGCAAGGAGCTGCGCGACCGCCTGCTGGCGCGGACCGCGCGCCCGTCGGCCCTGCGCCGCCTGTTCGGCACGCGCGCGCCATCCCCGCTGCGGCCCGCCCAACGGCTGGCCTGATCCCAAGACATCCAGATTGGAGGTTCCCATGTTCGACATCCAGACCGAGGCCTATCTGCGCCGCACCACCCCCCGCGACGATGCCCGGGGCGCATCGCCCCTGATCCCCGTTACCGCCGCCGCCACGCTGATCCTATGGACGGCGGCGCTGATCGCCGCCCTGTAGCACAGGGGCGCCTGCCAGAAGGGTCGATGCCTGCGCCTATGCGCCACGCGACCCATGTGCGGGGTCCAGACAAGCCGCCAATTGTCCGTGCCACCCGCAGACACGGTCGCACAGGCACGGCAATGCAGGGTGCCTAGGGGATGATGCGATCCGACCGCAGGCATTCGAACAGGTCCAGGAAGGCCTCGTCCGTCGCGCGATAGGCCGTGAAACCCAGTTTGCGGCTTTTCGACATGTTGGTCACGACCTCGATCGGGCGCCCCAGATCGGCGTCGGTGTGCCACGGAGAGATCAGGCGCGTGATGTCGCCTTCGATCAACCCGTCCCGTGCCGCGATGCGCGACCAAATCCGGGCATCATCGGCCATCTGAACGGCCAGGGGGCGGGCGACACCGTCGAAATCCTCGGCCTCGATCCCGAACCACTCCGCCAGGCGATGCCACATCCAGCTCCAGCGAAAGACATCGCCGTTCACGATGTTGAACGCCTGATTGCGGGCGGCGGGCGTCTCGGCGGCCCAGATGACCTGGGCTGCCAGCTGGCGCGCGTCGGTCATGTCGGTCAGGCCGTTCCATTGCGCCGCGGAGCCCGGAAAGCGGAACGGGCGCCCCGTCTCGCGGCAGATCGCGGCATAGACGGCAAGGGTCGTGCCCATGTTCATCGCGTTGCCAACGGCCTTGCCGATCACCGTATGGGGGCGGTGGACGCTCCAGCCGAACCCGTCGCGCTTGGCGGCTGCGAACAGCTCATCCTCTTGGGCGTAGTAGAAATTCTCGATGTCCAGACGGCCCTGATCCTCGCGGAACGGCGTCTGTGGCAGCTGGCCCTGGCCGTAGGCCTCGAACGGCCCCAGGTAATGCTTGAGCCCGGTCACCAGCGCCACGTGCCGCACCGTGCCAAGCGGGCGCAGGCCGTCAAACAGGTTGCGCAGCATCAGCGCGTTGACGCGGATATTCTCGGCCTCGGTCGGCTGGCGCAGCCATGTGGTCAGGAACACATGCGTCGGCGCCAGCCCGTCCAGCGCCGCCGCGACCGAGGCCGGGTCCAGCAGGTCGGAAGCGACGGGTGTCACGCCCGACTGCGGCTGCGGGTTGCGGCTGAGGCCGAGGACGGTCCAGCCCTCTGCGACCAGCTGTTCGGCAATCGCCTGACCCTGGATGCCGGTCGCGCCGACCACCAATGCGGTTCGTGTCATGGAATTCTCCTGTCCTTGTGCTGTCAGAGGACCTAGTCACCGCGCGTCCGGCGTGCCAGACGGCACCAAATTGGGACATAGCCACCAAGAGGTAACCACCATGCAGCCCGGCAGCGACGAACAGGACTGGCGCGAGGATTGCGCCCCCCGCCGCACGATGGAGATCTTTGCCACCAAATGGACCAGCATGATCCTGCACACGCTGCACGCCCAGCACGGGGGTGCGGCTCGCAACGGCATGCTGTTGCGCAGCCTGCCGGGGATCTCCAAGAAGATGCTGGTGCAGACGCTGCGCGAGATGGAGGAGAGCGGCCTGATAGACCGCCATGTCGAAAGCACGGTCCCGCCCGCCGTGGAATACAGCCTGACGCCCCTGGGCATCCGGTTCGTTGCCCTGGTCGAGCTGGTCTATGCCTGGGGGCGGGACAATGCCGATGCCCTGGACCAGCTGCAGGCGCGGGCGACATCGCGGCGCAACGGCTGAGATCTGAGCGGCCCGCGCCTAGTCCAGCCGGACCATATAGCCCATGTCGGCGGTCAGATAGAGGCTGAGACGGCGTTCGATCAGGCGCCCCAGAATATCCTGCGCGCGACGCTCTACCTGCAGGATGGGCGTGCCCTCGGCGACCCGCAGATCGGCCGCGTCCTGACCCTGGGCGGCGCAGGCGGTGATCGCCTCGTCGGCATGCAGAACGATCAGGCCGTAGGCTTGCTGATACAGGACATACAGCGCACTTGGCAGCGGGCTGCGGCGCTCGATCCCGGCGAAAAGATCGGCGGGAAGGACGGCGGTCTCGATCACACGGGGCCGGCCCAGCAGGCTGCGCAGGCGCCGGATCTCGATCACCGTGGCGGGTGCGCCATGCAGGGTCCGCTGCTCCTCGGGCGTAGCGGGGCGCTGGCGGATACGCTCGTCCAGCACCTCGGGCTGGACCACGTGGCCATCGGGCGGGCGAAGCCGAAAGAAGTTGAACAGCGAGGATTCCGGCGTCCGGGCCGTCACGAAGGTTCCGCGACCCTGCTCACGGCGCACGATGCCGTGCTGTTCCAGCATCATCAGCGCCTTACGCGCGGTGCCCTGCGACACGCCGCTGTCCTGCGCCAGCTGGGTCTCGCTTGGCAGCATCCCACCGGGCAGCAGATCGCCCGCCGCGATGCGTGCCACGATCGAGTCGATGACGGTCTGATAGAGCGAAGCGGCCATGGCACATCCTGATTTTCGCCAAGAATAGCACCGCGCCGCGACCGCCCGCAAGTAAGGCATAACAAGTCTTGTATAAGAGTTAGTGTATATGTTATGTCGTGATCCGGAGAGGTTCATTCATCTGCCAAAGGGAGGGTCACTTGAGTATTCCGCAACTTCTGGTCCATGACCGCGAGGACAATGTCGGTGTCGTCGTCGTCGAGGATCTGACCGCCGGCACCGAGATGCTGTGCGTGGTCACAGCCGACAATTCCGATTTCCGCCTGACGGCCAAGGCCGACATCCCCATCGGGCACAAGGTCGCGCTGAAGCCGCTGAAGGCGGGCGACACGGTCATCAAATATGGCGAGGATATCGGCCGCATGATCGGCGACGCCGAAGTCGGCGGCCATGTTCACACGCAAAACTGCAAGACAAAGAGGTGGTAAGCCATGGCGCTTGATTTCAGCACTGCGACCGTCAAGGCCTGGCGCCGCGAGAATGGCCGCGTGGGCGTGCGCAACCACGTCCTGATCCTGCCGGTCGACGACATCTCGAACGCGGCCTGCGAGGCGGTGGCCAACAACGTCAAGGGCACGATGGCCCTGCCGCATGCCTATGGCCGCCTGCAGTTCGGCGAGGATCTGGAGCTGCATTTCCGCACCATCATCGGCACCGGCGCGAACCCCAACGTCGCCGCCGTGGTCGTGATCGGGATCGAGCCGGAATGGACCAAGGTCATCGTCGACGGCATCGCCAAGACCGGCAAGCCCGTCACCGGCTTTTCCATCGAGCAGAAGGGCGATTTCGAAACGATCCGCCAGGCCAGCTGGAAGGCCAAGGAATACGTCCACTGGGCCAGCGAGCTGCAAAAGGAGGATTGCCCGGTCAGCGATCTGTGGATCTCGACCAAATGCGGCGAAAGCGACACGACCACGGGGCTGTCATCCTGCCCGACGGTCGGCAACATGTATGACAAGCTGCTGCCGCAGGGCATCTATGGCTGCTTTGGCGAGACCTCCGAGATCACCGGCGCCGAACATATCTGCGAAACCCGCGCCGCGAACCCGGAAACCGCCGCCAAGTTCAAGGCGATCTGGAAGGCTTATCAGGATGACGTGATCGAGGCGTTCAAGACCTCGGACCTGTCGGACAGCCAGCCGACCAAGGGCAACATCCTGGGCGGTCTGACGACCATCGAGGAAAAGGCCATGGGCAATCTGGAGAAGATCGGCCGCACCTCGACCTATATCGACGCGATCGGCCCGGCCGAGACGCCCGAAAAAGGTCCGGGGCTGTATTTCATGGACAGCTCGTCTGCGGCGGCGGAATGCGTGACGCTGATGGCGGCAGGCGGCTATGTCATCCACACCTTCCCGACCGGGCAGGGCAATGTGGTGGGCAACCCGATCGTGCCGGTCATCAAGATCTCGGGCAATCCGCGCACGCTGCGTACGATGTCGGAGCATATCGACGTGGACGTCACGGGCGTTCTGACACGCGAGATGACCATCGACCAGGCTGGCGACAGCCTGATCGAGATGATCATGCGCACCGCCAATGGCCGCCTGACCGCCGCCGAGGCCTTGGGTCACCGGGAATTCTCGATGACCAAACTGTATCGCAGCGCCTGAGTGACGCCCGCCTGCCGCGCCTTTGAGGAGGGGGGCGGCAGGCACCGGGCAGCATCGGGACCATTTTTGAAACGGGAGGAGAGACCCATGATCGGAACGACGACACGGCGCCTGATCGGCGCGGCCAGCCTTGCACTGATGGGAACCGCGGGGGCCGCGCTGGCCTATCCGGACGGTCCGGTCACCTACATCATCCCGTTCAATGCCGGCGGCGAAAGCGACGTGACCGCGCGCTATCAGCAGGCGCGGTTCCGCGAGCTGACCGGCCACGACATGATCGTGCAGTATCTGCCGGGCGCGGGCGGGGCGCAGGCCTGGGCCGGGTTGAACGGAATCAGCGGCGACGGCCAGACGATCATGGGCACCAACCTGCCGCATATCGTGCTGCAGCCGATGCTGCAGGACCCCGGCTATACGACCGAGGACATCACCAACGTCTATATGTTCCACTTTACCCCCGACGCGCTGATGGTCGCCAATGACAGCCCGTTCCAGACCGTTCAGGACGTGATCGACGCGGCCAATGCGATGCCCGGCGGCGTCACGGCGGGCGGATCGGCCACCAATTCGGCCAATCACATCGCCAATCAGGTGTTCATGAACGAGACCGGGGTCGAGACGACCTATATCCCCTATACCGGCACCGGCGCGACCGAGACGGCGCTGGTCGGCGGAGAGGTCGACATGCTGTGGGGCTATACCACCGTGGCCGTGCGTCAGGGCGACGCCACCCGCGTCCTGGCCGTCGCGACCGAGGAACGCCACCCGCTGTTCCCCGACAGCCCCACCTTCCGCGAGCTGGGGATCGAGATGGTCGGCGGCGCCTATCGCGGCATCGGGGTGCCGCAATCCACCCCCGAGGAGGTCCGCACCCAGCTGTCCGACATCATCGGCCAGATCAACCAGGACCCCTCCTTCCGCGAGCAGATGGAGAATGACGGCTATGCCCTGATCGACGTCCCCTATGCCGAGATGGACGCCTTTATGGCCGAGCGGATCGAGGCCTATACCGCCATCGCCCAGCAATTGCAGCAATAGGCCGCATCACGACCGCCGCCGGACCGCCCGCGCGGCGGCCCGGCGGTGGACCTGTGCCACGTCCAAGGGGGTGAACCATGGCCAATGCAGCAACCATTCTGTTCGAAGCGCTCAGCCCGATGAACCTGCTTCTGGCGCTGCTGGGGGTGCTGGGCGGCACGGTCATCGGCGCCTTGCCGGGACTGTCGGCCACCATGGCCATCGCCGTGCTGGTGCCCTTCACCTTCGTCATGGACCCGGCATCGGGGCTGATCATGCTGGGGGCGATCTATACCGGCGCGATCTATGGCGGGGCCTTTGCGGCGATCCTGGTGAACACGCCGGGCACGCCCAGTGCCATCGCCACCACCTTTGACGGCTATCCCATGGCCCGGCGCGGTGACGGCGATCTGGCCGTGACGCTGGCCACCATCGCCAGCGTGTTCGGCGGTCTGTTGGGGGCGATCCTGCTGATCACGCTGGCCCCGCGTCTGGCCACGCTGGCGCTGGCCTTTCAATCGACCGAGTATTTCTGGCTGGCCATCCTGGGCCTGACCCTGATCGCGACCCTGTCGCAGGGCAATCTGGTCAAGGGCCTGATGGGCGGCATGTTCGGGCTGTTCCTGTCGATGATCGGCGTGGCCGTCATCGGCGGCGACATGCGGTTCACCGGCGGCATGCCCTCGATGCTGGGCGGTATCGACATCATCGCGGCGCTGATCGGGCTTTACTGCATCCCGGTGCTGATCGGCATGGTCGCCACCCCGGACCAGCACCTGGACCCCGGCGAGGCGCGCGGTTTCCGCCTGTTCGAGGCCATCGGGATCTCTGTCAGGAACTGGTTCAACCTTATCCGGTCGTCGCTGATCGGCACGCTGGTGGGCATCCTGCCGGGGGCGGGCGGCTCGATCGCCTCGCTGATCGCCTATTCCGAGGCGCGCCGCGCCTCCAAGAACACCGCCAATTTCGGCAAGGGCGAACCGGGCGGCCTGCTGGCCACCGAAAGCGCCAACAACGCCACCGTCGGCGGCGGCTTCATCCCCACGCTGGTGCTGGGCATTCCGGGCACGCCGCCGGATGCGGTCATCATGGGCGCGCTGATGGTGCAGGGCATCCGGGTGGGGCCGTCGCTGTTCCAGTCGGGCGACGGCACGGTTTATGTCTTCATGACCGGGCTGGTCATCGCCACGCTGCTGATGCTGCCGGTGGGATTGATCATCGGGCGCTATGCCTTCCGCTTCATCACCAATGTCCCCAAGGCGATGCTGGTGCCGCTGATCGCCTTCATGACCGTCATCGGCAGCTTTGCCATCCATGCCAACCCGCATGACGTGCTGGTCATGGTGGTGCTGGGGCTGGTCGGATGGGCCGCGGGGCTGGCGGGGTTCGGCGCATCGCCCATCGTGCTGGGGCTGGTCCTGGGCCAGATCGCGGAACAGGGCTTCATGCGCGCCTGGATGATCGGCGGCGCGCGCGGCGACTTCATGGGCCAGCTGCTGCTGAACCGGCCGATCAGCTGGGCCATCGTCGCGCTGATCGTGCTGACGATGATGCTGCCGCTGCTGCGCGGCCGTACGGCGCGCCGGCTGGTGGCCCAGGACCTGGCCCGCGACAGGGTCGCCGCGACGACACGGGTGGACCGGGCGGGCCTAGCGGGGTCGGTCGTGTTCCTGGGGCTGGCGGTCGTGATGCTGATGCAGGCGCGGGGCCTGTCGCCCATGGCCGCGGCCTTTCCCTATGCCATCGGCGGCACGCTGGCGGGGCTGTCGGTCCTGCAGATCCTGCGCAGCCTGCGCGGTCAGGGCGGCATCAATGCCGAAGGCGCGGGTGCGGACGGCACGGTGCGCGGGCTGGTGCTGGCCGCGACCATGCTGGGCTGGGCGCTGGTCTTTCCGCATCTGGGGCTGTTCGTCACTTCGCTTGCGGCCTGCATCATCCTGATGCTGACGGGCCAGTTCGGGCGCCTGACCGCGCGCCGTCTGGCGGTCTATCTGGCCTGCCTGCTGGCGATGGTGGTGGGCTTTTATCTGACGCTGGACAGGGTGCTGAACGTCCCCCTGCCCCAGGCACTGCTGTTCTAGGAAAGGAAACGCCATGTCGCGTATCGTCATCACCGAATTCATGGACGAGGCTGCGGTGCAGCGGATCGCGGCGTCCCATGACACGCTTTATGCGCCCGATCTGGTCGACCGCCGGGCCGATCTGCTGGCCCAGGTCGCCACGACCGACGTGCTGATCGTGCGCAACCGCACCCGCGTCGATGCCGACCTGCTGGCGGCGGCGCCCCGGCTGCAGGCCGTCGGGCGGCTTGGCGTGGGGTTGGACAATATCGACATGGAGGGCTGTCAGGCGCGCGGCATCACGGTCTGGCCCGCGACCGGGGCCAATGATCTGGCGGTGGCGGAATATGTCATCACCACCGCGATGATGCTGCTGCGCGGAGCCTATACCGCGACTGACCGGGTCATCGCGGGCGACTGGCCCCGCCAGGACCTGATCGGGACCGAAGCCTCCGCCCTGACCCTGGGCTTGATGGGCTATGGCGCCATCGCACGGCAGGTCGCGCGGCGCGCGCAGGCGATGGGCATGACGGTGATCGCCCATGATCCGCATCGGCCTGCCGATGATCCGGCATGGGGCGATGTCACCTCGGTGTCGCGCGCGGACCTGCTGGCCGGGTCGGATGTCATCAGCCTGCACGTGCCGCTGACCCCGCAGACGCGCCACATGATCGACGCCGCTGCGTTGCGCGCCATGCGCCCCGGCGCGGTGCTGATCAACGCGGCCCGCGGCGGTGTCGTTGACGAGGATGCCTTGGCGGACGCTCTGCGGCGGGGCCATCTGGCCGGTGCCGCGCTGGACGTGTTCGAGGTCGAGCCCCTGACGGCCGAGGCCGGTCAGCGCTTCGCGGGCCTGTCAAACCTGATCCTGACGCCGCATATCGCCGGCGTCACCACCCAGGCCAACGTCCGGGTCAGCAGCCTGATCGCCGACCGGGTTCTGGACCACCTTGCGGAGAGGGTCTGAGCCATGGTCACGATGACGCCCGATCAGGTCCATGACCTGATCCTTCGCACCCTCATGCGCTGCCGGACCGCAGAGGCGAATGCCCGCTCCGTCGCCCAAGCGCTGGTCGCGTCCGAGCTGGTGGGCCAGTCGGGCCACGGGCTGCGGCGCGTGCCGTCCTACGGCGCGCAGGCGCTGTCGGGCAAGGTGGACGGCTTTGCCACGCCCACCGCCACTCATCCGCGGCCCGGCGTCATGGCCGTGGATGCCGCGATGGGCTTTGCCTATCCGGCGCTGGATCTGGCCGTGGATTGGCTGACCCAGGCCGCGCCGCGCCAGGGCATCGCGGCCGCCGGCATCGCCCGGTCGCATCATTGCGGCGTCGCCGGCGTCACGGTCGAGCGTCTGGCCCGGTCCGGTCTGGTCGCGCTGCTGTTTGCGAACACGCCCGCCGCGATGGCGCCCTGGGGTGGGCGCAAGGCGCTGTTCGGAACGAACCCCATCGCCTTTGCCGCGCCCCGGTCCGGCGGGCGCAGCCCCATCGTCGTGGATGTGTCCCTGTCCAAGGTGGCGCGCGGCAAGATCATGGCCGCCGAGCAGAAAGGCACCGCCATCCCCGAGGGCTGGGCGCTGGACGCCGACGGACAGCCCACCACCGATCCCGCCGCCGCGCTGTCCGGCACAATGATCCCCATGGGCGACGCCAAGGGCACCGCGCTGGCGCTGATGGTCGAGCTGTTGGCGGCGGGCCTGATGGGCGCCAATTTCGCGCATGAAGCGTCGTCGTTCTTTGACGCCGATGGCCCGCCGCCGGGCGTCGGTCAGCTGATCCTGGCGCTGGACCCGGACGCGTTTTCCGACATGGCGCGGGCGCGGATCGACGATCTGGCCGATGCGATGGCCCAGCAGCCCGGAGCCCGCCTGCCCGGTGCGCGCCGCGACGATCTGCGGAAAGCGGCGGCGGACGGCCTGCAGGTCGATGATGCGCTGCTGGCGCAGATCGACGCGCTTGGGGTCTGAGGGGATGATCGCGGGCCTCGACCAGTCGCGGATCAGGGCGCTGTTTCCCGGCATCGCGGTGTCCATCCTCGTGGCCGTGACCGCGCAGTTTCTGGCCGAACATTACGGCGCGCCCGCGATGCTGATGGCGCTGCTGCTGGGCCTGACGCTGAATTTCCTGGCCGAACCCGGCACCCGCACCGCCACCGGGGTCGCGTTTTCGGCCAAAACGGTGCTGCGCCTTGGGGTCGCGCTGCTGGGGGCGCGGATCTCGGTGCAGATGCTGGCCGAACTGGGCGGCCCCATGATCGCGCTGGTGATCGCGGGTGTGATCGTGACGATCCTGTTCGCGCTGCTGGCGGCGCGGCTGTTCGGGCGGGGCTGGCGGCTGGCGCTGCTGACGGGGGGATCGGTCGCGATCTGCGGCGCCTCGGCCGCGATGGCGATTGCCGCCGTGCTGCCGCGGACCGACAAATCGGACCGCAACCTGGCCTTCACCGTCCTGTCGGTGACGATCCTGTCCACCGTTGCCATGGTGATCTATCCGCCGCTGTCCACCGCCCTGGGGTTCAACCCGCTGGAATCGGCGGTGTTTCTGGGCGGGACCATCCATGATGTGGCGCAGGTGGTCGGCGCGGGCTTTTCGATCAGCCCCGAGGTCGGCGAGACCGCGACGCTGGTCAAGCTGATCCGCGTGTCCATGCTGGCCCCGGTCGTCCTGATCTTTTCGCTGGCGATCCGGGCCGGGGGGCTGGGCGATCTGGAGCCGGGGGCCAAGCGTCCGCCGCTGTTGCCGTCATTCGTGGTGGGTTTTCTGGCGCTGGCCACGCTGAACTCCCTGGGGGTGATCCCCCCTGCCCTGTCGTCCCTGGCCGAGGGTGCCAGCCGGTGGGCCCTGCTGATCGCCATCGCGGCGGTGGGCATCAACACCTCGCTGGTCCGCATGCTGGATGTGGGCGGCACCGCCATCGCCCTGATCGTCGCCGAGACGGTCCTGTTGGGCACGTTCATCGTCGCGGGCGTTCACCTGCTGGGGTGACGCGCCCCCCGAAAAAAGGAGCCACACCATGCGCATCATCGACATCCGCGAGGTGACCAAGCCGATCGCCTCTCCGATCCGCAACGCCTATATCGACTTCAGCAAGATGACGACCAGCCTGGTCGCGGTCGTGACCGACGTCATCCGCGACGGCCAGAGGGTCGTGGGGTACGGCTTCAACTCGAACGGGCGCTATGGTCAGGGCGGCCTGATCCGAGAGCGGTTCGCCGACCGGATCCTGCAGGCCGCGCCCGACAGCCTGCTGACCGATGCGGGCGACAACCTGGACCCGCACCGCATCTGGGCCGCGATGATGGCAAATGAGAAGCCGGGCGGCCACGGCGAACGCTCGGTCGCGGTGGGCACGATCGACATGGCCATCTGGGACGCGGTCGCCAAGATCGAGGGCAGGCCTCTGTTCCGCCATCTGGCCGCCCTGCATGGGCGCGAGGCGGACCCCCGCGTCTTTGTCTATGCGGCGGGGGGCTATTACTATCCGGGCAAGGACAACGGTGCCCTGCGGGCCGAGATGCGCAGCTATGTCGACCGCGGCTATACCGTGGTCAAGATGAAGATCGGCGGCGCCTCGCTGGATGAGGACCGCCGGCGGATCGAGGCCGTGCTGGACGAGATCGGGTCAGAGGCGCAGCTGGCCGTGGACGCCAACGGCCGCTTTGATCTGGAGACGGCCATCGCCTATGCCAAGATGCTGCGCCCCTATCCGCTGTTCTGGTACGAGGAGATCGGCGACCCGCTGGACTATGCCCTACAGGCCGCCATGTCGGAATTCTACGACGCGCCGATGGCCACCGGCGAGAACCTGTTCTCGCATCAGGACGCCCGCAACCTGCTGCGCCATGGCGGGATGCGGCCCGACCGCGATTACCTGCAATTCGACTGCGCGCTGTCTTACGGCTTGGTCGAATACCTGCGCACGCTGGAGGTCCTGCGCCAGTTCGGCTGGTCCCCCACGCGCTGCATCCCGCATGGCGGGCACCAGATGTCGCTGAACATCGCCGCCGGTCTGGGGCTGGGCGGCAATGAAAGCTATCCCGACCTGTTCCAGCCCTATGGTGGCTTTCCCGACGGGGTCGCGGTGCAGAACGGCCATGTGCTGATGCCCGAAATGCCGGGCATCGGCTTTGAGGGGAAATCCGACCTGATCGCCCAGATGCACGCCCTCGCACGCTGAGGGCGCGCGGTCAGGCGGCCTCGATCGGGGGGCGCGTCTCGGCCGGGATGGGGCAGGCATAGGGGTGGTCTGCGAGGTGTTCGGCATGGGAGGCCTTGGCGGCCTTGATCAACGCCGGGTCGGTCAGCGCCGCATGCGCCGTCGCGGCCATCACCTTGGCCGCATGCAGCATACCCTTATGCGCGGCGGGCGCCTTGCCCTGTGCGGTCTGCTGCCAGCTATGCAGCGCGGTGCCGATCGCGCAGGTCGCCACCCGCGCCTGCACGGTGGGCACCGCCCAGCTGACATCGCCCACATCGGTCGAGCCCATGCCGCCCATGAAGGGCCGGTCCAGCGGCGCGATGAAATCGCACAGCGGCAGGTCATAGTCGGGCTTCATCGCGAGGCGCTTGAAGGTGTCGGCGATGTCCTCGCGCGTCAGGCTTTCGCGGATGGCGGTGGCGAAGGCCGCATCGTCGCCGTCGAAGGGAACGGGGCCAAGTGCCTCGAACTGCGCCTGCATGGCGCGGGACAGGGGCGCGTTCTCGGTCAGGTTCGACACGGCCGAGAACACGCGCGAGGTCACGGTGGTGCCCGACATCAGCGCCGCGCCGTCGGCGATCTTGCGCACCCGGTCGACCAGCGAGGACAGGCCCGCCAGATCGGGGCTGCGGATCAGCTGGCGCACAGTGGCCTTGGCCTGGACCACGTTGGGGGCGATGCCGCCCGCGTCCAGATAGGCGTAATGGACCCGCGCCGCGTCGGGCATGTGTTCGCGCATGTAGTTGATGCCGATGTTCATCAGCTCGACCGCGTCCAGCGCCGAGCGGCCCAGTTCCGGCGCGCCCGCCGCATGGGCCGCCTTGCCGTGGAAGGTAAAGTCGATGCGCGTGTTGGCCAGGGACCGCATGTCGTCGACCGCGTTGAAGCTGGCCGGGTGCCATGTGATGGCGATGTCGACATCGTCGAACAGCCCGTCGCGGACCATGTAGGTCTTGGCAGCACCCCCTTCCTCGGCCGGGCAGCCGTAGTAGCGGACGCGACCGGGCAGTCCTTCGGCCTCCAGCCAGTCCTTGACCGCGGTGGCGGCAGAGAGGGCGGCCGATCCCAGCAGGTTGTGACCGCAGCCATGGCCAAAGCCGTGATCGGCGATCTGGCGTGGCTGGGCCAGGCCTGGTTCCTGGGACAGGCCGGGCAGGGCATCGTATTCGCCCAGGATCGCGATGACGGGGCCGCCCTCGCCGGCCTCACCCATCACCGCCGTGGGGATGCCGGCCAGATTCTCGGTCACGCGGAAGCCCTGGTCGCGCAGCATCTGGGTGTGGGCGGCGCAGGATTGCACCTCGCCATAGGCCAGTTCGGGCGTATCGAACACGGCATCGGCAAGGCCGGTGAACGCGGTGGCGCGGGAATCGACCAGCGGCCAGAGGGGGTTGTCGTTTCGCATCGGGAAGTCCTTTGGTTTCAGGCTTGGTCGTTCAGGTGGCAGGCCGACAGGCGGCCGGGGGCCACCTCGCGCAGCGCGGGCACCTCAAGGCGGCAGCGGTCATGGGCATGCGGGCAGCGGGGGTGGAAATGGCAGCCCGAGGGCGGGTTCAGGGGAGAGGGGATCTCTCCCTTGATGGCGTGATAGGTCTTCTTGCCGGTCTCGAAGGTCGGGATCTCGCTGACCAGCGCCTGCGTATAGGGGTGGTCGGGGCGCGCGATCAGATCCTCGGCCTCGCCCAGTTCGACCAGGCGGCCCAGATACATGACCGCGATCCGGTCCGAGATATGTTCGACCACGCCCAGATCATGACTGACGAACAGATAGGTCAGGTCGAAATCCTGCCGCAGCTGAACGAACAGGTTCAGGACCTGCGCCTGGATCGACACGTCCAGCGCTGCCACGGATTCGTCGCAGACCAGAAAATCGGGGCGCACCGCCAGCGCGCGGGCGATGCCCACCCGCGCCCGCTGCCCGCCCGAGAACTGGTGCGGATAGCGCTTGCCCATGCTGGGGTCCAGGCCGACCTGTTCCAGCATCCGCTCGACATAGGCGGGGATCTCTCGGCGCGGGACGATGCCGTGGACGCGCGGCGCCTCGCCCACGATGTCGCGGACCTGCAGGCGGGGGTTCAGCGACGACATCGGGTCCTGAAAGATCATCTGGATCTTCAGCGCGGCGTTGCGGGCATCGGCACCTTTCAGCCCCGCCACGTCCTGCCCGTTATAGAGGATGCGGCCCTGGCTGGGCTGGGTCAGCCCCGCCACCATCCGCCCCAACGTGGACTTGCCGCAGCCGGATTCGCCGACAAGGCCCAGCACCTCGCCGCGGCGGATGTCCAGATTGATCGTATCGACCGCATGAACGGTCACCGGCGCGATCTTGGCGCCCAAGCGGCGGGCGGTGCGTTCGGCGATGTCCAGATCCTTGGAGAACCGCTTGGACAGGCCCTCGATCTGCAGAATGGGGGTCTCGGTCACGGCGTGGCCTCGTGGTCGGCATGGGGGTGGTGGCAGCGCACCTGGCGGTCGGGTCCGGCGGGGGTCAGCGCGGGTTCGACCTGACAGGCGGCATCGGCGCGCGGGCAGCGGGGCGCGAACTTGCAGCCCTGCGGCAGGTTCAGAAGCGACGGCGTCATGCCCTTGATCTGGGTCAGCATCGCGCCGTGACGCTTGCCCTGCGGGACGCTGTCGATCAGCCCGCGCGTGTAGGGGTGGCGGGGGTTGGCGATGATCGCGGCGGTGGGGCCGGCCTCGATGATGCGGCCCGCATACATGACCGCCAGACGGTCGGCCAGGCCCGACACCACTGCCAGATCATGGGTGATCCAGATCAACGCGGTGCCGGATTGGGCGCAGAGCTTTTGCACCTCGGACAGGATCTGGGCCTGGATGGTCACGTCCAGCGCGGTGGTGGGTTCGTCCGCGATGATCAGGTCGGGCTTGTGCAAGAGCGCGATGGCGATCGCCACGCGCTGGCGCATACCGCCCGAAAACTGGTGCGGATAGCTTTTCAGTCGCTCGTCCGGCGAGGAAATCCCGACCTGTACCAGCGCATTGCGGGCGCGGGCCAGGGCAGCCGATTTGGACACCTTGTCATGGGCGCGCACGGTCTCGACCATCTGGGTGTCGATGCGCAGGACCGGGTTGAGGGTCATCATCGGGTCCTGGAAGATCATCGCGATGCGCTTGCCACGAAGGGTGCGCATCATCCCCTCGCCGCCCGCGATCAGATCGTCGCCGTCAAAGACGACCTGCCCGCCCGCCACGCGGCCCGGCGGATCGACCAGCCCCAGGATGGAGAACCCCGTGACCGACTTGCCCGAACCGGATTCCCCGACCAGCCCCAGGATCTGGCCCCGTTCCAGCGAAAAGCTGACCCCGTCCACGGCCTTGGCGACCCCGTCACGGGTGAAGAAATGCGTCTGCAGATCGCGGACGTCCAGAAGCGCGCTCATGATTGCAACCTCGGGTTCAGGACATCGCGCAGGCGGTCGCCGACGACGTTGATGGCGACGATGGTGACGACCAGGGCGATGCCGGGAAAGACGCTGACCCAGTAGCGGCCCGACAGAAGGTAGTCGTAGCCATTGGCGATCAGCAGGCCCAGGGACGGCTCGGTGATGGGCACGCCCACGCCCAGGAAGGACAGCGTCGCCTCCAGCGCGATGGCCTGGGCGATCTGCACGGTGGCGACCACGATCAGGGGCGGCACGCAATTGGGCAGCAGGTGGCGGAACATGATCCGGCGGTCCGACAGGGCCAGGCAGCGGGCGGCGTCGATGTAGTCCTTGCGCGTCTCGACCATGGCCGAGCTGCGCACCGTGCGCGCGTAATAGGCCCATTGCACGATGACCAGCGCCAGGATCACCTTGTCCACCCCGCGCCCCAGCAGCGCCAGCAGGATCAGCGCGATCAGGATGGCGGGAAAGGACAGCTGCAGATCGACGATGCGCATGACGATGCTGTCGAAACGCCCGCCGAAATAGGCGGCGGCCACGCCGACGATGGTGCCGATGGTGATCGCCAGCGTCAGCGAGACGACCGCCACCATCAGGCTGATGCGCAGCCCGTACATGATCGCCGACAGCATGTCGCGGCCCTGCGGGTCGGTGCCCAGCCAGAAGGTCTGGCCGGTCGCAAAGCTGGCATCGCCTGGCGGCAGCCCGCCATCCATGATGCTCAGTTGGCGCAGATCATAGGGGTTCTGCGGCGCGATCCAGGGCGCCGCGATGGCGATGATCGCGATCAGCACGAACAGGATCAGGCCGATGACGGCGATCTTGTCCTCGACGAACTGCTTGGCGATGCGTTTCGCGGGGCTGTCGATGCGGACGGGGGTCGGGGTTGCGATCTCGGTCATCCCTTCATCTCCGACAGGCGGATGCGGGGATCGATAGCCGAATAGATCACGTCGACCAGCAGGTTGATGGCCACGATGATCAGCACCGTCAGCATCAGGTAGGCCACGATCACCGGGCGATCCAAGAGGTTGATGCTGTCGATCAGCAGCTTGCCCATGCCGGGCCAGGCGAACACGGTCTCGGTCACGATGGCGAATGCGACCATCGAGCCCAGTTCCAACCCGATGATGGTCACGACCGGGATCATGATGTTCTTCAGCACATGGACCAGCACCACGCGGCGGGGCGACAGGCCCTTGGCGCGGGCGAATTTCACGTAATCCTGCATGCAGACCTCGCGCGTGTTGGCGCGGGCCAGACGGATGATCAGCGACATCTTGAACAGCGCCAGATTGATGGCGGGCAGGATCAGATGGGACAGCCCGTCCCAGGTCAGAAAGCTGACCTGCATGCCCAGAAATTCGGTGGTTTCACCGCGCCCACCGGCGGGCAGCCAGCCCAGCAGCACCGCAAAGACCAGGATCAGCAGCATCCCCTGCCAGAAATTCGGCAGCGAGAAGCCCAGGATCGACCCCCCCATGATCGTGCGCCCGGCGATGCTGTTGGGACGCAGCCCCGCCCAGACCCCAAGCGGGATGCCGATGCCCACCGACAGGGCCAGCGCGACCAGCGCCAGCTCCATCGTGGCGGGCAGGCGGTCCAGGATGATCTCCAGCGCCGGGCGGCCATAGACGAAGGACGTCCCCAGATCGCCCTGCAGGGCGTTCCAGACGAAGATGCCGAACTGTTCATACAGTGGGCGGTCCAGGCCCAACCGCTCGACCGTGGCGGCGATCTGGGCTTGGCTCGCCTCGGGGTTGACCAGCACATCAACGGGGTTGCCGATGAAGAAGACGCCGATAAAGACCAGCACGGCCATGGCCATGACGGCCAGCAGGCTTTGGCCCACGCGGCGGACAAGATAGACGATCATTATGGGGTCCCTGTGATCGGGCGGTGATCCGGCACCCCGCAGAGGGGGGTGCCGGAGGGGCGCATCATTCGGCGGCGCGTTTGACTTCGCGGGCCATGGTGTACTGGTCCACGCGCGGCTCATAGATCAGGTCGGGCTTCATGGCCCAGACCGTCTGTTCGTAATGCAGCGGGATGATGCCATGATCGTCCAGCACCATGGTCTGCGCATCCTGCAGCATCTGGTCGCGCGCCTCGTCGTCGATGGTGGCCATCGCCTCGATCAGCAGGGTGTCCATCTCGGGGTTGGAATAGCGGCCGGCATTGGTCGGCCCCATGCCCGTGGCCGCATCAAACGTCGCCACCAGCGATTTCAGCGGCGAGGACATGTCGCCCGAGGACGCGCCCCAGCCCGCCAGATAGACCGGAAATTCCAGCGCATTCCGGCGCGAGAAGAACTGGCTTGCGGTGCTGGCATCGACGCTGACGCTGATGCCGATCTGGGCCAGCATCTGCGCCACGGCCTGCGCCACCTGTTCGTCGTTGATATAGCGGTCGTTCGGCGTGCCGAGCGTGATCGAGAATCCATCGGGATAGCCCGCCTCGGCCAGCAGTTCGCGGGCGCGGTCGGGGTCATAGGGATCGACGTCGCGCCCCGAGGTGCCGAACATCGGCGGCGGCAGCAATTCGCCCGCAGCCTGCGCATAGCCGCCCATGATCCGTTCGGTGATCGCCTCGCGGTTGATCGAGATCGAGATCGCCTCGCGGACCCGGGCATCCATCAGCGGGTTCTCCCCGTCGGTGCCGCCGATGCCGGGCGCATCCTCCTGCTGCAGCATGTGCAGATAGATGATCCGGTTCGACAGCGCGTCGACGATGGTAAAGCCGCCCTGCTCGATACGGGGGATGTCCTGGATGGGGGGCGATTCGATCATGTCCACGTCGCCCGCCAGCAGGGCCGCCACGCGGGGGCCGTCGCTGGTGATCGGGCGCATGGTCACACGCTCCCAGTCGGGGGTGCCGCCCCAGTAATCGTCGAACCGCGTCACCACGACCTCGGACCCGCGATTGTAGCGGTCGAGGATATAGGGGCCGGTGCCCACGGCGATGGCCGGATCGTTGAAGGCCGGGGCCTGCGGCACGTCGCCCATCCCTTCGCAGGTGCCCTCGGGGCCGTAGGTCACCTGATCCTCGGCGCCCAGGGCATTGGCCGACAGGATCGCCAGGCTCCACAGATCGACGGGAAGCAGGGGGTTGGTGGCGGTGGTGGTGATGGTCAGGGTGTGGTCATCCTCGGCCGCCATGTCGGCGATGCCGCCGGTGAAGATGGTGTAGGGCGAGGGCGAATTCTCGACCAGCGGCACCCGGCAGAAGGAATAGATCACGTCGCGGGCGGTGAAATCGCTGCCGTCGTGGAACTTGACCCCTTGGCGCAGCTTGAACCGCCAGGTGGTGTCGTCCACCACCTCCCAGCTTTCGGCAAGGCCGGGGGTGACCATCTGCAGCGCGTCCTGGGTGGTCAGCGCCTCGAAGATGTTCTTGGCGACCTGGATGTTCGTGGACAGCTGATGGAACTGCGGGTCCATCGACGTCGCCTCGGATTTCAGGCCGATGGACAGGGTCTGCGCCGAGGCCGGGGCAAGGCCCGCCGCCATGATGCCCGCCATAAGGGGCAAGGTCAGTGCTTTCATGGATAAGTCCTCTCTGTTGGTGGCTGTGCGGATCGGTCGCCCCGTGGTTGGTTCCCCGGTGGTGTAATCGCGCTTGGCCTTCAGGGTATGATGCGATAATCAGAAGTCAATCGTGAATGTTTATGCGTTTTTCTCATAGGATGGATGATGGAGCTGGATGACGCCGCCACGGACCGCGACCGCCGGTCGGGAATTTCCCTGCGAGAACTGGAGGTTCTGCAGGCGCTGGTCGCCGCCGGCACCGCCATCAACGCGGCGCGCAGGCTGGATATCTCGCAATCGGCGGTCAGCCGCAGGCTGGCCCAGTTGGAGGATCGGCTTGGCTTCAAGCTGTTCCTGCGGACCAACGGCCGGCTTGTCCCCACCGTCGAGGCCCTGTCGCTGAGCGAGCAGCTGGCCCCTGTGCTGGACACGCTGGCGCGTCTGGTCCACCGGGCCGATCAGCCCCGCGCGGCCCATGCGGGCACGCTGTCCATCGTGGCCCCGCCCACCATCGCGCACAGGTTCCTGCCAAGCCGAATCGCGGCCTTCAAGCGGGCCAATCCGGGCTGCCAGATCACCTTTGACGTGCTGGCCAGCGACAGTCTGCTGACCGGCATCGCCGAGGGGCGGTTCGATATCGGCATGACCGACAGCACGACTGCCCATGAAGGCATCACATCCGAACTGTTGCTGGAAACGCAGGCAATCTGCGTTCTGCCGCAGGACCACCACCTGGCCGCATTCGAGGTGATCCGCCCCGAGGATCTGCAGGACGAGCCGTTCATCGCCCTGTCGCGCCGCCATTCCAGCCGGGCCGCCATCGACCGCCTGTTCGACCGCGCGGGCCTGAACCTGCGCATCGTGCTGGAGGCCTCGACCAACGTCTCGGTGATCCAGTTCGTGCGCGAAGGCCTGGGCGTGTCGCTGTTGAACCCCTTTCCGCTGGTCCATCAGATCGGCGACCGGGTGGCGATGCGCCCCTTTCTGCCCGCGATCCGCTACAGCACGCATTTCCTGCTGCCCTCCAGCCGCGCGCCGTCGGCGGTGACGCGGGCGTTCATGCAGGATGTGACCGACAGCCTGGACCGCGCCGCCTATCCCACCCCCGCCCCTTGACGAAGGACACCCGATGCACCGCCTTTCCAGCCAGCAGATCCTGGCGCAGCTGATCGCCTTTGACACGACCAGCAGCAGATCGAACCTTGGCCTGATCGACCATGTCCGCGACTATCTGGCCGGATACGGCGTGGACAGCCGGCTGGTCATGGACGCGACGGGGCAAAAGGCCAACCTGTGGGCCACCATCGGCCCCGCGGACCGGCCCGGCGTGATCCTGTCGGGCCACACCGACACCGTCCCGGTCGAGGGTCAGGACTGGGCCAGCGACCCTTATGTGCTGACCGAACGCGACGGGCGCCTGTACGGGCGCGGTGCCTGCGACATGAAGGGGTTCCTGGCCTGCGCGCTGGCCGCCGTGCCCGACCTTGTGGCGCGCGATCTGGCGCGCTCGGTGCATCTGGCGTTCTCCTATGACGAGGAGGTCGGCTGCGTTGGCGTCATCGGCCTGCTGGAGATGCTGCGCGCCGCAGCCCTGCGCCCCGCAATGTGCATCGTGGGTGAGCCCACGCTGATGCAGGTGGTGATCGGGCACAAGGCCAAGCGGTCGATGCGGGTGACGGTGCGGGGGCGGTCGTGCCATTCCTCGCTGGCGCCGCAGGGGGTCAATGCGGTCGATTATGCCGCCCGGCTGGTGGTGCGCATGCAGGACATCGCGACGCGGCTGGCCGCGACCGGCGGGCGCGACACCGACTATGACATCACCCACAGCACCGCCCATACCGGCACCATCCACGGCGGGACCGCGCTGAACATCGTGCCGGATCTTTGCACGCTGGACTGTGAATTCCGCGTCCTGCCGCATGAGGATGCCGATGCCCTGGTCCAGGAATTGCGCGATTATGCGGCGACCGAGCTGGAGCCGATGATGCAGCGGACCGCGCCCGAGGCGGGAATAGAGATCGACCTCTATGCGCAATTTCCCGGGCTTGAGACCGCGCCCGACGCCGAGATCGTCACGCTGGCCAAGCGCATGGTCGGCAGCAACGCCCATTCCAAGGTCGCCTTCGGGACCGAGGGCGGGCGGTTCGCCGAGGCCTTGGGCGTTCCCACGATCGTCTGCGGACCGGGCGCGATCGCGCAGGCCCACAAACCCGACGAATACATCGATCCGTCGCAGCTGGCCGCCTGTGACGACTTCCTGCGGCAGATCGCGGATTGGGCCGCCGGGACGGACCACTGACGGTCGCTGCGCCTGCCTGACATGATGACCGTGCGTGTCAGCGCAGGGACTGCACACATCATGATCGGTGCGGTTCGGGCTGCACTCATCTCGGCCTGCGATGAGCCGCCATAGTGGCGCGACCTCTCTGGGCCGGGCCGCTTATGGCGTCCTACAACCGGGGAACAGCTGCCAGAAGCTGGCGGGTATAGCGGTGGCGGGGGGCGTGAAAGATGTCGTCGGTCCGCCCTTTCTCGACGACCTTGCCCGCCTGCATGACCAGGATGTCGTCTGCGATGTGGCGCACCACCGACAGGTCATGCGAGATGAAGATATAGGCAAGCCCAAGCCGCGACTGCAGTTCCAGCAGCAGGTTCAGGATCTGGGACTGGATCGAGACGTCCAGTGCCGACACGGCCTCGTCGCAGATGACCGCCTGCGGGTCCAGCGCCAGCGCGCGGGCGATGACGATGCGCTGCTTTTGCCCGCCCGAGAATTCGCGCGGCAGCCTGCCGGCCGAGGATTGCGGCAGGCCCACCAGATCCAGCAGCGCGGCCACCTTGGCGCGGCGGTCGCGGGCGGTGCCGATGCGGTGGATCTGCAGCGGCTCGGCGATGCTGTCACCGGCCGACATGCGCGGGTTCAGGGCCGAGGCGGGGTCCTGAAAGACGATCTGCAGGCGGCGCATCGTCTCCATCCGCTCGGGTCCTGACATGGCGGCGCGGTCCTTGCCGTCGATCAGGACGCGTCCCTCGGTCGGGTCCTGCATCCCCATCACCGCATAGCCGGTGGTCGACTTGCCGCTGCCGGATTCGCCCACGATGGCCACGGTCTTGCCGGGCATCAGATCAAAGCTGACCCCGTCCACCGCGCGGACATGGTCGGTGACCCGCTCCAGGATCCCGCTGCGGATGGGGAAATGCACCTTGAGGTCCTGGACCGAGACGATGGGTTGGGTCATGGCAGATCCGATGCGATGCGGTCGTGATGCCAGCAGGCCGTGCGGTGGTCCGGCGTGACGTCCGTCAGCGGCGGCGCCTCGCTGCGGCAGCGGTCGGTGGCCAGCGGACAGCGGGGATGAAAGCGGCAGCCCTGCGGCCAGTCGCGGATGTCGGGCACCGCGCCCGCAATCGCGGGCAGGGCCACCTTGCGCGGACCGTCCAGGCGCGGGATCGTGCGCAGCAGCATGGCGGTATAGGGGTGGCGCGGCCCGGCAAAGACCTGCGCCACGCTGCCCGTCTCGACGATGCGCCCGGCATACATCACGGCGACCCGATCCGCGCTTTCCGACACCACGCCCATGTCATGGGTGATCAGCAGGACCGCGCTGCCGGTCTCCCGGCGCAGAGCGGCCATCAGCTGCAGGATCTGCTTCTGGATCGTGACGTCCAGCGCGGTCGTCGGCTCGTCCGCGATCAGCAGGATCGGCTGGCGGATCATCGCCATGGCGATCATCACCCGCTGGCACATGCCGCCCGACAGCTGGAACGGATACTGGCGCGCGCGCACCTCGGGGCGGTCGATGCCGACGCGGATCAGGAATTCCTGGACCTTGGCGTCGACCGCGGCGCGGGTCATGTCGGTGTCGCGGCCAAGCGCCTCGGCGATCTGGCGTCCGACCGGCATCAGCGGGTCCAGCGAGGCGACGGGCTCCTGAAAGATCATCGCCAGGCGGTTGCCGCGCAGCCGGTTCATCTGACGCTCTGACAGCTGGTCCAGCCTGTCGCCCTGCAGGTCGATCCGGCCGCCGGTCAGGCGCGCGGCATCGGGCAGCAGCCGGATCAGCCCAAGCGCGGTCATGCTTTTGCCGCAGCCCGATTCCCCGACCAGGGCCAGCGTCTCGCCCGCCGCGATCGACAGGGACGTTCCGTCCACCACGGGCCGGCCGTCGATCTCGATGCGCAGGTCGGTGCAGGACAGGACCGGGTTCATGATGCCCCCTTGGGATGGGCGGCCACGGCTGCGGACCAGGGGTGGTTGGGATGGACCATGCCCTGCAGTAGCCCGTCCGGGCGGCGTTCCACAGCACTTGGGATCGCGAACTGCACGGGATAGAGGATGTCGTCGACCACCTCGACATCATGATGGCGCGCGATCAGCCCGGCGGATTGTTCCGGCGCGCGGCGGTCGATGCGGATGCGCGGATCAGAGGCGTTCAGCCGGGGATGGGACAGCGCCTGCCCCAGATCCATCCCGTGGCGCAACCGAAAGGCCAGCAGCTGGGCGATGGCGGGCATGATCTGGCGCCCCCCGGCGGCCCCCATCGCCAGCACGCCGCCGCCCGGCATCTCTGCCAGGACGGGGCACATGTTGGCCAGCGGTTGGACCCCCGGCGCCAGCGCGTTGGGCGTGCCGGGGCGCGGATCGAACCACATCATGCCGTTGTTCAGCAGCACCCCTGTGCGGGCCGAAGTCACCTTGGACCCGAAACGCGACAGCAGCGTGTTGGTCAGCGAGACCGCGTGACCCTGCGCGTCGATCACCGACAGATGCGTGGTGCAGCCCGGATCGACCCCGGTCTCGGCATGGCCGCGTTCGGTCAGGCGGCGGGCATAGGCGCCGCGGATCGCATCGGCAAAGGCGGCATAGTCGCGCGCCTCGGGCCCTGCGGCCGGCCGGTCGTCCAGCTGCGCCAGCACGTCCAGCAGCGCGGGCCCGCCCGACAGGCCGGGCATGGCCAGAACCGTGCCGCCCGCCCAATCGTGCCGCAGGGGCGTGCCCCATCGCGGCCGATAACGGGCCAGGTCCTCCGCATCCATGCAGCCGCCCAGATCGCGCATGTCGGCGATCAGGTCGCGGGCGATCTGGCCGTCATAGAAATCGCGCGCCCCGGCCATGGCCAGGCGGCGCAGGGTGGCGGCCTTTTCGGTCAGGGGCAGACGGTGCAGACCGCCGCCCTCGGCCAGCGACGGCGCGCGCCCGTCCGGCAGAAAGATCCGGGTCGATGCCGCGTCGGTCAGCAGGTTGCCCGCATCGATGGACAGGCACAGGGCGGTGAACCAGTCGACCTCCAGCCCTTTGTCGGCCTCGGCGATCGCGGGGGCCAGGGCCTCGGCCCAGGTGATCGTGCCATGGGAGGCCAGCGCCTCGGACAGGCCCGCCACCGCGCCGGGCACGCAGACCGAATGCACCCCGATCAGGTTGCGCTGCCCCTGCACCTGCGGCCAGTTGAACCAGTCGTCGTCCCGGCCCGGCACCAGCGGGTAATCCTCGGGGCGCAGGCCGCGCGGCGACATCATCGAGAAATCCAGACTGCGCGCCGATCCGTCGCGCCCGTCGCGCCACAGCAGGAAGCCGCCGCCGCCAATCCCGCTCAGCCAGGGTTCCACCACCGACAGGACCAGCGCGGTCGTGACCGCCGCGTCCATCGCATTGCCGCCCTGCGCCAGCACATCCGCGCCCGCCTGCGCCGCAACCTGATGCTGGGCCGCGACCATGCCATGGCGACCCTCGACCATCGCCTTTCCCGGTTCCCAGGTCGAGGTCATGCGCCCGCCTCCAGCGCGGCGGCCAGGTGGCCCAGCCCCGGCTCGGCCATGAAACGGCCCTCGTTGGCCGACAGATGCCAGTCCGCGATCTGACCCGCGGTGGCGAACCACACGTCGTCCTGGGCCGCGATATCGGCCAGCAGCCGTTCCAGCATCGCGACCCGCTGCGCACGGCCCGAGATCCAGGGATGCACGGTGATCATGAACAGCTGGCCGAAACCGCGCCCGGCCTGGAATTCGTCGCGCCAACCGGCCTCGACCGCGCGGGCGGTCTCGGGGGGCCAGCGGTCGGCGCCGCCGCCCTGAAACTTGAAATAGATCGCGTCGTCGATCTGCCATTGCACCGGCACCTGCACCAGCCCGCCGATCTGATACGGATGGTCATAGCCCATGAGCGAGCTGTCATAGCGCAGCCCCCGGTCCCTCAGCGCGGCCAGCATGGCGGGCGTCATCTCCCACGCGGGAGAGCGGAAGCCGGTCGGAACGATGCCGGTCTGCGCGTGAAACACCCGCAGGGACCGGTCCAGCGCAGCCTCGAACCGGTCATCGGTCGTCTCGGATACCAGCTCGTGCAGATGACCGTGCAGGCCGATCTCGTGGCCCCGGTCGCACAGCGCGGGCAGCAGTTCGGGATGCAGCTCGGCCACGACCGAGGGGATATAGAAGCTGCCCTTGATGCCGATCCGGTCCAGCAAGTCCAGAATGCGCCAGATCCCCTCGCGCGGGCCGAAACGGCGCTGTTCCAGCTGACCCAGAGCCTGCGGCAGGCCCGTGCGGTTGGCCCACAGATAGGGGGCCTCGGCATCGACATCGACGCTGAAGCACGCCGCCGACCGCTTGCCCTGGGGCCAGATGTAGAGGGGGCGGTCCATCACAAGGCCTTCTTCTTGTCCTGATGGACCAGGATCTGGCCCGCCGATCCGCCGCCATCGACCGACAGCGTCGCCCCGGTGATATAGCTGGCCGCATCGGACGCCAGAAACATCACCGCCGCCGGCGCATCCTCATAGCGGGAGGCGCGCCCCAGGGGGATCGCGCCGGTCACCGCAGTCACATGCGCCTCGGTCAGCGGGCTGGCGGTGCTGCCTGCGGCAAAGCCGGGCTCGACCGCGTTGCAGCGGATGCCGTATTCGGCCAACTCGACCGCGAAGCCCTTGGTCAGCCGGTCCAGTGCGGATTTCGAGATGGAATAAGGGGCCGCCGTGGTCCGCATCTTGCGCGACGCACCCGACGAGATCATGACGATGTTGCCGCGCACCTCGCGGCGCACCATCTGCGTGGCGATGCCGCGGGTCAGCAGGAACGGCGCGCGCAGATTGATGTCGAAGATGCGGTCCCATTCATCGGCATCCACATCCAGCAGGAAGCCGCTTGGATAGACCGCCGCATTGTTGACCAGGATGTCGGCGGCGCCCCATTCGCGCCCCACCATCGCCACCAGATCGTCGATGGAGGCCGCGTCGGTCAACTCGGTCACATGGGTCAGCGCGGGGCGCGACAGGCTGGCCGCGACATCGGCCATGGGGGCCTGATCGCGGTCCGACAGCAGCAGGGTCGCCCCGGCCGCATCGAAGGCCTCGGCGATCCAGCGCCCGAAGATGCCCGCGGCCCCGGTCACGATCACGCGTTTGCCGGTGAAATCGGCGCCGGGCAGAGGCAGGGGTCGGGTCATGGGGCAGTCCTTTCGACAGGGGGCTCAGCGTCGGCCTTCGACGACGTCGCGGACGTGATCGCCCAGGACGTTGACCGACAGGATCAGAAGAAACAGGAACAGGCCCGGAAAGACGGCGATCCACCAGGCCGTGGTGACATAGTTGCGCCCCGCCGACAGGATCGCACCCCAACTGGGCGTGGGGGGCTGCACGCCAAGGCCTAGGAAGGACAGGCCCGCCTCGAACAGGACCATCAGGCCGAACTCCAGGGTGACGACGACCATGATGGGGCCGATGATGTTGGGCAGGATGTGGCGCAGCAGCACGCGCGGCGTCGATGCCCCCATGAACCGCGACAGCCGCACATAGGGCAGGTTCATCAGTCCAAGCGTCTGGCCATAGGCGACGCGTGCGTAGCGGGGCCAGCGGGTAAAGGCCAGCACCGCGATCACGTTGACGAAGCCCGGTCCCAGGATGGCGACGGTGATGATCGCCAGCAGGATGGCCGGCACCGACAGGACGATGTCGACCAGCCGCATGATGATGGTCGAGGTCCAGCCCCCCGACCAGGCCGCGATCATGCCAAGCGCGGTGCCGATGGTGCCGCTGACCAGCACCGACAGCGCCGCCACCGTCAGCGAGACCTGCGCCCCATAGATCAGCCGCGACAGCAGATCGCGCCCCAGCTCGTCCGAGCCCAGCAGATAGGTGATGCCCCGCACCTCGGTCCCCGGCGGGCGAAGGCGGCCCAGCAGGTTCTGCGTCTCGGGGCTTTGCGGGGCGACCCAGGGCGCCAGCAGGGCGGCCAGCGCCAGCACCGCCAGAATGGCCGCGAACACCCACAGCCGGGCCGGCAGCCAGCGGCCAAGGCGCGACGGGGCGGTCACTTGCCGCCCTCCAGCCGGATGCGGGGATCGACGGCGCTGTACAGCAGATCGGCCGCCAGGTTGAGAAAGATCGACACGAAGGCCCCCAGCAGCACGATGGCCTGCACGATGGGAAAGTCGCGCGCGGCGATGGACTGGATGGTCAGCTGACCCAGGCCGGGCCAGGCAAAGACCGTCTCCACGATGACCGCGCCCGACAGAAGGTTGGCGATCTCCAGCGCCGCGATCGAGATGACCGGAATCGCGCTGTTGCGCAGCGCGTGGCGGCGCACGACCTGGCCCATCGACAGGCCCTTGGCCCGGGCGGCGCGGATATAGGGCTTGGACAGCTCATCCAGGACGGCGGTGCGGGTCACGCGCGCGAATGTCGCCATGCTGAGCAGCGACAGGCAGATCGCGGGCAGGATGACGCTTTGCGTTTCCCGCGCGCCCGAGGCGGGCAGCCAGCCCAGGGTCACCGCGAACAGCAGGATCAGCAGCACCCCGCTCCAGAAGGTCGGCAGGCTCTGGCCCGCCAGCACGAACCCCATGCCAAGGCGGCTGAGCGGATGGTCGCGACGCATCGCCATGAACACCCCAAGCGGCGCGCCCACCCCAAGCGCAAGCAGCAGCGCGACCCCCGCCAGCCAGATCGTGTAGGGCAGCCGCGATCCGATGATGTCCACGACCGGCACCTGCTGGACGACCGACCGGCCGAAATCGAACCGCGCCAGATCCGACATATAGTCGGTGAACTGGACCAGCACGGGCCGATCAAAGCCCAGATTGGCGCGCAGCGCGTCGATGGCCTGCTGGCTGGCGCCCTCGGATACCAGCAGCAGGACCGGGTCGCCCGCCAGCCGCTGCAGGAAAAAGATCAGCGCCGTGACCCCAAGGACCGAGATCACGGCCTGCATCAGGCGCCGGGCCAGAAACCGGCTCATCGCGCGACCTGTCGGGGGGCGCGGGCCGCGATCATTCCGACCAGCCCATCCGGTTCAGGAACAGGCTCTCGTTCGAGGTCGGGGTCCAGTCCAGATTGTCCGACGCGCCATAGAGGATCGCGGCCTGATACAGCGGCACTTGCGGCACCTCGGTGGCGACCCATTCATGGACCTGAGCGTACAGCGCCTGCCGGGCGTCGGGGTCCATCTCGGAGCGCGCGCTTTCCAGCAGCGCGTCCAGATCGTCATCGCGGACCCGCGACCAGGACGAGCTGGAATGCAGCAGCGGATACAGGACCCCATCCGCGTCCTGACAGGCGCAGGACCAGCGGCCAAAGCCCATGTCGGGGGCATCCTCGGGCGCGCTTTGGGATTTCTGCAGATAGGTGGCCATATCGGTCATCTCGATCTCGAGCGTCAGGCCGACATCGCCCAGCATCTGCTGAATGGCCTGCACGATGCGCTGGTCGAACACCGGCGAGGTGGCAAACCCCAGGGGCCGCGTCGCCGGTTCGCCGATCTCGGCGATCAGGGCGCGGGCGGCGTCGGGGTCATAGGGCACGCCCTCCAACCCCTCGACCCAGCCCACATGGGCCGGGGTCAGCATCTGGCCGACAGGGTTGTCGAAGCCGCCCAGCAGCCCCTCGATCAGCAATTCGCGATCGATGGCATGGGCAATGGCGCGGCGCAGGCGCACATCCTCCAGCCCCGGCTTGGCGCGGTTCACCGACAGATAGGCGACCCGTTCGGTCAGCGCCGACAGGGGGCTGACGCCATCGGCGGCCTCCAGCTGCAGGGCCAGATCGGGGTCCATGCCCACGACCAGATCCGACGCCCCCGAGGTCAGGTTCGCCACCCGGGTCGAGGCGTCGGGCACGGCGCGGAACACCGCCGCCGGAAAGGCCCCCGAATCGCCCCAATAATCGTCGTTGCGCACCAGGGCGACCTCGACCCCGCGCTGCCAGCTGTCGAACCGATAGGGCCCCGAGCCGACGGGCGCCAGGTTGAACGCCTCGCGCCCCAGATCCTCGACCACGGCCTTGGGCACGATGGACAGCTTGACCAGCTGCGCGAACAGGGCCGGATAACCGGTCGCGGTGGTCAGCTTGACGCGCCCGTCCTCCAGCACCTCGGCGTCGATGATGCTCTCGAATTGCGACAGCTGAGGAGAGCCGAATTCCGGGTCGGTGATGCGCTGGACCGAGAACACCACATCCTCGGCGGTCAGCGGGCTGCCGTCATGGAACAGCACGTCATCGCGGATGGTGAACACGGTCTCGGTGTCCGACACCTGCTCCCATTCGGTGGCGATCTGGGGCACGATCTGGCCCTCGTCGTCGCGGGTCAGCAGATTGTCGAAGATGTTGCGATAGACGTAATAGCTGTCGGGGTTCCACTGCAGATGCGGGTCCAGCGTGGTCGGTTCGTTGACCAGATCGACCACCAGCCGTTCGGCATCGGCCAGCGCGACCGAGGGGGCCGTCAGGGCCGTGGTTGCGGCCAACATGGCGACGAACAGCGTCTTGGGAACAAGTCTCATGCCGGATCTCCTTTGGTGGAACGGGGCCCGGGGGTTGTCCCGGACCGATGGTCGGTCGAAGGTGCCGCGCCACGGCGCGGCGCAGGCGCGGGGGCGGGCGACAGGGGGACGGCGCTGCGGGCCAGCGCCCGCGATGCCCGCAGGTCAAAGTCGTGGCGCATCCGCTCCAGCAACGCCGTCGCTTCGGGCGCATCGCCATCCGCCACCGCCACCGCCAGCGCGGGCAGCGGCAGGGCATCGCGGGACATGCCGAAAGACTGTTCCAGATGACGGTCGGCGCGCAGGCACAGCTCCCATGTGTCGATCAGCCACGCCCTGATGCGGGGCGCCGCGACCGCCAAAGCGATCAGCCCCATCAGGTCCCGCTCCTGGTGCAGCGGCGCCTGGCGGCCCGGGCCCTGCAGGGTTGCGGCGTGATGGACGGCGGCGCGCAGGCGCAGTTCCGCGCCCAGATCCGAGGGCGGCGCATGATGGATCAGCGCCGGCTCCAGGCATTGCCGCGACACGCTCAGATCCGCCAGATGCGCCGCCGATACCGGCAGGATGACAGAACCGCGCCGACCATCCGGCGCGATCCATCCCGACGCCGTCAGCCGCATCACCGCCGCACGCACGGCGGCCAGACCAAAGGCGAACCGGGCGCTCAACTCGGCCTCGGACACAGCCTGACCCGGCGCGATCTGACAGTCGATGATGGCCGCGCGCAGGGTCGCATGGGCGCTGTCGGACAGGCTGTCACGCGGCCCGGGCAGCCTGTTCACGGAAAAGGGGGACTGCTTGTCATACATAAGCTGATGATGGCAGCAGTTTTCAACATGTCAATCATTCTGTTTCAACATGTCGAAAGGACCAGCATGCGCAGCCTGCCTGCTGGGCAATACGCCCGCCCAGGATCGGCCCATCGCCATTCGAACCCGCGCAGCCGGTCCGATCACGGCGGACTCCCCCGCTGCCAAAGGACGGGCTCGACCTTTTGCGGTGATGGTTCCCGTGAGTGTTCGGTGGCCCTTGGCGCCGCGTCAGACCAGGACAGCGACAGTCAGTCCGATCCCCAACCCGATGAACAGGCCGACCGATATGCCCCGGAAAAAGAGGCAGCAGGGGCAGGACGTTTCGAAATAGGCAGTGACGCGCGACGTCCAGTGCCGCGGGGTGTCGCACCAGGACGGCAGAAAGACCCGGCTGGCCCAGGCCATGGCATTGGACAGCCCATTATCCGCCCAGTCACCCGTGCCGCCATCCAGCGCCCGGGCCTCCGGGTCGGCGGCGGTGTCCGGGGTCTGGGGCCGGAACCGGAATGGATTGATCATGGTCACCTCGCGGACAGGAATGGCGGAACGGCCCTTTGCGGCATCGGACGTCACGCGCCTCCGAACGCGGTCCGGGGGCACAAGTTGCGTGACCCTTGCTTTGCGCTGTGGGCCCTAGCTGTCCGGTCGGTCCCTTTCCGTCACACCCTCCAACAGACAACAGGTTGTCAACATTCATAAGCCCGCTTGGGCATGCCGCCGGGGGACGGCGCGGCCGATCCGTCGGGGTCCTATCCCGGCGTGGCGCCCCCGATCCAGGGCGCGGTTCCCCTCAGGCCAGGCGTCTGACCGCAATCCAGCTGGCCGTCGCCATCATCCCGGCGGTGGCCAGGCACAGGGGCAACCCGCCCAGCTGATAGCTGATCCCCGACAGCAGCGTGCCCATCAACCGCCCCGCCGCATTGGCCATATAGTAGAAACCGACATCCCGGGTGATCCGCTCGGTCTGGCCGAATGCCAGGATCAGGTAGGAATGGACCGCAGAATTGATTGCAAAAACGTAGCCGAACCCCAGCAGGCCCAGCACCAGCAGCGCTGTCAGCCACGGCGCCGGATCGCCAGCGACCAGCACCGCCAGCGCCAGCGCAAAGGGGATGGGCACCAGAAATCCCGCCCACCGGATCGCGTCGCGCGTCACCGCCGTGTCCTGCCTGTCGGCGCCGCCCAGCAGCCGGGGGGCCGCCGCCTGGACCGCGCCATAGAGGATGATCCAGGCCGCCATGAAGCCGCCGACCAGAAAGAACGCCTCGCGCCGGCCATCGGCGGTGCCGTCCGACAGGACCGCCTGGAAATAGATCGGGATGCCCACCACGAACCACACGTCCCGCGCACCGAACAGGAACATCCGCGCCAGCGACAGCCGGTTCACCCGCGGGTCCGACGACCGCCAGCCCGACCAGCTATCCGCGCCCTTCATCCGCCCCGGCAGGCCCGGCGGCAGGAACAGCGCGACCGCCAGCAGGATCACCGCCAGCACCGCCGCCATCGCCCAGATCGCGGCCTGGAACCCCGCCACCGCCAACAGCGCCGCGCCCAGGAAAAAGCCCAGGCCCTTGACCGCGTTCTTGGACCCGGTCAGCGCCGCGACCCACCGGAACAGACCGCCATCCGCGGGCGCCAGCACCTTGACCGCCGATTTCGACGACATCTTGGCCAGGTCCTTGGCTACGCCCGACGCTCCCTGCACCGCCATGACAAAGACGACGGAGGCCCCCACCGTCCAGCCGGGGTCCAGCTGGGCCAGCGCTGCCAGCGCCGCGATCTGGATGCCCAGCCCGGCATAAAGCGTCGCCGCCAGCCCGAACCGCGCGGCCAGCCAGCCCGCCGCCAGGTTGGTGATGATCCCCGCGACCTCGTACAGCAGGAACAGATAGGCCAGCTGCACCGGCGAATAGCCCAGCCCGTTGAAATGCAACAGGACCAGCATGCGCAGCGCGCCATCCGACAGCATGAAGGCCCAATAGGCCGCCGTCACCGCCATATAGGCGCGCAGCCCGTTCACGGCACCCGAGGTCATGGGCGCCCCGCGACCATCCGGGCGATGTCCACCAGCCGGCAGGCATAGCCCCATTCGTTGTCGTACCACGCGTAAATTTTCACTTGCGTGCCGTTGACCACCATCGTCGAACCGGCATCAATGATCCCGCTGCGCGGATCGTTGACGTAATCGGTCGAGACCAGGGGCCGCGTCTCGTAGCCCAGGATGCCCTCCAGCGGGCCTTCGGCTGCGGCCCGCAGCAGGGCGTTCACCTCCTCGACCGTGGTCTCGCGCGCGACCTCGAAGACGCAATCGGTCAGCGATGCGTTCAGCAGCGGCACCCGGATCGCATGGCCGTTCAGCCGACCCGCCAGCTCGGGATAGATCAGGGTGATCGCGGTGGCGCTGCCCGTGGTCGTCGGGATCAGGTTCATCAGAGCAGACCGCGCGCGGCGCATGTCCTTGGCCGGGCGGTCCACGATGGTCTGGGTGTTCGTCACGTCATGGATCGTGGTGATCGACCCGTGGCGGATGCCCAGACCCTCGTGGATGACCTTGACCACCGGGGCCAGGCAGTTCGTCGTGCAGCTGGCCGCCGTCACGATGCGCTGGCTGCCGTCATACAGATCGTGGTTGATGCCATAGACCAGGTTCAGCGCGCCGCCATCCTTGACCGGGGCGCTGACCACCACGCGTTTCACGCCAGCGGCGAAATAGGGTTCAAGCTGCGCCCCCGTCTTGAAGACGCCGGTCGCATCGATGACCAGATCGACCCCCTCCAGCGGCAGGGCCTCGATGGTGCGGTGATGCGTCAAGGGAATGCGGTGGCTGTCCAGCACCAGCGCATTGCCATCCGCCGAGACGGGGACGGGCCAGCGGCCATGGACGCTGTCGAATTCCATCAGCAGGGCGTGCTGGTCGGCATCCCCCGCGATGTCATTCAACAGGACGATCTGGTCGCCCATCCCCTGGTCGATCAGGCGCCGCAGCGCCAGCTTGCCGATGCGGCCAAGGCCGTTCAATGCGATCCGTGTCATGGGTCAGTCCTTGGCCTCGGCGTCGATGGCATCGACGTGGTTCTGCAGGGAAATCCGGTCCAGGCTGGCCATGGGCAGGGCCACAAAGGCCTCGATCCGGCGGCGCAGTGCGCCATAGGTCTGGGCAAAGACCAGCGCCTTTTCGGCATCCGTCCCCTGCGCCTTGACCGGGTCGGGCAGGCCCCAATGCCCGGTGATGGGCTGTCCGGGCCAGGGCGGGCATTCTTCGGATGCCGCCGTGTCGCAGACGGTAAAGACGAAATCCATGCCCGGCGCGTCATCCGACTGGAACTCGGACAGGTGCTTGGATCGCAGGGGCGCCACGTCATGGCCGTTGCGCTCCAGCACCTCCAGCGCAAAGGGGTTCAGCTGGGTGCCGGGGCGGGTGCCCGCCGAATGGGCGGCAAAGCGCGCGCCGCCCAGATCGCGCAACAGCGCCTCGGCAAAGATCGAGCGGGCGGAATTGCCCGAACAGATGAACAGCACGTGATACGTGTCCGACATTGGTCTTTCCTTGATGAGGGGTGCCAGCAGGTCGGGACGTGCCCGCCCCAGATCCAGCGCCAGATATCCCAGCAGCGCCTCGGTCCGGTCCAGATCGACCGAATAGAGCAGGAACCGCCCCTCGCGACGCACCTGCGCCAGCCCGCAGCCGGTCAGGTCCGACAGATGATGCGACAGGGTGTTCGGCTTCAGCGACAGGGCCTGCGCGATGTCCGTCGGACGCACTCCGTGCGGGGCGAACCGCATCAGCAGCCGAAAGACGGCCAGGCGGCCGGGGTGACCGAGGGTGGCAAAGGCGCGGGATGCATCGTTCGTTTCCATGATTCCAGAATACCGGAATGCCGGATACGGTCCAGTGACTTTTCCATGACAGTCCGATGACCCGCGCCCCACCGGCCACGGGTCATCGTGCCGATTATTCCGCCGCGACAGCGCCGTCGGTCATGCGGTCCAGCGCCTGCGCCATGCTGTCAAGCGGCTGCTGGCTGTCGTCCAGATCATGGCGATCCGCCAGCGCCTGCACCGACAGATAGCCGACATTGGTCTGGCCATCCTGCTGCCAGACCAGCACGCGCAACGGCAGATCCAGGGCTACGCGTGGGTCGGTCTGCATCAGCGGCGTGCCGATCTGCGGATTGCCAAAGATCAGCACGGTGGCGGGGTCCATCTGCAGGCCCGCATCGGCGGCGGCGGCCTGATGGTCGATGCGGGCGACCAGGGTGGCGGGGCTGTCCCCGATGATCGCCTCCAGGCGGTCGGCCGTGACGGCGACATCATGGGGGCTGGACTTGATGACCCAATCCTCGGCATGTGCGGCAGAGGTGGCGGCAAGGCCCAGAACGACGGTTGCAACAAGACGGCGCATTGGCATGATCCCTTGGTTGACGGTTCGCGACCATCCTGCGGCAGTCCCGCATCGACCGCCACCCGATCCGGCCTTGACGGCGAACGCGCATGCGTGCGCCCATCGCCCGTCCCCTGCAGGGAGTGACAGATGACCGCTGCCGACCGCCCCCGGGTCCTGCTTCTTGGCGCGGGGCATGCGAACCTGCTGGCGGTTCGCGCCCTGCGCAAGGGGGCGCTGCAGGCCCGGATCACCGTGATCGACGCGGCGGCGCAGGCCAGCTATTCGGGCATGTTCCCCGGCCATGTCGCGGGCCATTACGCGCTGGACGACATGCGGATCGACCTGCCCCGCTTTGCGGACCGGCACCACGTGGCCTTCGTTCAGGGGCGCATCGCCGCGATCGACCCGCTGGCCCGGCAGGTGTCCCTGCAGGACGGCACGACCCTGACCTTTGACGTCGCGGTTCTGGATGTGGGCAGTCACAGCGCCATGCCCGAGATACCGGGTTTCGCCGAACACGGCCTCCCCATCAAGCCGCTGGACGGCTTCACCGCGCGGCTTGGGGCAACCCATGCCACGGCGCGCGCCGCCATCATCGGCGGCGGCGTGGCGGGGGCCGAAATCGCCCTTGCCCTGCGCCATCGCGGCGCGCGCGAGGTCACCGTGATCGAGGCGGGGCCGGTCGTGGCTGCGGCCCTGCAGCCGCGATCGCGCAGGCATCTGATGTCGGCCCTGGGGCGTGCCGATATCCGCGTCGTGACGGATGCCCGGATCGCCCGGGTCCAGCTTGACGCGGTGGTCATGGGCGACGGGACGCGGATCGCATCGTCCCTGACCATCGGTATCGCGGGCGCGCGGGCGCATGGCTGGATGGCCCGGACCCTGCCCGTGGACCCTGCCGGTTTCGTGCGCGTCACCCCGACGCTGCAGGTCGAGGGGCACCCGACGCTGTTCGCCGCCGGGGACTGCGCCGCGATGATGCATGCGCCCCGCCCCAAGGCCGGGGTGTTCGCGGTGCGGCAGGCGCCGGTCATCGCCGCGAACGTGGTCGCGGCGGTATCGGGCAGGCCCCTGCGCCGGTATCATCCGCAGGATGACTATCTCAAGATCATCTCGCTTGGGGGCAGGACGGCGCTGGCCGAATGGCGGGGGCTGACCCTGCACGGGGCATGGCTGTGGCGATGGAAGGACCGAATCGACCGGCGCTTCATGGCCAGCCTTCAGGGCTGAGCGCAGCGGCCCGCCCCCGGCACGACCTGCGCCAGCACCGGATAGTGGTCCGAAGGCCATTGCCCCCCGCCGCGACCGCACCGCGACCGGCCGATGCGCCAACCTGGTGGCGCAGTCATGCAGGATGTGGTCGATTGCCCCGAACAGGTTCAGACCGCAGTTGAAGTGAAGGCTGGACCCGCGGGCCCGGATCAGAACCAACCCGGCATCGGTCGGAATCCGCGAGGTTCGGCTGCCCGCCAGCGCGTTCAGATCACCGGCCAGGATGACATGCTCCCTGGCGCCCAGCCAGGGTGCTAGGCTCCAGACCCATTGATCTTACGGTCTCTACATGATTCAGGCTCCGCAAGGAGACCTGATCGATGAGCAACCTTTTCTGGCTGATTGAGGCGCAGATGGCCCGCCTTCGTCCTTTCTTTCCCAAGAGCCATGGCCGCCCGCGTGTTGATGATTTGCGCGTTCTCAGTGGCATTATCTTCATCAATCGCAATGGCTTGCGGTGGTGCGATGGTGAGGGCATGAACGCCACCGGTTCGAGAGAATGCCCGAACGGAGAATACGGACCGGCCAAGACGCTCTACAATCGCTGGAAGCGTTGGAGCGATAATGGGGTCTTCGCGCGGATCATGGTCGGTCTGGCCGCCGAATGCGCCGATCCCAAGACGATCATGATCGATGCCACGTATCTGAAGGCGCATCGCACGGCTTGTAGCCTGCGCGCGAAAAAGGGGGGCGGGGTCGCCAGATCGGCCGAACAAAAGGCGGTATGAACACGAAGCTGCATGCCGTCACCGATGCGAAAGGCCGTCCCATCCGTTTCTTCATATCGGCAGGGCAGGTCAGCGATTACACCGGTGCGGCAGCGCTTTTGGGCAGCCTGCCGAAGGCGGACTGGTTTCTGGCTGACAGGGGATATGACGCCGACTGGCTGCGAGAAGCATTGGAAGACAAAGGGATAAGCGCCTGCATCCCCGGCCGGAAATCCCGCAAAAAGACCGTGAAATACGACAAGCGGCGCTATAAAAGGCGCAATCGTATCGAGATCATGTTCGGTCGTCTGAAGGACTGCAGACGTGTCGCCACGCGTTACGACAGGTGCCCGGAAACCTACCTCTCCGCAATCGCATTGGCCGCAACCGTCCTGTTCTGGCTGTGATCAAGAACGAGCCCTGAACCTAGGCTCTCCAGCAATTGTAATGCGGCATAAGCGTGAGGTCGATGGTGCCCCAAATGGGATGGGAACACGGCCTTGTCAGGATAACATCTGTTCAACGACGGTTCGCCTGTCGGGCTAGCCGTTCTGGAACCTTGCATTGAAACGTGCGATTTCGTGCGGATCCGGCAGCGTTCCGGTATAGATCTGCACATAGGACGGGATGCGCGTCAGTCGGGTCGCCAGATCCTCTGACGATTGCATTGAGATATAGCCGATCTGGACCAGATAGATCGTGCGTGCGCGGACATCGGCCGCCATCGCATCGTGCCCCCAGGTCATCAGCATGGCCGACAGCGCCTCTAGGCGCAGGGCGTCCGCGACGGTGACGCGTTGGGCAATGGCCGGGTCCCGCAGGGCCCAGCTTCGCACCGCGAACTCCAGCCGGGAATCAAAGGCGTCGGACAGAAAGCAACCGATGACGGTCAGCATCGCCTCGGCCTGCGTCTGTGCGGGTTCGCGGGTGGCGGCGATCAGGGGACCGGTCGTGTGGCTGTCCCACATGTCCAGCAACGCGTTCAGCAGCGCCTCGCGGTCGTGAAAGAACCAATAGAAGCTCGTGCGCGACAGGCCAAGCCTGCGGGCCAGCGTCATGACCTTGACGCCATCGATGCCGGTTTCGATCAGCGCGTCATAGCCTGCCTGCAACCACCCCTCACGGGAACCCCGCCAGCCCGTGGTCGATATCGCTTTGTCATCCATGCGGCGATGTTACCGGGAGCCCCTTTTCCTAGCAAGCCGCGCCATCGTGCAGCGGCAACGACGAATAAATTGACACAGGTGAACATTTTGGTGTTCCCTTGCTTGAAACCCCGCGTAAGGCTGTCAGTCATGTCCACAGATCCCCTGTTGCAGCCCTATCGCCTCAAGCATCTGACGCTGCGCAACCGGATCATGATCACCAGCCACGAACCGGCCTATCCCGAAGACGGGATGCCCAAGGATCGCTATCGCGCCTATCATGTCGAACGGGCCCGCGCGGGGGTCGCGCTGACCATGACCGCGGGGTCGGCGGCGGTGTCGCGCGACAGCCCGCCGGTCTTCAACAACATCCTGGCCTACAAGGACGAGGTCGTGGGCTGGATGCGCAAGCTGGTCGACGAGTGCCACGATCACGGGGCCGCGGTGATGATCCAGCTGACCCATCTGGGCCGCCGCACCCGGTGGGACAAGGGCGACTGGCTGCCCGTGGTGGCCCCCGGTCACGAACGCGAGGCCGCGCACCGCGCCTTTCCCAAGCGGATCGAGGATTGGGACATCGCCCGCATCATCCGCGACTTTGCGGATTCCGCCGAACGCATGCAGGCCGCGGGCGTCGACGGCATCGAGCTGGAGGCCTATGGCCACCTGCTGGAGCAGTTCTGGTCGCCCCTGACCAACGACCTGGAGGCACCCTGGGGCGGCAACCTGGAGAACCGCCTGCGCTTTACGATGCAGGTGCTGCAGGCGATCCGCGACCGCTGCGGGCCGGATTTCATCGTGGGGCTGCGCTATACCGGCGATCAGGTGCTGTCGGGCGGCATGGGCGCGGAGGAGGGGTTCCGGGTGTCGCACCTGCTGAAGGACAGCGGGCTGGTCGATTTCCTGAACGTCGTGCGCGGCCATATCGACACCGATGCCGGGCTGACCGACCTGATCCCGGTGCAGGGCATGCGCAATGCCCCGCATCTGGAATTCGCAGGCCGGATCCGGGCCGAGACGGGCTTTCCTACCTTCCACGCCGCCAAGATCCCCGATGTGGCGACCGCGCGCCATGCCATCGCCGCGGGCCTGCTGGACATGGTCGGCATGACGCGCGCGCACATGGCTGACGCGCATCTGGTGCGCAAGATCACCCAAGGGCGCGAGGATGATATCCGCCCCTGCGTCGGCGCCAATTATTGCCTGGACCGCATCTATCAGGGCGGGCTGGCCTTCTGCCTGCACAACGCCGCCACCGGGCGCGAGGAGACGATGCCCCACGACATCCCGCCAGCGTCCGACAAGCGCCGCGTGACCATCGTGGGCGCCGGTCCTGCCGGGCTGGAGGCCGCCCGTGTGGCCGCCGAACGCGGGCATGCCGTGACCGTCTTCGAGGCCGCGGACAAGCCCGGCGGCCAGATCCGCCTGACCGCCCAGCAGGAGCGGCGGCGCGAGATGATCTCGATCATCTCGTGGCGGATGGCGATGTGCGAAAAGCGCGGCGTGTCGTTCCGCTTCAACAGCTATGCCGAGGCCGCCGACGTCCTGGCCACCGACCCCGACGAGGTGATCGTGGCCACCGGCGGGCTGCCCCATACGGATGTTCTGGAGGTGGGGAACGACCTGGTCTGTTCGGCCTGGGACATCCTGTCGGGCGATGTGAAGCCGGGCCAGGACGTGCTGATCTTTGACGACGCGGGCGACCATGCGGGCCTGCAGGCCGCCGACATCATCGCCGCCACCGGCGCGCGGGTGGAGATCGTGACCCCCGACCGCAGCTTTGCCCCCGAGGTGATGGCGATGAACCTGGTCCCCTACATGCGCAGCCTGCAGCGCCGGGACGTGACCTTCACCGTGACGTGGCGCCTGCTGTCGGTGGTGCGCGACGGCAACCGCCTGCGCGCCACGCTTGGCAGCGATTACGGCGACATGACGCGCGAACGGCTGGTCGATCAGGTGGTGGTGAACCACGGCACGCGGCCCCTGGACGAGCTGTATTTCGATCTGAAGCCTCTGTCGCGCAATCTAGGCGCCGTCGATTACGACGCGCTGATCGCGGGCGACGCCCAAGGCGCGGCCCCGAACCCCGACGGGCGGTTCCGCCTTTTCCGCATCGGCGACGCGGTCGCCGCCCGCAACACCCATGCCGCGATCTATGACGCGCTGCGGCTGGTCAAGGATCTTTGATACGTCACGGCGACCGCAGAAGTCGCCGGGCATCCCAACAGACATCAACCGGGAGACTGACGATGAAATACCTTCTATCCACGACGGTTCTGGCCCTTGGCACAGCCCTTGCCGCCCCCGCGATGGCGCAGGACGCGCCCGCCGCCTGCGGCGAGCTGTCAATCGCCCAGATGGGCTGGACCTCGGCCGAGATCATCACCGAGGTGGCCAAGTTCCTGCTGGAACAGGGCTATGGCTGCGACGTGACGCTGGTCAAGTCGGACACCATCCCGGCCATCACCTCGGTCGCCGAGAACGGAGAGCCGGACATCGTCACCGACCTGTGGCTGAATTCGGCAGGCGAAGCCTATACAAGGCTGGAGGCCGCGGGCACCATGGTCACGCTGGCCAACGTGCTGGATCCGGGCGGGATCGAGGGATGGTGGATTCCCACCTATCTGGCCGAGGCGCATCCCGAACTGACCACCATCCAGGGCGTGCTGGACAACCCCGAACTGGTGGGGCGATTCAACAACTGCCCCGAGGGCTGGGGCTGCCGCGTGGTCAGCGACAACCTGATCCGCGCGCTGGACCTGGAAGGCGCGGGGATCGAGGTGTTCAACCACGGATCGGGCGAAACGCTGGCATCGTCGATGGGGTCGGCAGTCAGCGCGCAAGAGCCGTGGTTCGGGTACTACTGGGGCCCGACCGTGCCGCTTGGCAAATACGACATGACCCGGATCGACCTTGGCGGCTATGACGAGGCCAAGTTCACGCCCCTGACGAACCCCGATGCCCCCGACCCGCAGGCGTCCGATTTCCCCGAGGCGCCCAGTGTCACCGCCGTCACCGCAGCGCTGGTCGACGACCAGCCCGAGGTGGTGGAATTCCTGCGCAAGATGACCTTCAAGACCGACGACCTGAACACCCTGCTGGCGTGGCAGGATGAGAACAGCGCCTCGGCCCAGGAGGTGGCGGTCCATTACCTGACGACCAACACGGACGACTGGTCCGGCTGGCTGTCGGACGATGCCAAGGTCAAGCCGTCGGCCCTGCTGGGCCAGAACTGATCGGCGGGCCGGGCCGGGGGCTGTCCTGGCCCGGCATCGCGGAGGCGCATCCATCGGGGGACTGACATGGCGACCTATGACGGGCTGTTCAACGCCCTAGGACTGAGGGACTGGTGCGATGCGGGCGGCGGGGGCGGCGGGCCAATGTCGATGGCCGACCTGATGGCCCGGGCATCGGGCAACACGGCGGCGCAGGAGGTGTCGTGGTGGGACCTGCCGCTGCCGTCGCTGAACAACCTGCACGCGGCCTGCGGTGCGATCTGGCAGACGCGTGACCTGACCCTGGGGCTGGAACGCGCGTTCCTGTCGGCGCGCGACGCGCTGCGCATCGTGCTGGACCCGGCGACGCAACCGCTCAGCTGGATGCTGCGCCAGATGATCTGGCTGATGGTGGCAACGCCGTGGTTCATCATGCTGCCCGTGCTGCTGGCCGTCACCTGGGCGGTGGCGCGGTCCTGGCGCGTGGTCGGGCTGGTGGCGGTGTCCCTTGGATTCCTGGCCTTTGTCGATCATTACACCGAAGCGATGCAGACGCTGGCGATCATCTTTGTCTGCGCCTTCATCTGCGTGCTGATCGGGGTGCCGGTGGGCATCGCCATGTCGCGCAGCAACACCCTGCGCCGGATCGGCACGCCGGTGCTGGACATGCTGCAGACCCTGCCGGCCTTCGTCTACCTGATCCCGCTGATCTTCCTGTTCAGCGTGACCGAACCCAAGCTGTATGGCATCGCGATCATCCTTTACGCCATCGTGCCGGTCATCCGCCTGACGGACCTGGGCATCCGCCTGGTCGATCCCGACGTGATCGAGGCCGCGGACGCCTTTGGCATGACCCGCGGACAAAAGCTGTGGCGCGTGCAGATCCCGCTGGCGCTGCCCAACATCATGGCGGGCGTGAACCAGACCATCATGATGAGCCTTGCGATGGTGGTCATCGCATCCCTGGTCTCGGCGCCGGGTCTGGGCGTGCTGGTGCTGCGCGGCATCCGCAACCTGGAACTGGGCGTTGGGCTTGTGGCGGGGTTCGGCATCGTGCTGCTGGCCATCATCCTGGACCGCGTGACCAAGGCATCGCTGGCGCGCATCGATGTCAGCCGGGACGGCCGCTGATGGACGCCCCGGTCAAGATCCGCATCCGCAACCTGTACAAGATCTTTGGCAGCAGGCCCGCCGCCGTTCTGCCTCAGGTGCTGGAGGGCCTGTCGAAACCCGACCTGCTGGCGCGCCACAACCACGTGCTGGGCCTGCGCGACATCAACGTCGACATCCGCGAAGGCCAGATCACCGTCATCATGGGGCTGTCCGGGTCGGGCAAGTCCACGCTGATCCGCCACCTGAACCGTCTGATCGAACCCACCGCCGGAGAGGTGCTGGTCGATGGCGACAACATCCTGACCTGGAACGACCGCCGCCTGCGCGACCTGCGGCGCAAGACCATGTCGATGGTGTTCCAGAAATTCGCCCTGCTGCCGCATCGCACGGTGCTGGACAATGCAGGCATGGCGCTGTTCACACAGGGCGTCCCGCGCAAGGGCTACGAGGCCGATGCCCGCAAGTGGCTGGACCGGGTGGGCCTGGGCGGATACGGCGCGCATTTCCCGCACCAGCTGTCCGGCGGCATGCAGCAGCGGGTGGGGATCGCACGCGCGCTGACCTCGAACGCGGGCATCATGCTGATGGACGAGGCGTTTTCCGCGCTGGACCCGCTGATCCGCACCGACATGCAGAACCTGCTGCTGGAACTGCAGGCGGAACTGCACAAGACCATCGTCTTCATCACCCACGACCTGGACGAGGCGCTGAAGCTGGCGGACCACCTGGTGATCCTCAAGGACGGTCAGGTCATCCAGCAGGGGGAACCGCAGCACATCCTGCTGAACCCCGCCGACCCCTATATCGAGGCATTCATCGCCGACATCAACCGCGCCCGCGTGTTGCGCGTCCGCTCCATCATGCGCCAGCCGATAGGCGACGGGGCGGTCGATGGAGAGATTGAGGCCGATGCCACGCTGGAGCAGGTGATCGCCGCGTCCCAAGGCGACCTGTCCCGCCACTACCGGGTCATCGAGGATGGCAGGCCGGTCGGAATGCTGGACATGCCCAGCCTTGTTCGCGCCCTGGTTCCACGCTGAGCGCCCTTGGCCGGACCGGGCGGCGTGCAAGAGATGGGTTCTGCAAGGCAGGCTGTTTGACCCAACGGTTTGATGGTGCGGTCCTTGCCTTGGAATGGTGGGAGGCATGATGGCCCGTGACCATTCAGGTGGTTCGGTTCGTCCGAACAGGCTCCGGGCATTTTCCAAGTGCTTTTCCGCCTCGGTCTGCCGCTGCCGCTACTGGCACCGGCAAGTTACAGTAGGCATGGTCGGGCGCTTTCCCTGCAACTGATGAACGCGGCCGGGGTATCTTGAACGTCCTGACCGAGCCTCGGATACGCGGGCATAAATGCAGGATCTGCGCCCGCTCAGAGGCCAACAGGCAATCAGCCAAGATGGACCTGACCGGCGGGATAACGCACGCGCGGCACCATCCGCGTCGCCAGGAAGAAGCCGAGCGTGAGGGGGCCGACCCGGCCCAGGAACATCACCGCCATGATGACCAGGCGGCCAAAGTCGCTCAGCTCGCCCGTGTAGCCGCGCGACAGGCCGGTGGTGCCGAAGGCCGAGGCGACCTCGAAGCTGATGTCGATGAATTCGCCGTCATGGCTGAGGGTGAGCAGGAAGACCGCCGTGAAGACCAGCGCGGCCGCGATCGAGATCAGGGCCATCGCCTTGAGCACGTCGCCAAGCGGGATGGAGCGGCCAAAGGCCCAGATCTCGGTCCGGCGGCGCAGGAACGCGACCGTCGCCAGCACCATCACCGCGATGGTGGTCACCTTCACCCCGCCCGCGGTCGAGGTCGGCCCACCGCCGATCGCCATCAGCGCCATGTAGAGCAACGACGTCGAGTCGTGCAGACCCCCGATATCGGTGCTGTTGAAGCCTGCGGTCCGGGTCGTCACCCCCTGAAACCACGCCACGGTCAGCCGGGCTCCGGCGCTGTCGAACTGCCCGAGCGTGCGTGGGTTCGTCCATTCCAGGACAGCCGTCAGACCGACGCCGATGACGCTCAGGACCCCGGTGCCGATGATCATCAGCCGCGTGTGCAGGCTCCAGCCGCGCCAGAAGGGGCGGTTCCAGACATCAGCGACGACGACATAGCCGATGCCGCCCACGATGAACAACGCCGGGATCACCGTGTTCACGATTGGATCGAGCGCATAGCCTGTCAGCCCCGGTGAAAAGGTCGAAAAGCCCGCGTTGTTGAACGCCGAGACCGAGTGGAAGATCGCGTGCCACAATCCATCTGCCAACCCGTGATGGGGCATGAAGGACAGGCACAGCAGCATGGCGCCCGCAACCTCAGCGATGATCACGACGCGGAAGATGGTCCAGACAAGCCGCGTCAGCCGGACATAGGACGTCTGGTTCAAGTCCTCGCGGAGGTAGTTGCCCTGCGTGATGCCCAGGGTCAGGCCCAGGGCCGACCAGACCAGAACGGCGAAGGTCATCAGCCCCAGGCCGCCCAACTGGATCAGGACCGCGACAACCAGCTGCCCCCAGAAGGTCAGGTCGGTCTCCGTATCGATCACCGCAAGCCCCGTCACGGTCACTGCCGAGGTCGAGGTGAACAGTGCATCCATCAGCGTGATCGGCTGGACCGTCATCGGCGGCAGCAGCAGCAGAACCGCCCCCATGCCGATCAACGCCAGATAGCCCGAGGCCAGCACCGCAGGCGGCGGCGTCCGGCCCAGCCAGCGTTTCAACGCCCCCGTCAGCCGGTCCGGCAGGCGCGGCCGCCGGCGCGCGCCGGTCTGGCTCACAGCCGGTCCCCGAAACGGGTCAGATCGACGCGCTTGCCCAGCAGCAGCACGCGGTCGTTCGTCGCCAGCAGCATGTCGGGGTCGCGGCGGTATTCGGTGCCGCGCATCACGCCCAGGATCTCGATGCCGGGGCCGGCCTCCAGTTCGGGCAGGCGCCGGCCGGCAAGCCGCTGCGGGATCATCAGGTTCACCACCGAATAGCCATTGCCGAGTGCCACATAGTCCTGCACCGCCGGATTGTTCAGCATCTGCGCGGCATGGCGGCCCATCTCCAGCCCGGGCATGATCACCCGGTCGGCGCCGATCTTGGACAGGATGCGGTGATGCGTGCGGCTTTCGGCCTTGGCCCAGACCGTACCCACACCGACAAGGCGCAGGTTCATCGTCGCGATGACATTGCTTTCCAGGTCGTTGCCGATCGAGACGAGGCCGACATCATAGCGGTCCACCCCCGCCTCGCGAAGCGCGCCCTCATCCGTGGCATCAAGGATGACCGACGAGGGAAGCTGCTCGGCCAGCGCGGCAACACGGCGCGCATCCTTGTCGATCCCGAGAACATGATTGCCGAAACGCGCCAGTTCCAGCGCGACCACACTGCCAAAGGCGCCAAGGCCGATGACAACGAAGCTGCGGGTCTTCCTGCCCATGGTGGTCCTCCGGGCCCAACGTTGTGGGTGCAGGCAGAGCACCGGCAAGAGCAGCCGTCAAGCCCCGGAACCATCGGCCTCGTTAGTAAAGCAGACGCCGAAGCGGCCGATCCTCGTCGCGGTCAGAGGCCCCACAGCGCGATTGACGAAGTTTTTTGCGGGTTCGATCAGATCTGCCGCTGCCGATCATGCGTCGGAATAACGTGCAATGACGGCTTTTGGTTAAGGGACTTACGTGTTCAGTCCCGGCATCTGGTTGATCGGGTTTAGGATGACTCTGTCTGGCTCGGATGTCCAGATCTTGCAGATGTATTTGTGGGGCGTGAGCCCTCCGAGGGTCTTGAGCCAGCGGGCGAAATTGCATTCTGCCATGAAGACCGCCAGGTGGGTGCGGAACTGGTCGTGATCGTCGTAATGGAAGCGTTTGACGGCCGCGTCCTTGATCGGGCGACGCGTCCACTCGACCTGCCCATTCGTCCAAGGGTGGTTTGGCGTCGTGAGGCGGTGCTCGATCCCGTTGGCCTCGCAGATCATGTCGAAGCGCATGGGCCGGGAAGAGATGGTGTTGCGGTTCCGCGGTTGCTTGGGCCGAGCTGAATGCCCCTCGCCATCGGGCTTGAACCGTGTATGGATGGCTCCCGCGTGGCAAGAGGCTTGTGATATTCGGCATCTGGTCGGGTGCAGCCATGTATTCGGCGTCTGATCTGCGGTAATCCGCGCGCCCTGATGAACGTCCGCCTGAGGTGTGGGTCCCTATCAATGGCACGCGCCCAAGGCGCTCCGGTTCAAACGGGGTGTCCCTGCCTCTTTTCCGTCAGTTTGCCATCATCTCACGGTGCCCTCGCCATTTCGGTCAGGCCGCGAGCGGCCTGTAGTTCAAATCGCTCATGTTGGGCGCCAGACCTCGCCCGTTTTCAACATGGCCCAGATGGCCCGCGCCATGCGATTGGCCAAGGCTATGGCAGCAACCTTGAGCGGCTTGGTCGCGATCAGTCGTCCTAGCCAGTCGGTGCCGGGGTCAGAGCGTTTGCGAGCGGAGATCACGCCCATGGCGCCAAGATAAAGCAGGCGTCGGATATACCGGTTGCCCATCTTTGAGATCGACCCAAACCGTTCTTTGCCTCCGCTGGAATGGGGCTTTGGCGTGAGGCCCAGCCAAGCCGGTAAGTCACGGGCTGATCTGAAGCTCGACACATCGGGCAGCGTTGCGGCCAGCACGCTGGCGGTAATGGGTCCAATGCCCGGCACAGTCTGGAGACGGCACGCGGTCTCGTCTTTCTCTGCGTCGGCTTTGAGCTGACCGGTCATGACATCGATGCGCTGCTTCGTGTCGCGGAACTGGCCGGCAAGCAGATCGAGCGGCATCCGCGCCTCGGGCGGCAGATCGGCTGTTTCCGCCTCGGCAATGAGGCGGCCCATGTTGTGAACGCCCTTTGGGACCACGATGCCGAACTCTCCCAGATGCGCGCGGATTGCGTTGACAAGCTGCGTCAGCTGGCGAACGAGAAAGTCACGCGTCCGGTGCTGCATCAGCACCGCCTGCTGCCTCTCGGTCTTGACCGGCACGAAGCGCATGTTCGGACGGGTTACCGCTTCGCAGATCGCCTCTGCATCAGCCGCATCCGTCTTGCCCCGCTTGACGAAGGGCTTGACGTAGGAGGGCGGGACCAGCCGCACATCATGGCCAAGCTTTGCCAGTTCCCGTGACCAGTAATGGGCTCCTGCGCAGGCTTCCATGCCAACGAGGCAAGGTGGAAAGCGTGAGAAGAACAGCAGGACCTGGGCTCTCCTGACCTGCCGCCGCACGAGGACGATGCCTTTGGCATCAACGCCATGAACCTGAAACACGTTCTTGGCCAGATTCAGGCCAATTGTGGCAACCTCCTTCATGGATGGCTCCCTTCATTGGTAGGTGTGACAGCACCCAATGTGGCACATTGCGATGCCGGGAGCGGGAGCCATCCACTCCATCAATGGCGCCGCAATGGTTCACCGATGCAACGCCGAGCGCGTCAGATGAGGGATTGATGGCTGCAGGGCATAGAGGCAGTCATCCAACGGCAGCAGCCAGTGCCAACGAAAAGCGACGACGGGCGCCTCCCCGGCCTTGCGTCAGGATCGTCGATTGCGGTTCCTTTGGCCCGGTCTTGAGATCCTCGACCGTCTGACGCTTTCGCCACCGTCTTCTGACTGATGCCCATCTCCCGGCTTAGCATCGCGAGCGAAGCTTGCGATCATTCGGGCCGGGCCCTCGGACCGATGGCGGGGCGGGGCGGGCCTCATTCCTGCCGCTCTGACGGCGTGCGTGGTCGTGGCGCTTCCGTGGCGAACCCGGCCCACAATGCTTCCTTTCATACCAGCGAAAGGATTGCACCATCAAACCGTGAGATCAAACAATTAAGCTCTGCTGTAACGCCATCAGAGCCATTTGGACATCTCACCTGTCTCATTTCAGGAATTGGTAACACGGCTGCAGGTGCCGCACGCGGACCAACAGGTCCGATAAGCGGATGGATCAGAGACGTTTGCAGTAGCGGTGTGATCCTGGCTTTGCGGCCGAGGTGAACATCGCGAGTGCACCGACGGGGATGCTGATCCCGCCGTTGATGGCTGTCATCATCTACTTGCCGATTGCCGGCGGCGCCTCGATCAGCGCGCTGTTTCTGGGCGGTGCCGTGGCGGGAAGCCTCTGGGGCATCAGAGTGATGATCCTAAAGGGCTCCGGCGCCCCTGCAGGGCTTCCGGAACGAGACGGACCACATGACCGGCGCGACCATGCTGATCCTGGCATCGCTCAGCTTTAGGATATCTTTCACGGGGATGCCGGCGACGGCGACCGCATTCATCGATGCCATCTCCGAGGGACCCGTAATGGTCATGCTGATCCTCAACCTGCTGTTGCTGGTCGTCGGGTGCGTCATGGACATGGGGCCGGCCAACTTGTTCTTCATCCCCATCCTGCCGCCCATCGCCCAGAAGGCGGGATATGTCCCCGTACATTTCGGCAGCATGATGATCTTCAATCTGGCGATGGGCACCATCATTCCGCCGGTCGGACCGGGCCTGTTTGTCGGCGCCAGTGTGACCCGCGTCAAGGTTGGGACCGTAATGGTCCTCCCTGCCCCTTGCTACCTGATGGTTCTTGCGCTTCTGTTGGTCATCACCCACCTTCCCTGGCTTAACGTGTGGCCGCTTCGGGCTCTCGCAACTGTTTTCATCAACCGTCCTGCGCGGGGCAACGCGGATATCAATTGACCGCTGGCGCCCTCATCGCGGCGGGTCGGGGCGGACCAGGGGTTCGACCTCGGCGGCGCCGGTGATCCTGCCGCGCCGTTCGGCCAGGACCGCCTGCAAGTTCGACAGGATGATGATGCCGCCGCCCAGAAACACCCACAGGTCGATCGCTTCGCCATAGGCGTAAAAGCCCACCACCGCGGCCATCGGCCCCCGCAGAAAGTCGATGGGAATGACGACCGATGCCTCCAGCCGCCGCAGGGCCTGTGCCTGGCAGAAGTGCGCCGCCAGCGCGCCGATGCCCGCGACCACCATCCAGGGCACCGCGGCCATCGGCACCGGGCGCCAGTCGGTCAGCGCCGCGATCAGCCCAAGCGGCAGCTGGATCAGGATCAGCCAGACCACGATCGCGCCCGGCGAACAGTGCCCCGTCAGCCGCTTGACCATGATCAGCGACAGCCCATAGCCCGCCGCGGCGATCAGCACCAACCCCGCCGCCGGGTCGATCATGCCGATGCCGGGGCGCACGATGACCAGGACGCCCACGAACCCGCCCGCCGTGGCCAGGATGCGCTGGCGGCTGACCTTTTCGCGCAGCAGCAGCCAAGCGAACAGCGTCACCCAGATGGGCATGGTGAATTCCAGCGCAAAGACCGAGGCCAGCGGCAGCAGCACGATGCCGATGGTCCAGAAATACTGCGCGGTGAAATGCACCACGTTGCGCGCCAGATGCAGCGGCACCGCCCGCATCCGCCGGATTTCGGGAAAGACCGCGCGCCCCACCGCCAGAATGACGAACAGCCCCACCAGCGCGCGAAAGAACAGCACCTGCCGGATCGACAGCGTCCCGGCCATCTCGCGAGAGCCGACGGACATGGCGATGAAGGCGACCATGCTGAGGCCCATCCAGATCAGGCCCTGGACGAAGGGCGATCCGGGCAACGCCCGGTCAGAGGGGATCGTGTCGGTCATGGGAAACCTCTTGGTGCTTCGGCGGCCCCGTTCTTGCCCGTCCCGACCCCGGATGGAAGGGCCGATGGCGCAACGCACGGCTTATCCACAAATTCTGGGGATGGTTTCGGGGATAGCGCCAATTTCCGCCCTGGCATCGCACAGTTGGCCAGATGCCATGCCATTGGATTCAAGCACCCAGACGGGCGAGTACCAGTTCATAGATCAACGCACTTGCGTGGCGGCGACCGTGACATCTAATCGCCAGTCATCGGGTGCACGCTGCCCCCGGGCAATTTCAGCCGTGTCGTTGTCAAGACAGCGCCGTCCCCGGTACAGGTCAGCCTGACGCGCCAGTCTGGTGACTGAAACGTCAAGCGCAGCTTGCCTGCATCCACCCCGGTACCGCGCTCGACCCCGGTCCGGATGTGACCCGATTGCATCAGAACCTGAAAGCCGATCACGTCCAGCTCCATCAGCGGCGCAATCTGCGTAGCATCGACGATGGGTTTGTCACCTTCGAACTCGATTTTCATGGTAGATTTCTCCCCCTGTCGTGCGTCACCATCAGGCCGCAAGCTGCTCATCCGCGGACCAAAGAATGGATAGCGGATTTGGTCGGCACGAACGCCCCCCTCCCTCAGGCCCGCCACGACGTATCGGGGGGCCGCACAGATCGATGACGGCCTCAGTCAGCGGGACGCTGGTCGGCTACCAGTCCCTGCTGATCCGCCCGGGATAGCCCAAGATACCCGCGCCGCTTTCATAGACCGTGCTGACCGATATTTCCATGGCGATCCGCTGCGTCCCGCACCTGCCGGGTTAGCGCGTGATGTGCGGGACAGCCTGTTCCGTGGACGGAATGGGCTGGGACTTCCCGCATGCTGACCATCGGCGTCAGGCCAACCCCACCCGACAGCAGGACAACCGAATGCAGCGGGTTGTCCGCCCGGTGACAATCACCAGTGGGCATTGTGATGCCGGAAGGTGAAGGGCTCCCCGTCCGCCTCGCGCTTGACGGGATGCAATTGCACTGGTCGCCCGGCTAGCTGGAGATCGGATGGTTGCGCTTGACCCTTGGCAGTCCGGCCGCGCCAAAGCGCAACGTCAGATATTGGACGGGACGGTGGAGAACGGCACGGCTTCCGTCCTCAGGGCGCAGCACGAAGGAAACAAGCCCTCCGGCCTCGGCTTGCTGTTCGGCGACCGTAAAGCGGCGCCAGTTGGTCCAGCCGTTGCCCAGAACCTTCTTGATGGCGAAAGAATTGTGCCCAAGCGGGGTCGTAGAACCGATATGTTTCCCGGCGATCCGTTCGCCTGCCGCACCCAGAGCCGGCACGTTTTCGGTGTTTCGGCCATAGGCCGGAACGACCTGCGTCAAGGCCAGCCGCTTCGTGCCTTTTTCTGGTTCGACTGGTTGGACAAGGAAGCGATACGGCCATTGCGGAACAGCCGCCGGTACATCGTTTCAGTGATCAACGGTTTCCTGTTTCAGTGCGGGAACGCTGGCCGTTGCGACCATGAAGGTCTGCGGGGAGCACTCCTAAACGTGCCTTTGTATGGTCCTGGTAGAGATCGGCGACGATGCATCTATAACAAAGGCAAGAAACATAGGGCGTTTAGCCCCACGGCTTGTCGGTGCGACTCCGTGTCATGGCTGGAGAGAAACAGTAGGGCCTATGTCCGCCGTGGAAGCAGACTAAAAAAACGACGACACGGGTGCGGCGGCAGTGTCCGACCGCCCGCCGCCCTCAGTTCTCTCCTATCTTGTGCAGTCGGATGGTCCGGGCCATGCAGGCTTGGTCCGGGTGCCTATCTCGGTTGAGATCGCCGTCCGCGATGCTGTCAGACGGGACGCTCGGCTGCCAGTGCCGCTGCCAGGTCGCGATACAGGGGTGTGTCGACCAACTTGTCCAGCGGCACGGTCAGCTTGCGACGCCAGTTCGGGTATTCATCGACGGTCGAGGGCACATTGACCGGAGAAAGCTCCGCCGCCATATCCTCCAGCCGCACCGCGAACAGGCGTGAGGGTGCACGGGACAGGTGCTTGTGGACCGCAACCGTCAGCGCGGGTGGCGCATCGTCGGGGCCGATCGTCCCGGCGGCCTCGGCCGTGATCAATCCCGCGGCCACCAGATCGCCAAGCAGGTCCGCGCGCTCGGCCGCACGCGATCTGCGCTGTTCGTCCGCCGCCGTCTGCCCGATGAACCCAAAACCCTCGCGCAGCGCCACGTCATCGCCGCGCCACCACCCCCGGAAGGTTGGCAGATCATGCGTGGACAGGCAGGCCAGCGCCTCGCGCGGATAATTCTTCGGCGGGATGAAACCCTGCGCATCGCGCTCGAAGAAGAAGATGCGATAGGACAGGATGCGGCAGGCTTCCATCACGTCGCGGAATCCGGGCGGGACATTGCCAAGATCCTCTCCGATGATGGTGGTGGCGTTCTGCCGGGATGCCTCGGCCAGGGCGGTCAGCATGTCGGCCAGCGGATAGCGGGCATAGGTGCCGTCCGCGGCCCCTGCCCCCTGCGGCATCAGGAACAGTTGCCACAGCCCCATGGCGTGATCGATGCGCAAGGCGCCCGCCTGACGCGTCGCCCGACCGATCAGCTCTCGGAACGGCGCCGCCCGCGTGGCCGCCATCGCCACCGGCGACAGCGGTGCCAGACCCCAATCCTGTCCCTGCTCGTTGAAGTAATCCGGCGGCGCGCCGATGCGCACATCGGGCAGCACGATATCGCTGCCCCAGCTGCCCGATCCGTCGGCGGCCTCGCCGACTGCGAAATCCAGATAGAGGCCGATCGCCATGCCCAGGGACCGGCACCGGTCGCGCAGCGCCTGCAGCTGCGTCTGGCACAGATATTGCAGCCACATGTGAAAGGCGATGTCGTCGGACCGCCTGTCCGCCAGGGTGCGGACGGCCTCTCCGTCCACGGCGCGCCAAGCCTCGGGCCAGGACAGCCAGCCTGCGCCGTGCCCCTGTGCGACCATCTCAGTCGAGACGACCTCGAACAGGGCGTGGCGGTACAGGTCATCACCGCCCTCGGCGCGGAACGCCTCGGGCACTGTTGCGCCCTTGGCCCAGATCGCGCGCAGGGCCGCCAGTTTTGCCGCAGCCACCGCCGGATAGTCGACCAGCGGTGCAGCGCGCAGATCATGCAGTGCGGCGGCGTCGGCCATTGCAGGATCAAAGCCGGGCACCGCGTCCACTGCCAGATAAAGCGGGTTCAGAAACCGCCGGTTCGACGGAGAGAACGGGCTGCACCGCGACGGGTCGGCCAGAAACATCGCATGCAGCGGGTTCAGCCCCAGGAACGCGGCCCCCGCCTGCGCCGCATGCCCGGCCAGGACCTGAAGGTCAGCGAAATCGCCGATGCCCCAGTTGCGCGCGCTGCGCAGCTGATACAGCTGCAGCGCGATGCCCCAGTGACGCCCCTGCCCCGGGACGTGGCACTGCGCCCCGGGCGGCGCGACAAGCTGCGGCTCGTCCGCCAGCGGGGGCAGGCGGTCGGCGCCGAAGGCCTGCAGCAATCCGCGCAGGGTATTGTCCGGGGCATCGCGCTGTGCGCCGCCGACCAGATCATATTGGGGTTGGATGCCATAGGCGCGCGCCCGGTCCCGCAAGGTCATGATGCGCGCTCCGACCAGAGGGCGACGGCGTCGGGTGCCAGCACACCGGGACGGCCCGCAAAACAGGTGCCCGCCGCCGGCGGCAGGTCGGCCGCCCGGTCCGACAGGTTCGCGCGCAGGGACAACCGCGCGCCGTCCAGCTGCCAATCCACCGCGATCAGACCGTCGCGCGCCAGCAGTACCTGGCCCGCATGCCCCCCCGCACCGGCCAGATGTGGCGTCACCCACGTCCGGCGCAGGGCCAGCAGGCCGCGCGTGAAGGCCAGCCAGTCGCGCCCCTCGGCGGATGCCGCGCGGTCCCAATCGATGCGCGAGGCCGCGAAGGTCGCCGGATCGTTGGGGTCGGGAATGGTCTGGCGGGCCGCACTGTCCTGGAACGCGCCAAAGCCCGCGAATTCGCGGCGGCGACCGTCGCGGACGGCCTGGGCCAGATCGCCGTGAAAATCGGTAAAGAACGCGAATGGCCGCGTTTCACCCCATTCCTCGCCCATGAACATCAGCGGCACATGGGGCGACAGCAGATGGATCGTCATCAGCGCCCGGACCTTGTCGCGCGATGACAGCGCCAGCAGCCGCTCGCCAAGGGCGCGGTTGCCCGTCTGGTCGTGGTTCTGGAGGAAATCGACAAAGGCCAGCGGCGGCAGATGCGTCGAGGGTTCGCCATGCGCGTTCCCGGACACCGGCATCGCTTCGCCCTGCCAGACGAAACCCTGAGCCAGGGCACGGGCGAACTTGCCCCACCGGTCCTCGGCGAAATCGGCGTAATAGCCCTCGGTCTCGCCGGTGGCGATGACATGGGCGACGTTGTGGAAATCGTCGTTCCACTCGGCGGAATAAAGGCGCGGACGGCCCTGATCGTCGCGCGTGTGCAGGCTGGTGATGTTGCGGTTGTCCTCGGTCGTCAGGTGGGCGTCGGGAAACCGCGCCCGGACCTGTTGCGCGATGCTGACCAGCAGTTCCGGGTCGGATGCGTCGCGCACATGGTCCACCGCATCCAGCCGCAGCCCGTCCACATGAAACTCCTCCATCCAGTACAGCGCGTTCTCGATGAAGAACCGCCGCACCGGGTCGCGGCCATAGGCGATCGCGTTCCCCCAGGGCGTCTGGCGGTCGGCGTCGAAAAAGTCCGGCGCATAGGCCGACAGATAGCTGCCTTCGGGGCCGAAATGGTTGTAGACCACGTCCAGCAGGACCATCAGCCCGTGACCGTGACAGGCATCGACCAGCGCCTTGAGGTCATCGGGCGTGCCATAGGCCGGATGGGGCGCATAGGGCAGAACACCGTCATAGCCCCAGCCCCGGTTGCCCGCGAATTGCGCCACGGGCATGATCTCGATGGCGGTGATGCCGGTTTCCGCCAGATGCGGCAGGCGTTCAATGGCCGCGCGGAAGGTCCCCTCCGGGGTGAACGTCCCGATATGCAGCTCCAGGATCACGGCCTCGTGCCACGGTCGGCCCTGCCAGGGGGACCAGGAGAACGCCTTCGGGTCCGTCACGACCGACGCGCCATGCACATCCCCCTCCTGCGCGCGCGCGGCGGGGTCCGGCACCACGCGCCCATCCTCCAGCACAAAGGCGTATCTGGCCCCCGCCCCGATGCCCGGCAGGGTCACCTCGAACCAACCGTCCGCGTCACGATCCATGGCGTGATCACGACCATCGAATCGCAGCAACAGGCGCCGCTGACCCGGCGCCCACAGACGGAACCGGGTGCCGCCAGCACCCAGTTCGGCACCCCAGCTTTTGCGAAATGCGCGTCGGTCGGTCATGACGGCGCGGGCATCAGAACGATGGTCGCCAACGGCGGTAAGGTCAGGCGCAGCGACTGATCACGGCCGTGCCAGACCGTGGCCTCGCTCTCCAGCGCGGCGGGATTGGCCACGCCCGACCCGCCATAGGCGGCGCCGTCGCTGTTCAGCACCTCCTGCCACGCTCCGGGCAGAGGCACGCCGATGCGATAATCCTCGCGCACCACCGGCGTCAGGTTGCACACCACCACGACCGGCGGCGCACCGTCATCGGATTTGCGCATCCAGACCAGGACGCTTTGCGCGGCGTCCCTGCTGTCGATCCATTCGAACCCGTCGGGGTCGCAATCCAGACGGTGCAGCGCGGGCGTGTCGCGGTACAGCCGGTTCAGGTCCGCAACCAGCGCCTGCACGCCCGCATGCAGGGGGTCGTCCAGCAGATGCCAGTCCAGCGACTGGTCGTGGTTCCATTCGCGGTCCTGCGCAAATTCACAGCCCATGAACAACAGCTTTTTGCCGGGATGGGTCCACATGAAGGCGTAATAGGCCCGCAGGTTCGCGAATTTCTGCCAGCGGTCGCCCGCCATCTGGCGGATCAGCGACCCCTTGCCATGCACCACCTCGTCATGGCTGAGAGGCAGGACGAAATCCTCGGAAAAGGCATAGACCAGACCGAATGTCAGGTCGTTCTGATGGTACTGCCGATGGATCGGATCAAGGCGGAAATAGGCCAGGGTGTCGTGCATCCAGCCCATGTTCCATTTGAACGCAAACCCCAGGCCGCCCTCGTCCACCGGACGGCTGACCATGGGAAAGGCCGTCGATTCCTCGGCGATGGTGATCGCGCCGGGATGATCGGTGGTGACGCGGGTGTTGACCTCACGCAGGAAATCGATGGCCTCAAGGTTCTGGTTGCCGCCATGACGGTTGGGCACCCATTCGCCTGGCTGGCGGGAATAATCCAGATACAGCATCGACGCCACCGCATCGACGCGCAGCGCGTCGACGTGGAACCTGTCCACCCAATACAGCGCGCTGGCCTGCAGGAAATTGGCGACCTCGCGACGGCCGAAATTATAGATCAGCGTGTTCCAGTCCTGATGAAAGCCCTGCCGCGGATCGGCATGTTCATACAGCGCCGTGCCGTCGAACTGCGCCAGCCCATGCGCGTCGGACGGGAAATGCGCGGGCACCCAATCCATGATGACACCGAAGCCCGCCAGATGCAGACGGTCGACCAGGCGCGCAAAGGCCTCGGGCGATCCAAAGCGGCTGGTCGGCGCGAACAGACCGACCGGTTGATAGCCCCAGGAGCCGGTAAAGGGGTGTTCGCTGACCGGCAGGAATTCGACATGGGTAAAGGCCATGCGTTCCAGATAGGGGACCAGCAGGTCGGCGATGGCGTCGTAGTCGAGGATCTCGGCGTCGCCGCCGCGCCGCCAGGACCCCAGATGCAGCTCATAGATCGAGATCGGCGCCTGCCGGTCCTGCCGCCGGGCACGCGCCGCCATCCAGTCGCCGTCGCGCCAGTCGTGATCCGGCAGGCCATGCACGACCGATGCTGTCTCTGGCGGCAGCTGATGGGCGAACCCCACCGGATCGGCCTTGAGCGGCAGGCGTTCGCCATGCGCGCTGAGGATCTCGTACTTGTAGATCTCGCCGGTGGTCAGGCCGGGGATGAACAGCTCCCAGATGCCGGGGCCAAGGCGCCGGCGCATGGGGTGGCGCCGCCCGTCCCATGCGTTGAAATGGCCTACCACACTGACCCGGCGGGCATTCGGCGCCCAGACCGCAAAAGCCACGCCTGGCACGCCCTGATGGGTCACCGGATGCGCGCCCAGCTTGTCATAGAGGCACCGGTGGCTGCCCTCGGCCAGCAGGTATTCGTCCATCTCTCCCAGCACGGGGCCAAAGCGATAGGGGTCGTCGACCTGCCATTCATGGCCACCGGCCTTCATGGCCAGCCGGTAGGGACCCTGCGGAGCGGGCCCGCAAAAGAACCCCTCGGGGTGGATGCGCTGCAACGGAATGGCCCCGTCATCGCTCACGGCGCGGATTTCGGCGGCCTGCGGCGCAAAGACCCTCAGCTGCCCGTCATGCGGACCCAGGATCGCGAAAGGGTCGTGATGCTGTCCGCGCAGGATCGCCTCGATCCCGGAGGAGGTGAGCCCATCGGGCAAAGATGCGACATCGGTCATGCGTTCTCCTGCGTCAGCAGTTCCAGGATGCCGGCCAGCGGAATGCCGACCCAGGCCGGGCGGTTGCCCAGCTCGTATCCGGTCTCGTAGATGGCCTTTTGCAGCAGGAACAAATCCAGCAGCGCATCGGCCGCGGCGCGATCCGAGGGCAGGTTCGCGGCCCCCTCGACGTGATCGCGATAGCTGTCCAGGAACGCGGCGCTGGCGGTGCGCCGCCAGTCCTCGATCCGCTCCAACGCCTGTTCGGCGGTCGCGCCAAAGCTGGCGAGGTGCCGGGCGACCACCGTCAGCGCGGCATAGTCGAACGACCGCAGCATCCCGGCCACGTCGCGCAAGGGCGACGACAGCGCCCGACGTTCATCCAGCGACCGCGCGGGCTCCCCCTCAAAGTCGATGATGGCCACGTCGTTCTGCGCCAGCAGCACCTGGCCCAGATGATAATCACCATGGATGCGCGACAGCCCCCCGGTCGGCGTCAGGTCCGCGACGCGGCGCAGCCGGTCCAGCAACCTGGCGCGCTGTGCCAGCACCTGTTCGGCCAGCGGTGCGGCGTCGTCGGGCAGATCGGCCTGCTGCAGCCGGGTCAGCATGGCCTCCGCATCGGCGACCGCATCATCGGCCCATCCACGCAGCGTCTCTGCCGTCAGATCCCGCAGCGCGAAGGCCGGATCGTCGGTCGGCGTCGCCAGCGCGCGGTGCAGTTCCGCCGTCCGCTGTCCCAGCAGGGTGCCGATCGACAGCGGAAAGTCGTATCCATGCCGCACGGGCGCGGCGGCATCGCCCGCCGATGTCCAGCCGTCGCTTTCGTTCAGCTCCAGCATCAGCGCGTCGATGATGCCGGTCCAGGCGTCGCCCCGGTTCGGGACAAAGGCGAATGCCGCCGCCAGCGTCGTGCCTTGATCGCCCTTGTGGTCCAGATGGCCCAGATAGCGCGGCGTGTTGGCAAAGCCCGCAACCTCGGTCAGGAACTGCGCGACCTCGACATCGGGCTGATGCCCGGGGCGCAGGCGACGATACAGCTTCAGGATGATCTGGTCCGAGAACGCGATGGACAGGTTCGACTGCTCGACCCCCATCTGGCGCGGGGTGCCGGGTTCGGTGATCGCGCGCAGCGCGTCGGTGCCGTGAAACTGCAGGTCGCCCTTGGCCGTGCCTTCGACCATCCCGTCCAGCAGCAGCTGCGGCAGGCGTTCGTCAAAAGCGCCGTCGACCAGCGCGCCAACCCGTGCGGTGTGACGGATCTTGGCCAGCGTCCAGGACAGCTTGGGCGCACCGGGACGCAGGTTCTCATCGCCCCACCGGGCCGACAGGGGCAGGAAGTAGCTCTGATCGTCGCCCTCACCGCCGGGGGTCACGTCCAGCGCGACCATCGCATGTTCGCCCTGCCCCAGATCGCCTAGCTGACGCAGGCGGACACGGGCCGGAATGGACTGGTCCTTGGCCGCGAACCAGCGCTGCAGGGGCAGCCATTGCGGCAGAACCTCTGCCTGCAACTGGGCGCCTTCGCGACCGGCCAGCGCGGTGCTGACCGTGCCATCGCGGGTGGTCAGCGTCATGAACTCCGGCAGGATGTCGGGCAGCTGTTCGTGCCAGGACGGCATCTCCTCCTCACCCGACAGGGCAAACCAGAAGAACCCATAGGCCGGCAGCGTCAGCATATAGGGCAGATCGCCGATCGGCGGAAAAGCCGACCGACCCGTCAGTTCCACCGGAACCATGCCGCGACGGCTGGCCAGATCCAGCTCGACCGCCTGCGCGCTGTCGGACAGGTTGGCCACGCACAGATAGGCGCGCCCCTCGTGTTCGCGGATATAGGCCAGGATCTTGCGGTTGCGCGGATAAAGCAGCGTCATCTCTCCACGCCCGAAGGCTGGGTGCTGTTTGCGCACGGTGATCATCCGGCGCATCCAGTTCAGCAGCGATGACGGATCGTCCGCCTGCGCCTCGACATTGATGACCTGATGGCCGTAGACGGCGTCGATGATCGTGGGCAGGTACAGCTGCTGCGGCTTGGCCGTGGAAAAGCCCGCATTGCGGTCGCCCGACCACTGCATCGGCGTACGCACCCCGTCGCGGTCGCCCAGATAATAGTTGTCGCCCATGCCGATCTCGTCGCCGTAATAGATGATCGGTGTGCCGGGCATCGACAAAAGCAACGAATTCAGTAGCTCGATCTTGCGGCGGTCGTTCTGCATCAGGGGCGCCAGGCGGCGGCGGATGCCCAGATTGATGCGCGCCCGCGTGTCGGTGGCATAGGTCTGCCACAGATAGTCACGCTCCTCGGAGGTCACCATCTCCAGCGTCAGCTCGTCATGGTTGCGCAGGAAGATGCCCCACTGGCAGTTCTCGGGGATCTCCGGCGTTTGGCGGATGATGTCGGTGATCGGGTGCCGGTCGGCCTGCGCCAGCGCCATGTACATGCGCGGCATCAGCGGAAAGTGGAACCCCATGTGGCATTCGTCGCCGTCGCCGAAATAGGGGCGGGTGTCCTCGGGCCACTGGTTCGCCTCGGCCAGCAGCATCCGGTCGGGGAAATGCTTGTCCAGATCGGCGCGGATGGCCTTCAGCACGTCATGCGTCTCGGGCAGGTTCTCGTTGTTGGTGCCGTCGCGTTCGACCAGATAGGGGATCGCGTCCAGACGCAGGCCGTCGACGCCCATCTCCAGCCACATGCGCATGACCTTGAGCACCTCGGCCAGCACCTTGGGGTTGTCAAAGTTCAGGTCCGGCTGATGCGAATAGAACCGATGCCAGTAATAGGCGCCCGCGACGGGGTCCCAGGTCCAGTTCGACTTTTCGGTATCCAGAAAGATGATCCGCGTTTCGGGCCATTTCTCATCCGTGTCCGACCAGACATAGAAATCGCGCGCCGCCGATCCGGGCTTGGCGTGGCGGGCCTTCTGGAACCACGGATGCTGGTCGCTGGTATGGTTGATGACCAGTTCGGTGATGACGCGGATGCCGCGCCGATGCGCCTCGGTCACGAAGGCCTTGAAATCGCGCATCGTGCCATAGGACGGGTTGATCGACCGGTAATCGGCGATGTCATAGCCGTCATCGCGCAGCGGCGACGGATAGAAGGGCAGCAGCCAGATCGCCGTGACGCCCAGTTCCTGAACATAGTCCAGCCGCTGCATCAGCCCGGCGAAATCGCCGATGCCGTCGCCGTTCGAATCCATGAACGCCTTGATGTGCAGCTGATAGATGACGGCATCCTTGTACCAGTCGGACTGGTCGCGGTCGATGCCGCCGGTCACGGCAAAGGTGGCGCCATCGCGCTTGGGGTTCGGGATGTTCATGGGCGCGGCGCTCCGGGTGCGATGAGTTGCCAGATGGCATAGGGACGGGTGTGCGGGTCCAGTTCCAGCCACTGGTTCTTGCCGTGCCAGGTAAAGCTGTTGCCGTGGATCAGATCGCGCACCTCGATCGAGGCATCGTCGGGCAGCCCGAATTCCCACAGCGGGACCTCGAACTGGAAGGTCTGGGCGTTGTGGGGGTCCAGATTGACGTGGATCAGCACGTAATCGTCGCCCGCGCGCTTGGCATAGGCCAGCACCTGGTCGTTCTGGGCCACGTGAAAGGTCAGGTCGGTAAACTGACGCAGCGCGGGATGATCACGCCGCAGGCGGTTCATCAGGCGGATATCGTCCTGGATGTTGCCCGGCTGGTCCATGTCCCAGACCCGCAGTTGGTATTTCTCGCTGTCCAGATATTCTTCCTTGCCCGGCACGGGCGCAGCCTCGCAGATCTCGAACCCGCTATAGACGCCGTAATTGCCGCCCAGGGTCGCGGCCAGCGCCAGCCGGATGCGGAACCCCGGCCTGCCGCTGGACTGCAGAAAGCGCGGATTGATGTCGGGCGTGTTCACAAAGAAATTCGGGTTCATCACCAGACGGCTGTCGGTCTGCGTCAGCTCGGTCAGGTAATCGGTAAGCTCGGCCTTTTCGTTGCGCCAGGTGAAGTACGAATAGGATTGCGAGAAACCCACCTTGGCCAGCCGCTTCATCACCTTGGGTCGGGTGAAGGCCTCGGCCAGGAATATCACGCCGGGATCGACGCGGCGGACCTCGGCGATCATCCATTCCCAGAACGGGAACGGCTTGGTGTGCGGGTTGTCCACGCGAAAGATGCGCACCCCGTGGCCGACCCAGAACAGCACCACGTCGCGCAGCGCATACCACAGGCCCGGCAGGGCATCGCGATAGAAATGGACGTTGACGATGTCCTCGTATTTCTTGGGCGGATTCTCGGCGAACTTGATGGTGCCGTCGGGGCGCCAGTCGAACCATTCGGGATGCTCCTTGATCCACGGATGATCGGGCGAACACTGGATCGCGAAATCCAGCGCGATCTCCAGCCCGTGGTCGCGGGCCGCATCGATCAGGCGGCGGAAATCGTCGAAATCGCCCAGCTCCGGGTGGATCGCGTCATGCCCACCATCGGCAGATCCGATCGCATAGGGGCTGCCGGGATCGTCCGGGCCAGCGGTCAGGCTGTTGTTCGGACCCTTGCGGTTCTTGCGCCCGATCGGGTGGATAGGCGGAAAATACAGCACGTCAAACCCCAGATCGCGCACATAAGGCAGACGGGCGATCACGTCGTCGAACGTGCCGTGCCGGTCCATGCTGCCCGATTGCGACCGGGGCATCAGCTCGTACCACGCGCTGAAGGCTGCGGCCTGCCGGTCGACATGCAGCGGCAGCGGGTCCGATTGCGTCAGGTCCGTGCGGGGCGCCGCGCGGATCATCAGCGTGGTGACCTGATCCTCCGTCAGCGCGGTCAGGCGGGCGGCATCGCCCTGCGCCGCCAAGCTCTCATCCTGCGTCAGGACCGCCTCCAGCGCAGCCTTGTCCTCCGCGGTCGCGCGGCCTTTCGGGCCAGCGGCGGCCTCGATCAGCCGCCTCCCTTCGGTCAGCTCCAGGGATATGGCCTGGCCCGCCGCGTGCTTGGCCAGAATCTCCTTGCGCCAGGTCGCGAACAGGTCGCGCCATGCGGCAAAGGCAATCTGATAATCGCCCGGCTGGTCAAACGCCTGCACAGCCTGCCAGCGGTCATTGACCAGAAAGGTCATCGGCACCTCGGCAAAGGTGTCCTGTCCGACGGGACGCGACAGCAGGGCCGCCGCGATGATGTCATGTCCGTCCGAAAAGATATCCGCCTGAAAGACGTCCGGCTGCCCTGCGACGACCTTCGCGGCAAATCTCCCTCCGTCCACTTCGTGAGAGATCCCCTCAATCGCAAGTCTGGCGGCGGCCAAGGAGAAAAGATGGCGTTCGGCATCGTGTTCGTGGGACACCGACGTCTCATCGGCATCTGCATGTGACGTCACGGCGAACTTATCGTTGGACACGGACATTCCTCCTTGGGTCGGACCCTACAAGAACCAGCATGGCCCTGAGTTGTTCCTTGCTGTTTTATAGCGACCGCCGATTTGACTGCGCATTTGAAGTGGCCCGGTTCAAGAGGCTCCAGGCGGATCACGGGCGCCAAGGCCCGTACTGACAGAGCGCCCCCGTGTGAGGCACGCCCCAATTTCACACGTCATCGACGCCGGCCTGATGCACGCGGCCATCCCTGCCTTCCTTTTGCCTGGCGGGGGCGGTATGGTTCACGGGCCGCGTTTCTTGAAACCTTCGCGTCGGGATGTCAGCCCGCGTCAAGGGGGGCGCGGACGTAGGAGATCGGGATGGCGGAAGATGAGCATCTGGGCATGCCGCGGGGCGTCCCGATCTGTGCCATCGGCGCATCCGCAGGCGGCGTGAAGGCCCTTCAGGAGTTTTTCCGGCACGTGGCGGACGATCTGGGCCTTGCCTATGTGGTGATCATCCATCTTTCCCCCGATCAGCCAAGTTCACATGGCGAGATTCTGGCCTCGGTCACGCGGATGGCGGTTCACCAGGTCGCGGACAGTTCCGAACTGACCCCAGACTGTGTCTATGTGATCGCACCGGATCGCGAATTGGTGGTCCAGGGCAGCCGCGTCATGGCCCGACCCTTTACCGATCCGCGCGGCCAGCGCGCGCCCATCGACATGTTCTTCCGGTCGGTCGCCGCGGTGCATGGCAACGGGCTGGCGGTGATCCTGTCGGGGGCGGGTTCGGATGGCGCGCTTGGCATCCGCGACATGAAAGAGGCCGGGGCCGTCGTCTTTGTGCAGGACCCGGCGGATGCCGAATTCTCGATGATGCCGCACAGCGCCATCGCCTCGGGGGCCGCCGATTTCGTCGCGCCGATCCCGCGGCTGGTGGAACGGATCGTCGAGGTGGTGCACAGCAAGGACGCCGTCCGGTCGCTGTCCCAGGAAGTCGCGCATCACTATCTGCAACGGATCGTCACCTTTCTGCGTGCGCGGACCGGGCACGATTTCTCCAGCTACAAGCGGGCCACGGTCATGCGGGGCGTGGCGCGGCGCATGCAGGTCACCCGCAGCGCCGGATTGCAGGAATATGCCGCCTATCTGTCGGATAACCCCGAAGAGGCGCAGGAGCTGTTCGGCGATCTGCTGATCTCGGTCACGTCGTTCTTTCGCGACCCCGGCGCCTATGACGTGCTGGCGCAGGAGGGGCTGGGCCGCCTGTTCGATCAGGCGGACGAGGGCGGCATCCGGGCCTGGGTCGCAGGATGCGCCACCGGCGAGGAGGCCTATAGCCTGGCGATCCTGCTGCTGGAGGAGGCGCAGCGCCGGCAGGTGACACTGCCGATCCAGATCTTTGCCACCGACCTGGACGAGGGCGCGCTGGCCACCGCGCGGGACGCGCGATACCCGTCCAGCATAGAGGCCGATGTCGATCCTGAACGTCTGACCCGGTTCTTTGTCCGCGAAGGCGCGCATTACCGCATCCGCAAGGAGGTGCGTGACATCGTGCTGTTCGCATCGCACAGCGTCGTCAAGGACCCGCCCTTTCTGCGGCTGGACCTGATTTCGTGCCGCAACCTGCTGATCTACATGGAACGCCAGCTGCAGCGCGAGGTATGCGCCCTGTTCGCCCATGGGCTGAAGCCCGACGGCCTGCTGTTTCTGGGATCGGCCGACCCGCCCGTGTCGCGCCCGGCGGCGCGCTCTGCCAGCACGCGCGCCACGGCATCGGCGGTGTCGGCAAGGCGCACATGCCGCAGCGTCACGCCATGGCGGTCCAGAACCTCGTCTCCGACCGAGGCGATGAAGTCGTTGGTGCGCTGATCCCCGCCACAGGCATGGAAATAGACGGTCTGGCCCCGGGCCTCGTCAAGGACGTCCTGCCAGGTCTGGGACAGTGCGGGCGTGATGCCCAGCAGCAGGGCGGCGGCGGTCAAGGCAGTGCGGGGTTCATCGGCGTCTCCGGTCGTTCGGGGATCAGCGAAAGGCGGTCCAGCCCTGATGCCAGCGTAGGATCGTCGTCACGCCGCAGGCGGCGGCAAAGATCCAGGCCAACGTCGGAAAGGACGCAGGAAACAGGCAAATGGCCAGAAACAGCACGATGGTCTCGAACCCTTCGGTCAATCCACCCAGGTAATAGATGCCCTTGGTGCGAAACCGCGTGGCACGGTCACCCCGCTTGGCGGCGATCGCGGCAAAGGCCAGAAACGACGACCCGGTGCCGACAAAGGCGGCGATCAGGACGGCCGCCGGCAACGCGTTCGCGGCCGGGTCGTGCAGCGCAAAGCCCAGGGGGACCAGCGCGTAGAAGACGAAATCCAGCGCGATGTCCAGAAACGCGCCGCGGTCGGTCGGGCCGTTGATGCGCGCGACCGCCCCGTCCAGCCCGTCCATGATCCGGTTCGCGGCGATCAGCACGAACGCCGCCGTCCACCAGCCGAATGCCAGCGCCGGAATGGCCAGCAGGCCGATCACGAACCCTACGATGCTGATGGCATCGGCGCTGACGCCGCGCGCTGCCAGCAAGGCCGCCGGGGGTTGCAGGACGGCGCGCTGCAGGGGTTGTAGACGGGCGTCGATCATCCGCGCCTCCAGTCGTGGAACCGCTGGACGATGGCCAGCAGGCGGGGGTTCACATGCGCCCGGCGCCAGGTCCCGGCGACGGCCTTGTTCGCCTCGGCCCAGGTCGGATAGATGTGGATGGTGCCCAGGATCTTGTTCAGGCCCAGGCCGTGCTTCATGGCCAGGACAAACTCGGCGATCAAATCGCCGGCGTGATCGCCCACGATGGTCACCCCCAGGATGCGGTCCGTGCCCGGAGCGGTCAGGACCTTGACGAAACCATGCGCCGCGCCGTCGGTGATGGCACGGTCCAGCCCCGCCAGGTCATGGCGCGTGACCTCGACCGCGATGCCCCGGTCGCGGGCCTCGGCCTCGGACAGGCCGACGCGGGCCAGTTCGGGCGCGGTAAAAGTTGCCCAGGGGATCACCCGGTAGTCGGCCTTGAACTTGCGGAACGTGCCGAACAGCGCGTTGACCGACGCGAACCAGGCCTGATGCGAGGCGGTATGGGTGAACTGGAACGGCCCCGCGACGTCGCCCGCCGCCAGGATGTTCGGGAATCGCGTCTCCAGATAGTCGTTCACGGCGATGGTCCGGTCGCTGGCGATGCCCAGCTCCTCCAGCCCGAAACCCTCAAGACGCGCGCTGCGACCGACGGCCACGATGATCTGGTCGAACGCGATGCGGCGGGAGCCTCCGTCATGATCGACCTCGATCCACTTGCCGCCCTGATCCACACCGCAGGCCACGGCCCGGTGACCGGTCAGGACCGACACACCATCGGCCTGCATCGCGGCCGTCACCAGTGCCGCGGCGTCCGCGTCCTCGCGCATCATCAGCCGGGGCGCCATTTCGATCTGCGTCACGGTGGACCCAAGCCGCGCGAAGGCCTGCGCCAGCTCGCAGCCGATCGGCCCGCCGCCCAGCACCACCAGACGCGGCGGCACATGATCCTGCCCCTGCAGCCGTGTCCACAGCGTATCCGAGGTCAGCGGATCGACCAGATCCAGCCCCGGCAGCGGCGGCAGGGATGGCCGCGCGCCGGTCGCGATGATCACCGCGCGGGTCGTCAGGCGCTGCCGTGCACCCGCCGCATCGGTGATCTCGACCGTCCAGGGGTCGATCAGGCGCGCATGCCCCTGCAGCACCTCGACCCCCAGCTTGGTATAGCGCTCGACGCTGTCATGCGGGGCGATGTCGGCGATGATGCGGTGGATGCGGTCCATGACGGACCGGAACGGAATGGCCGGCGGCGTATCGGTCAGGCCGTACTGTCCGGCATGGCGCATCTGATGCGCCAGGGTCGCGCTTCGGATCAGGGCCTTGGACGGCACGCATCCATAGTTCAGGCAGTCGCCGCCCATGGCGCCCGCCTCGACCAGGGTCACGCGCGCCTTGGTGGCCGCCGCGAGATAGGCCGAGACCAGCCCCGCAGAGCCTGCCCCGATCACCACCAGATTGCGGTCGAACCGCTTGGGCCGGGTCCAGCCCGCATAGACGCGCCGCCGCCGCCACAGGCCCAGCCCCGCACGCGCGATCCAGGGGAACACCGCCAACAGCGCGAATGACGCCAGCAGCGGCGGAGAGACAATGCCCGACAGGCTGTCCAGGCCCGCCAGTTGCGTGCCGGCATTCACATAGACCGCGGTGCCCGCCAGCATCCCCAGCTGGCTGACCCAATAGAACCTCCAGGCCGGGACCCGCGTTAGCCCCATCAGCAGGTTCACCGCAAAGAACGGCACCACCGGCATCAGCCGCAGCGAGAACAGATAGAACGCCCCGTCCCGCGCAAGCCCCGCCTCGATCGCTTCGGCCCGCGCGCCCAACCGTGCGCGCACCCAGTCCCGCAGCAGATAGCGCGACGCCAGAAAGGCCAGCGTCGCGCCCATGGCCGAGGCAAAGGACACGATCAGCAGCCCCGTCCAGAACCCGAACAGCGCCCCACCCGCCAGCGTCAGCCAGACCGCGATGGGCAAGGACAGCGCCGTCACCGCCACATAGGCCACCAGGAACAGGCCCGCGACCAGCAGCGGGCGGTCCTGCTGGACCGTGCCGATCGCGGCCAACCGGTTGCGCAGGCTCTGCAGGTCGATGTCCTGACCGGCCAGCAGCCACAGCGCCGCCACGACAAGCCCCGCAAGAGCGATGAACAAGACGGGTTTCTTCACATTGCGTTCCTTATGGCCATCCGCATCAGTCCCTTGGCCGTGTCGCCCTGACAAGTCTACCGGCAGTCATGTTTGTTACAGAGGTTTGCCGGAAGCCGGATCACGACCGCGTGTGCGGTCCCTCCGGGGCCAGCAGCGCCGACCGGTGCCAGCCTGTCCGCCCCCCTGCGCCGAACGCGCCCTTTAGACGATGCCGCGGCCAGCGCCGCGAACCGCCGGTCACGCTTGTCCTGGAACCCCGCCGTCGGCACCGCCGACCAGATCCACGACCTGCCCGAAGACCGTCACCTGATCCTGTGCCAGCGGGCCGTTCGGCCCCAGGGCCGGAAGCGGCCCCTCCTTGTCACCGGACAGGTGAAAGAGGCGGTTTCGACACGCCGGTTGCGGACCCGCGAAAAGCCGCGGGGACAGAATTGCGTCCTATCGACCGCCCCACCGCTGGACGATGGCCTGCGCCAGGGTCCGAAGGTCAGGGGCCACCACATCGGGGTGCGGCACGCCCGGCAGGACCAGCGGGGCGTTGACCCCATGCGTGACCAGCGCGCCCAGCCCCCCCATCGCCTGCATCCCGATCGTGTCCCACGCATGACAGGCCACCAGACACAGATCGCGCGGCGACATCGCCAGCGCATCCGCAACCTGCTGATAGGTTTCCGGCGCGGGCTTGAAGCGGTTGGTGGGCTGCACGCTGAAGCTGGCCTCGACATACGGCGCCAGTCCCGCCCGCTCCAGCGCCGAGGGCCCCCTGGCCGGCGGCGAATTGGTCAGCGTCACCAGGCGGAACCCCTGCTGCGCCAGGTGATCCAGCGCCCAGGCCGCGTCGGGATGCGCGGGCATCGACCCGATCGCGTGGCGCAACGCGCAGCCCTCCGCCTCCGAGATGGCAACCCCGCGGATATCCCCGGTCATGCGCAGGACCGCGACCGCAAGCGCGCCGAAATCGCTGCGAAGCCCGCTGATCGTCAGGGTCTGCGAATAAAGGATCAGCTGTGCGAACCACTCCCGCATGACAGAACCGTCGCCAAAGATGTCGTGAAACAGCGGGCACAGGTGATCCAGATCCAGCAGCGTTTCATTGACATCGAACACCAGTATCGGGCGGTGGGGCATGAGCATGGTCCTTGAGTGCGGTTGATCTGAAACCATCCGTTCCGAAAGTCGTTCCCTGCGCCGCCGATCCAAGCGTTCCAGCGAAAGGCCGCATTCCTGACCCACACCAGCCCCCGCAGCCCCGGATGTCCATGCCGTCATGATCGACCGCACCCCCTCTGCCCGCACCTGGACACCCCAATCCAGAGAGCGCGTTCGTGATGCAGCACGACGCTCCGGTCCGCGACACGGCGTGTCCGGTTCAGGCCGCCGATGCTGTCACCGGCCCCAGCATCCCGGCGCCGTCGGGGCGAAAGGCGCTGCCCGGCCGCGCCCCCGAGGCGATCCGGCGGCTGTCCAGTTCCGACGCCTGCCCCGCCTGCCATGTCAGGACCACGCCCCCTTCGGCAATCCGGCCCGCGCTGGCCGGGCGGCTCAGAGGTCACGCCCGGTCACCCCACCGCACGACCCGCTCCAGCGGCGGGATGCCATGGGGCGGCTACTTGCGCGCACAGAGAAAGGCGCTGGCGACACAACCATGCGTTCCTGATGCCCCGCACCGCAAATGGCCTCCGCGCGCGGTCACCTTGTCTGCCGCCTGCCAGCCTGCGATGCAGGGCCAGTCCGCCACACCGACAGATCACCGAAGGGAGGCACCATGCCCGATCCGATCCTATTCGACAGCTGGCCCAGCCTGATCCGCATCCCGCTGGTCGGACTGCTGGCCTATGCCGCGCTGATCCTGATGCTGCGTGTCTCGGGCAAGCGGACGCTGAGCAAGATGAACGCCTTTGACCTGATCGTGACCGTGGCCTTGGGGTCGACCCTGTCGACGGTGCTGCTGGACGACGGCATCCCGCTGGCCGAGGGGGTGGCGGCGGTGGCCCTGCTGATATGCCTGCAATACGCCATCACCTGGGCCTCGGTGCGGTCGCCGCGCTTTCAGGGGCTGATCAAGGCAGAGCCAACCCTGCTGGTCCATCGGGGCCGCTATCTGCCCGACGCCATGAGACGACAGCGCGTCACCCAAGACGAGGTCCAGGCCGCCTTGCGCCAAAGCGGACAGTCGGACATCGACGCGGTCCTGTGGGTCATGCTGGAGACCGACGGCTCGATGACGGTTGTGCCGCGATGACCGCGACCAAGGCTCGACGGTCGCCGGTTTTGCTGAAACGATGGGCCGTCGCCGCAAAGGACCGCCCATGACCGCACCGTCGCAGCACCATCGTCCCGGGGCGGTCGCGGTGATCTCATTGGCCCAGCTGTTCGGGACCTCGCTGTGGTTCAGCGCGAACAGCGTGACCGAGGGGCTGATGCTGTCCTGGGGCGCGACGGTCGCGGATATCGGCATGCTGACGAATGCCGTTCAGATCGGGTTCATCGCAGGCACCCTGATCATGGCGCTTGGCGGGCTGGCGGACCGATTTCCGGCCAGCGTGATCTTTGTGATCTCGGCGCTGGCGGGGGCGGCGTTCAACCTGGGCTTTGCCCTCATCGCCCAGGATGTCGTGACCGGGGCGGCCTTCCGCTTTCTGGTGGGCCTGTCCCTGGCCGGGATCTATCCGATCGGGATGAAGCTGATCGTCAGCTGGGCACCGGACCGGGTCGGCCAGTCGCTAGCCCTGCTGGTGGCGATGCTGACGCTTGGCACCGCCCTGCCCCATCTGCTGCGCTCCACGACCGGGGCGCTGCCCTGGCACTGGGTGGTCGCCGGATCGTCGGGCCTGGCCATCATCGGCGCCGCGCTGATCGCCCGGTTGGGCGACGGCCCCCACCTGCCCCGCCCCACCCGCCGCGCGCGCAGGCCCGACGCGCGTCACCGACCGGCAGTCATGGATGCCTTTGCCGTGCCCGCCTTCCGCGCCGCCGCCCTGGGCTATTTCGGACATATGTGGGAGCTGTATGCCTTCTGGACCCTTGTTCCGCTGCTGGTCGGTGCGACGGGGCTGGCCGCGGTCTATCCCGCGCTTGGGGTGGCGGGGCTGTCCTTCCTGATCATCGGGACGGGCGCCCTGGGCTGCCTTGCGGGCGGCCGTCTGGCGACGGTGATCGGCAGCGCACGGGTCGCCCTGGGGGCGCTGATCCTGTCGGGGGCCTGCGCGGTCGGTGTGGCCGTGTTCTGGCAGGGGCTGCCCCCGGCGCTGCTGCTGGGGTTGCTGCTGGTCTGGGGCGCCTTGGTCGTGGCGGATTCGCCCCAGTTCTCGGCGCTGTCGGCGCGGGCCTGCCCGCGCGATGCCGTGGCAGCCTCTCTGGCCATCCAGAACGCGGTCGGATTTGCGATCACCGTGGCCTCGATCACGCTGACCATGGCGCTGTTCCAGAGGATCGGACCGGCCGCCGTCTGGCTGCTGGTCCCCGGTCCGGTCATCGGCGTCCTGGGCTTTGCCATCGCGGGCCACCGGGGACGCTGACCATCCGGCCAGCCTGCATCAGAATCGGCTGCGCAGGGTCAGCGCGACCTCGCGGCCGGGGTTGTAGTAATCGGCGCTGCCGCGACCGACGACGTGCTTTTCATCCGTCAGGTTGTGCACGTTCACCGCCAGCTGCGTGCTGTCCGTGATCGCATAGCTGTAGGCGGCGTCCAGCAGCAGCGCGGCCTGGCTGCGACCGTTGTTGTTCTGCGTCGCAAAGAAATACGTGCCGGTATAGCGCGCGCCCAGGCCAAAGGTCATGTCGCCCCGTACGCCCGCACCGGCCAGCGTATAATCCACCCAGACCGAGGCGGCGTGATTGGGGACCGACCCCATCTCGTTGCCGACGATGTCCACGCCGCGGACCGGGTTCGACCGCAGCACCTGGCTGTCGGTGTAGGAATAGGCCGCAAGCAGGCTCAGATCCGGGGTGATCTCGGCCTTGGCCTCCATATCGACGCCGCGCACCCGGATCTCTCCGACCAGGGAGCGATCAAAAGTGTCGGGGTCGACGACCGTGATGTTGGTCTTGCGCAGATCATAGACCGCCGCGCTGAACAGGGCGTTCATGCCTTGGGGCGCGTATTTCACGCCCAACTCGTATTGGTCGCCGCGCTCGGGCTCGACCCCGAGGGCGGGCGGCGCCACCGATTCGGCATAGCTGACATAGGTCGAGATATCGGGCGTCACCTTCCAGGTCAACGCCGCCCGGCCCGAGGTCTCGGCATAGTCGTCATCCAGATCGGTCGCGGCCAGCAGGTCCGCCTCGCGCAGGGTCAGGCGGTCGTGACGGGCCCCGACCGTCAGGATGAAGCGGTCGTCTAGCGACAGGTTCTGCTGGGCAAAGACGGCCTTGTTCGTGCTGTCCCGGCGCTGGTCCAGATAGGGCACCAGGCTGTCCGGCGCACCGGTATAGACCGGATCGCGCGGGTCGATCGGCGCGGCACCCGCGAAATACGAGGTCTGGTTCGACGACACGTCGCGATATTCGATCCCGGCCAGGGTGTTGCTGTCGATGCGTCCGAACTGGCGGGCATATTGCAGAATGACGTGGCCCGCGCGTTCGTCGGCCGCGCCATCGGTCGCGATGAAACCGCGCCCGACGGGAAAGACCCCGTCATCGCCCGCGATGTAGACATAGCCGTAATCATCCGCCGTGTCGCTATAGCGCAGGTTCGACCGCAGGGTCAGCCCGCCGCCGAAATCATGGTCGACGATGACGCTGGCGGTGGTGCGGTCGACGTTGAGATAGTTGAAATCCGGCTCGCCCAGGAACAGGCCGCGGTCATAGTCGCCAAAGCGCGGATAGCCGCCGCCATTCGGCGTCGCATCCTGCTTCAGATGGTCCACGATCAGACTGACCGAGGTCACGTCGCTTGGCTGCCAGGTCAGGCCGCCCATCAGAAAGCGCCGGTCATCGCGCGAGAAATCGTATTCGCGGGCGCTATCCTGAACCTTGCCGGTCAGCCGCCAGGACAGGGTCGCGTCGGGCGTCAGCACGTCGCCCACGTCAAAGCCCACCTCCTTGCGGTCATGCGATCCGACGGTGGCAAAGACATCGGCGATCCGCTCGCCCCGCGGGCGCTTGGTCACGAAGTTGATCGAGCCGCCCGGATCGGCCACCCCGAACAGGGTGGAATTGGCGCCGCGGATCACCTCGACCCGTCATAGGCCAGGGGTTCCTCGCGGATGCCGCGCATTGACCCCAGGGTGATCCCGTCGCGATAGGTCGAGGCCTGGAACCCCCGGATCAGGAAATAGTCATTGCGGTCGTCGGTCCCGTAATAGTCGCTGATCGCGCCCGCGGAATATTGCAGCACATCCTCCAGGGTGCGGGCATCGCGGCGCTCGATCTCCTTGCGGGTGATGACCGAGACGGAGGCGGGCGTGTCCAGGATGCTGGTCGCGATCTTGCCGCCGACCGCCATCTCCTGCGCGACGACAGTGCCTGCATCGTCATCGCCGCCCGACACGTCCAGCGTGATCCCGGGCAGCAGGATGACCGGCGAGAGCCGGGTCGCCTCGGCCTCCTGCGCCAGGGCCGCGGGCGGGGCCGATAGCAGGGCGATGGCGGCGCAGCAGGACAAAAGCGCGCGGCGACAAGGCCGGCTGGCATGACGGGAGGAGGGCATGGCGAATCCTTATGGAAATAGTCGGACTTCCTGCGCTCTATGCCCGCCGGACCCGTGCGACAAGCGAAGGGGATCAAAGTTCCACTGCCGTTGCCGAAAAGCGACAGATTCAGTCAACTACTCGGCCGCCAGCCTGTGACGCCCGATCGGCAGCATCATCGGGCGGCCCGACACCGGGTCGCGCATCACCCGGGCGGACAGGCCAAAGACCTGGGCGATGGTCGCCTCGGTCAGGACCGCGTCCGGGCTGTCCTGGGCATGCACCCGCCCGGCCCTCAGCGCGATCAGCTGGTCGGCATAGCGCGCCGCCAGGTTCAGGTCATGCAGCACCATCACGATGGTCGTGCCGCGCCGGGCGTTCAGATCGCACAGCAGGTCCAACAGCTCGATCTGGTGGGCGACGTCCAGATAGGTCGTCGGCTCGTCCAGCAGCAGCAGGTCGGTGTCCTGCGCCAGCGCCATGGCGATCCAGGCGCGCTGGCGCTGTCCGCCCGACAGCTCGTCCACGGTCCGGTCGGCCAGATCGGTGATCCGCGTGGCCTCCAGCGCGGTGGCGACCGCATGGTCGTCCGCCGGGCCCCATCGCGACATCAGGCCGTGATGCGGATGCCGCCCGCGCCCGACCAGATCGGCCACGGTGATGCCTTCGGGCGCGATGGGCGATTGCGGCAGCAGGCCCAGAACGCGGGCCAGCGCCCGGGTCGGCATGCCGTGGATCGCCGCGCCGTCCAGCGCGACCTGCCCGCCGCGCGGGCGCAGCAGGCGCGCCATGACCCGCAGCAGGGTCGATTTTCCGCAGGCATTCGCCCCCACGATGGCCGAGATGCGACCGGGCAGCAGGTCGATCCCCAGTCCCTTGATGATGGTGCGGTCGCCGTAACCGGCGGTCAGATCCTGCACCTGCAGGCGGTGGTTGATGGTCACAGCGACCCTCCGGTACGATTGGCGCGGATGATGAGCCAGATAAGGAACGGCGCGCCAAGCGCCCCGGTCACGACGCCCACGGGATAGCGGGCGGGCAGCAGGAACTGGCCCACGTAATCGCCCCCCAGCACCAGGATCGCCCCGGTCAGCGCCGCCGGGATCAGCACGGAACCATGCGGCCCGATGATCCGCAGCGCGATGGGGCCCGCCAGAAACGCGACAAAGGCGATCGGCCCGGTGACCGAGGTGGCGACGGCGATCATGCCGACCGCGCCCATCATCACCGACAGCCGCACCGCGCCGACCCGCACGCCCAGGGCCGCGGCCATGTCGTCGCCCATGCGCAGCGTCTCCAGATCGCGGCTGCGCGACAGCACCAGGCCACCGAACAGCACCAGGGCTGCCAGCAGCGGTCCGGCCTGTTCGATCCGCACGGCATTCACGCTGCCGCCCAGCCAGCGCAGCGCCTCCTGCAGGCTCCAGCCGGGGGCGCGGACCAGCGCATAGGCGATGAAGCTGTTGATCATCGCCGAGATTCCGATCCCGACCAGGATCAGCCGCGCGCCGCTGACCCCATCCCGAAAGGACAGCAGATAGATCAGCGCCGCCACCCCCAGCCCCGCCGCGATGGCGATGATCGACAGGCTGGCACCGCTGACCGACAGAAAGACGATGGCAAAGACCGCCGCCGCGCTGGCCCCGGCGCTGACGCCGATGATGTCGGGGCTGGCCAGCGGGTTGCGCAGCATCACCTGAAAGGCCGCGCCGCCCAGGCCCAGGCACATCCCCGCCAGCGTCGCGATCACCGCCCGCGGCAGGCGCAGCTGCCCGACCGTAAAGCTGGCGCCGGGCACGTCCTGCCCCGCCAGCACGCGCAGCACATCGCCCGGCGGCGTCAGGCTCTGCCCCAGCATCAGCGTCAGCGCGAACAGCCCCGCCAGCATCCCGGCCAAGGCCAGCATCACGATGCGGCGGTGGGCCAGCCGACGGTGGCGGCCCGGAGTGGCAAGGGTCGCGATCATAGCGCGCGCAGCCGCTGGCGGCGCACGATCCAGATGAACACGGGCGCGCCGATCAGCGCGGTGACGATGCCGACCTCCAGCTCGCTTGGGCGGGCCAGGATGCGGCCCGTGATGTCCGAGGCCAGCAGCAGCCCCGCCCCGCCCACCGCCGAGGCCGGCAGCAGCCAGCGATGATCCACCCCCAGCAGCAGCCGGCAGACATGCGGCACGACCAGCCCGACAAAGCCGATCGGCCCGCAAACCGCCGTCGCCGCCCCACACAGCAGGATCGCACCCAGGGAGGCGCCCGCACGCGCCAGCGCGACCTTTTCCCCAAGGCCCGCGGCCAGGTCGTCGCCCAGGGCCAGAAGGTTCAGCTTGCGTGCCGACAGCAGCGCCAGCACCAGCCCCGCCCCCAGAAACGGCAGCACCAGCAGCGTCCAGTCCAGCGTCGCGCCGCCCACGCCGCCCACCTGCCACGACTGCACGCCCCCGGCGATATCCGCGCGCGGCAGCACCACCGCCAGGGTCAGCGACGACAGCGCGACCGAGGTCGCAGCCCCCGCCAACGCCAGCTTCAGCGGCGTGGCCCCGCCCCGCCCGATCGAGCCGACCGCATAGACGAAGGCCGCCGTCAGCCCTGCCCCCAGGATCGCCAGCCAGATATAGCTCGACGCCGCGCCGATCCCGAACCACGCGATTCCGATGACGACCGCCAGCGCGGCGCCGTTGTTGATGCCCAGGATGCCGGGATCGGCCAGCGGGTTGCGCGTCACCCCCTGCAGGATCGCCCCCGACAGGCCAAGCGCCGCTCCGGCCAGCACCGCCAGCAGCGTGCGCGGGACGCGCAGCCCGGCGGCGGCCTAGCCAATCGTCTCGGTGCGCCCGGCCAGCCCGCCCAGCACCTCGGCCAAGCCAAGGGACCGCGTCCCGACCGCGATGGACAGGACCGCCAGCAGGCACACCACGGCCAGGGCGCCCAGCAGGATGGCGCCACGCGGAACGGGGGTAGGGCGGGCGGTCATCGGACGGCGCGGGCTGCCTCGGCCAGCGGGCCGACGTAATCATCCAGCACCCAGGGGATCGACAGCGGCGTCGGATTGGCCCCGGTCCCCGTGGCATCATTGCCCAGCATCACCAGCGCCCCGGCGGCGACCGCGGGCATATGCGCGACCAGCGGATCGGCCATCAGCCCGGCCCGCAGCTCTGGCCCGCCATAGGAGACGAAGATGTCCACATCGTCGAAACTGTCGATCAGCTCGGCGCTGGTTTCGCCGGAATACTGGCCGGGCCGGGTGGCGTCGCGGACGCTTTGCGGCATCGACAGACCCAGATCGGCAAAGAACTTCACCCGCGTGTCATTGGCTGAATAGAACCGGATCACGCTCAGGTTGGTGGTGTCCAGATGGGTGATGAACATGGCCGATGTCCCGGCCAGCTCGGGATGCGCGGCGGCGGTGTCGGCGATCTGCGCCTCCAGCGCCGCGATCAGGGCCGCGCCCTCGGATGCCATACCCAGGCCTGCGGCGTTCAGTGTGATCACCTGGCGCCAATCGGTGGCCCAAGGGGCGTCCGGATAGGCCACGACCGGCGCGATCTGGCTGAGCGTGTCGTAATCGGCCTGGCTCAGCCCGGAATAGGCCGCCAGGATCACGTCCGGCGCGCTGGCGGCGACCGCCTCGAAATCGATGCCGTCGCCCTCGTCGAACAGCGGCGGGGCATCGGCGCCCAGCTCGTCCAGGCGGGCCTTGACCCAAGGCAGCAGGCCGTCGCCATCCTCGTCCCCGAACCCCACGGCGGCAAAGCCCACCGGCACGATGCCCAGGGCCAGCGGCACCTCGTGATTGGCCCAAGCCACCGTCGCCACGCGCTCGGGTCGCGCCGGGATCACGGTCTGGCCAAAGGCATGGTCGATGGTCAGGGGAAACGCGGTCTCGGCCCCCGCAGGGACGGTCGCACCGGCGATCAGGCAGGCTTGCAGCAGAACGGAGCGGAAGATCGAGGCCATCGCGATTACCTTATAGATTCAGTCGGGCTTGTCACGGCGCCTTGGGCTTGTCAACATGTCCGCGCGGCGCAGACCCGGCGTGACGCATCACCGGCCCGCGCCAGCAAAGGAGACACCCATGACCGACACCCGACTGAAGCCGGAATTCCTGGTCCGGGACGAGGCCGCGTTGCGCGCCCTGTTCCCCAAGGTCCACGATCTGGCCCTGCGCAAATGCCTGGACCGGCTGGACCCCCATGCGCGCGATTTCATCGCCCGCGCGCCGTTCCTGTGCATCGGCACGCAGACACCGGACGGCATGGCCGATGTCAGCCCGCGCGGCGATCCGCCAGGCTTCGTCACGGTGCTGGACGACAAGACGCTGCTGATTCCCGACCGGCCCGGCAACAACCGGCTGGACAGCCTGTCGAATCTGATCGCCAACCCGGTCGTCGGCCTGCTGTTCCTGATCCCCGGTTTTGACGAGACCCTGCGGGTCAACGGGCGTGCCGCCCTGACGCGAGATCCCAATCTGCTGCGGATGATGGCGGTCAATGACCGGGCCCCCAGGCTGGCCATCGCCGTCACCGTCGATGAGGTCTTTCTGCATTGTGCCAAGGCCCTGCGCCGATCCCGGCTGTGGGACCCCGCGCACCATCAGGACCGGGCGCAGATGCCGACCCTGACACGGATCATCCTCGATCAGACCGCGGCCCCGCCGCAGGACCCGGCCGAGATGGCGCGTCTGGATGCCGGTCTGGAACAGGCCTATCGCGACTCCATGTATTGACCGCACGGTGCGGCACCCGATCCCTGCGATATTGCCCATGCCGCCGCCATCGGCTAGAGGCGGGCGCAGCCAGGCCCGTGCCGCAGCCAAAGAAACCTCTGACCCGAGAGACCTTGATGCTGCATGCGCAAACCCGGCTTTCCCATCCCGACGGCGTCCGCGCCATGGCCCAGTTCGCCGCGGACCATTCGGAATACATCTTCGGCGGCCCGGACGGCCCCTGGGACATGCCGCTGTCCCTGGGCCGCCTGCGGGTGCATCGCGACGGCGACGGGCTGGCCGTCCTGGCCGATGGGGTCAACCCGATCGGCCTCAGCTATATCAAGCTGATCTTCGTCGATCACATCCGCGAATATCTGGCGCAAGAGGTCGAGTTCCAGTGGCAGGGCGACGGTCAGACCGAAGGTCTGCCGCCCTTCTTCCGGCAGGCCACGGTGACCGCATCGCGCCGCGTGACCCCCGCGGTCCAGCGCGTCACCCTGGCCGTGCCCGACCTGCAGGCCCTGCCCATGGACGAGCTGCATGTCCGCCTGCTTTTGCCCCTGCGGAACCGCCGCGCGGACCTGCCGCCGGTCTGGCCGGTGCTGACGGCCAGTGGCGCGCTCAGCTTTCCCAAGGACGACGATGCGCTTATGGTGCGGGTCTATACGATCCGCACCGTCGATCTGGCGCGCGGCCAGCTCGAGATCGACTTTGTGCTGCATCAGACCGACGCCGATTCGGCGGCCAACTGGGCCGCGTCCTGCCGTCCCGGCGATGTGGCGGGCCTGCTGGGTCCGGGGGGCGGCCCGCTGCCCGCGGCGCCGCATCTGCTGTTGCTGGGGGACGAGACCGCCCTGCCCGCCATCGCGCGCATCCTGGAATCAGTGCCCGACAGCACCCGGTGCGACACGATCATCGAGGTGGACGGCCCCGAGGACGAACAGACCCTGGCCCGCCCGGTCGAATGGCTGCACCGGCGCGGCGCGGAGCCCGGCACGACGGACCTGCTGGCCCAAGCCCTCGCCCGTCGTCAGCCGGTCGAGGGGATGTATGTCTGGGCGGGCTGCGAGTTCTCGGCCTTTCGCGCGCTGCGCCGCCATGTCCGCTCCGACTGGAAGCTGCCGCGCAACCGGCACATGATCACGGCCTATTGGCGGCGCGGCCTGGGCGGAGAGATCGCCGAGGAACCCCACCACACCCCGCCCTCCTGACGGGATCGCCGCTTCCCCGTTCGACGGGCCGGACAGCGGCAGGTGCGGTCAGCCCGTCGAACCGCCCCTGCCCGCGACCGGGAACATGTCCTCACCATATTGATGCAGCTTGACGTGATGCGTCCGGCACAGCCAGCGCACCTCCAACGGCCGTTCATAGCGGTCGTGATGCGCGTCCACGGTCGCCGCGCCGCAGACCTCGCACGGCGCCTTGGTCAGGCGCCCGGACGCCAGCGCCCGCCGCACCGCCAGATGGGCACTGTATTTCAACAGGTTGGCACGGCGCCAGTTGGTCTGGCGCGTGTCGCTGGTCAGCACGGGCGCGGCGGGGTCCGCGGGCGTCCTGTCTGTCATCGGGTCCTCCCTGCCGCATCCGTGTCGGGGCTCTGCGGGTGCCAGCCCGCGGCGTGGTGCTGGTCCATCATACCGCCACCGTCCACAATCTGAACCGGCGATGACCGGTGACCTCGCGGATCAGACCCAGATCGGTCAGGCGCTTCAGCATGCGCTCTGCCGTCGGCCTGCTGACCCCGGCCCGCGCCTCCACCTCCATGGCCGAGACCAGCGGCCGCGCCGCCAGCACCGCGATGACCCGCGCGGCGTTGTCGCCCTTGATCGGGGCGGTGGCGCTGCGCGCCCGCGCGGACCAGTCGCGGATACGCTGGATCAGCGCGCGCCCCTCCTGCGCGCCGGCGCTCAGCGCCGCCAGATGCGCGGCCAACCGGTCCGCAGGCGGGCCATAGCCCGTCCAGACCCGCCGCCCGTGCCGTCCCATGGGCACAAAGCGCACCCCCTCGGCCCCGATGGCCATGTGCCGGGCGGACCAGATCGCAGGCTCGACCACATGCCCCGGGGACGACAACCCGGCCATGCGCCACAGCGCCAGGATCGCAGGCCCGCGCGCCAGGGGATGCAGCGCCGCGAACCCGTCCGCCGTGTGAAGGAACTCGGCCGCAGCGGCGTCGAAATCGTCCCCCCGGGGCCGCAGATCCAGGCCGGGCACTGGCGCGTCATCGGCACTTGCGCGACGGTGCAGCCCCAGAAAGGCAGGAAGATCGGCCAGCGCCCCCTGCCCGTTCAGCCGTCGGATCGCCCATCGCGCCAGGCGCACCGCCTCCGGGTCTGCGCGCGTGACCGCCTCCATCACCTCGCGGCCGATCTCGCCCTGCGCCAGCATCAGGCCCTGCGCGCGCAACATCGCCTCGACCTCGATCAGCGCCAGGCGTTCGCGCGCGCCGGCAGCCTCGTCGGGCGACAAGGCGGCAATCGTCGCCTCCAGCCGCCCAAGATCACGGGCAGCCTCGGCAAGGCCGCGCCCTTGCTCCACCTGTGCCGCAAGCCACGGGGTGGGATCGGACAGAGACTGCGTGTGATCGATCGACCTACCCTCCTGCGAACCCATTTTCTTCTGATGTGGTCCCTTGATTATCGTCACAATACCTCAATTTTGACGATCACAGAAGCCTTTCGAAGATGATCTTGAACCTGATCGATGGCGGCACAGCATTTCGCATCTGGCCCAACACGCAGCCTGCCGCTAAGAAGAATGGCCAGATATTAATCAAACTATTGCTTTTAAACGTTTTATTATCTCGCCCTAGCGACAACGCCAGCCCATAAGGCGACCGCCCTGCCCGCGGACGGTCGCCGTTACCCCCTTCCCCGCGGGGAAGATCACTCGATCTGGTCCAACATCGCCGCGACGGCGGCCTCCAGCTTGCGGCGATCAACGGAGGAAAAATCGCGTGGCAGCCGGATCTCCAGGCGCCCGTTCGCCGCCGTGCATTTGGCGTTGCCCTGAGGCCTGCGCAGCTGGAATGTCGTCTTGGCCCTGGCAGTCGATGGTGTCGGCGCAGCCGGTGTCGAGGGCTTGCCCGCCGGCGTGACCTCGCCCTCCCCGGCATAGCGCCGCAGAACCCCCAGCTCATCCACGATCGACCGTGTGTCCCAACCCTTCAGCTCAGTCTTGATGGCCGCGGCCAGTCCCGGAACCTCGGTCAGACGCTGCGCCAAAGCCAGCCCCAGGGCGCGCGGAATCTCTTGCGGATAAAGCAGCGTCTCGCCCAAGCGTTCGACCAGCGGAATGAAGTTCCGGATATAGCTCCGCTTCTGATAGCCCGCGGACTTGAACAACAGCGCCACCGCCTTGTCGGCATCCGTCTCGGCCGTCAGCGGGTCCATCGCGTAATGCACCGCCAGCTGCGCCATCTCGGCGAACGAGATGTCCTTGCGCACCAGATTCTCGTCGACCATGCGCCGATACAGATTATCCAGCGCATCGCCCCGCGCGGCGATGCCCGCCGGAATCCGGCCCCATGCCTCGGTGTCGCCCGTCTCCTCCAGCAGCTGTCGATAGGCGGACAGACGGCGATACCCCTGGATCAGCTCATAGCGCCCATCGGCGCCGGGCTCGACCCGGATCGGGTTCGACAGGCCGACCTCGCGGATCGACGACACCAGCTCGGCCAGTTCGAAATCCGCGACCGGGCGGCGGTCGCGGATCAGCTTTTGCGTGTCGATCAGGTCCAGGGCGATCAGGTCGGTGATCAGCCCTGCCCGCTTCAGCCGGACATGCTCCTGCGCCAGGGCGTCGTTCTCCTGCCGGATCTGCGCCTCGATCTGCGCACGGTCGCGTGACGAGGCGACGGTCTCGTTGATGGCGGCGGCCATGGGACCGCGGCGCTGGTCGACCTTCCCCGCGGGGAAGTCGGCCCCTTCGGCGGCATCCTCGGCCGGGATATCGATGTCGAACATGCGGCGCTTGCGGCTCATGCGGCGTCCTCCAGCTGGGTCCAGGCCGTCAGCACATGACCGCGAAATTCCTCATAGGCCTGATCAAAGGTCGCCCTGGCCCGCCGCCAGGTGCCGCGGGTCATCTCACGATAGTCGATCTCATAGATCGAGCTGAGGAACCGACCCGACTGCTCGACCGCGCGCGTCAGCTCGATCGGGTGCTGGGCAAGGCGGTCGCCAAAGACCTGGCGGAAGGCGCCGAACATCGCCTGATGCAGCTCGTTCGATGGCTCGAACCGGGTCATCAGGAATCGGACATCGGCAAAGGTCTTGGGCAGGGCGATCTTCCCCGTGGGGAAGTTTTCAAAGCCGTGCGACAGATCCTCCAGCGCCTCGGCCAGCTGGCCGATGAAGCTGGTGGTCGAATCGTATTCCCAGTAGCCGGGCCCCGAGGGGATATAGAGCATGTCTGCGGCAAAGACCGCGTTCATCGACTGATAGCCGATCGCAGGCGGGCAATCGAACAGGATCAGGTCGTAGGCATCGTCAGCCAGACTGTCCAGGAACCGAGACACGGCCCCGAAGAAGGTCCATTCCGGGTTGAGGTGGCGATACTGGGCGCTGGCGAACTCCACGAAGGCCGCGTTGGCGCAGCTGGGCACGATGTCGATGGTCGACCAGGCCGTGGGCTTGATGAAGTCGGCAGCCCGCAGAGAGCCCAGGCCCATGTCGCGGATCGTGGCGGGCAGCTTGCGGTGGGGCAGGGTGGTTCCCGACTCGGCGCCCGCCGATGCCGCGTTCATGCGGTCGGTCTCGCGCTCAAGGTCGCGGGCCATGATCCCCCAGACCGTGTGATCCTCGCCGACATCCGACAGACCCATGGAGTGGGACAGAGTCGCCTGCGGGTCGAAATCCACAACCAGAACACGATAGCCGTCCAGCGCCGCCGCCTGCGCAAAGTGTAGCGCCACCGTCGACTTGCCTGCGCCACCCTTGAAGTTAGCAATGGCCGCCCGAAACGCGCGCTTGCCCTCGGGGCGCGGCGGCATGAGCGATTTCTTGTTGATACGGATGCGGCGGCGCAGCTCGTTGACCTCGTCCAGGCTGAACCAGCGCTGACGCCCATCCTCCTCGACTTCCCCGAGGGGAAGGTTCGGATCGGCCGCCAGCTTACCCCGAAAGGTCGACTGATTGATGCGGAAGATCAGCTCGGACACCTCCCAGGAGGAGAAGCGGCGGAGCGTCTTCTCATTGGCCGGGCTAAAGGTCTGGCGGCGGATCCAGCCCTGCATCTTCAGGGACTGACTTTGCAGCCGCGCGAGGTCCTGATGGGTGTACATAGTATGCCTGTTCTCCGGAACGCTAATCATCGTCAGTTTCCCGTTTACGCCGGATTTGCGTCTTTGGCAAAACAGTTGTTCACTCAAGGACGCAAATTGGACGCAGAATACCCGATCTGCGAATCGCCCGCGCCACCAGGCGGCACCGCCTGACCAATGACCGCGCCCGATTGCGAATAAATCAGGGACGCCCGCAGCCCCTCCGCCCTAAAATAGGGGACATTCGTGGAGAACAGAGGGACATCCTAGACGTCCCCGTATACCAATGATACCTGATTTCAAACATGCAAGACAAAGACGATGCCCGTGGCAACCGGTTCTGTCTTGACAGGATCGCCCATCAGGACGCTAATGGAACAAAGATGGCCAAAGGCGTTGGGCGAATCGCAAAACCCGACGCTGCAGCGGAGACAACCGCGCCGCCAATGCAGGAGCAGAGATGCGTGTGATTAAACCGGTGGGCCGAGATGCGGCCGTCAGAAAATACGACATTCTGTCGGCGTTGACCGCGCACGCCCTGGCCTCTGATGCCCAGAGCCAGCGGCTGGTCCTGCGACTGACCGTCCTGATCACCGCCCGCTACAACTGGCAGAGAGACGAGTTGATCACCGGCCAGAAAGAAATCGCCCGGATGTGGTGCGTGGACGAACGAACCGTCAAGCGCGACATGGCGCGTCTGCGTGCCATGGGCTGGGTCATCGTCAAGCGACAGGGCGCAAGGGGCCGCGTGTCGGTTCTGGGTCTCGACCTGGATCGGATCATGATCGATACGCGGCCGTCCTGGACCAATATCGGCGAGGATTTCGTTCAGCGCATGACCGGGCCGGAGATTCCCTCGGCCGCGGATAATGTCGTGCCGTTTCGTCGTCTGGACATGCCCAATCAAGGCGACGGCCTTTGGCGGCGGGTGTGCGAGCAGCTGCAGACGGAGGATGCCGCCATTTTCGACGCCTGGTTCCGCCCGATGATCGAGACGGGGCAGGCCGAGGGGGTGCTATCCCTGACCGCACCCTCACGGTTCCACGCCACCTATCTGCGCACGCATCTGCTGAGCCGGTTGCAATCGGCGCTTCGTCGCGCCGAACCGGGCATGGTGGCGGTCCGCATTGAAGCGCCGTGACCCGCATGGTTGAAGATGCGTCCCAGATGGGCTAAGTTGAGTGAACTAAGCTTATGGGGGCGGCAATGAAGACGGTCAACATCCACGAGGCCAAGACGAACCTGTCGAAACTGGTCGACGCCGCGGTCCAGGGCGAGCCTTTTGTCATCGCCAAGGCCGGGCGTCCCCTGGTCAAGGTCACGCTGCTGGAAAGCAGGATGCCCACGCGGATCGGATTTCTGGACGGCGCCTATGCTATCCCCGAGGATTTCGACCGGATGGACGGGGCAGAGATCCAGTCCCTGTTCGAGGGCGATGCGTGAACTATCTGATCGACACGCATGTGCTGCTCTGGGCGGCGTTCCAGTCGTCGCGTATGCCCGCCGCCGCGCATCGGTTGATGTCGGACCCGCGGCATGCGCTGTGGTTCTCGGCCGCGTCCATCTGGGAGGTGTCGATCAAGCGGGCGCTGAACCGGCCCGATTTCACCGTCGATCCCGGCGTGCTGCGGGCAGGGCTGCTGTCCAACGGCTATGATGAATTGGCCATCGAAAGCCGGCATTGCCTGGCGCTGTCGGCCCTGCCTCCGCTGCATTCGGACCCGTTCGACCGGCTGCTGTTGGCGCAGGCGATCACCGAGGGGATGGTGCTGCTGACGGCGGACAGCGCCATCGCGGGCTATGGCGGACCCGTCGAAAAGGTCTGAAGCCTCAGAGCAGGCCCAACCGGGTGGCGCGCTGCAGCAGCATCCTGACCGATGACGGCTGCCATTTCGTGCGGCCGCGCGGGGTGCGTTCGCGCATTGCCTCCAGCCTGTCGCACAGACCCTGAAGCGTGATGTTCGGGTCCGCCCCCCGGGATCGCCGCCACGATGGCGGGCAGGCGGTCATCGACCGGCCGCCGCGGCGCGCGCGCCAACACTTCCGGCGGCAGGAACCCGTCCCGGACATAGGCCCGCACCGCCCTGAGCAGGCGGGCCTGGCTCCAGCGGGCGCGGTCGGGCAGGGGGGCGTTGATGATGCGCAGGACGTCCTCCCACGCCATATCCGGGCGCAACCGGCGCACATGGGGCACCCATTCCGGCGCGGTGCGGCCGATCCTGTCAAGATAGCCCTCGCTCCGTGCTAGCCTGAGCTTTCGCACAGCCACGGGGTCTTAGGCACGCAAGCCGGGATTGCCGCCTATCCGTCCCGCCAGACGCGCGCTGGCCAGACCGGCCCTGGTCCGTTCGCGGATCAGGGCGCGTTCGAATTCGGCAGCCGCCCCCAGGACCTGCAGGGTGAACTTGCCCTGCGGGCTGGCCGTGTCGATCGGGTCCTCAATCGAGCGGAAAAACGCGCCCTTGGCCTCCAGTTGCTCGATGACCTCGAGAAGATGCGAGAGCGAGCGTGCGAGGCGGTCGATGCGGACAACCACCAATGTGTCACCCCGGCGAATTCCGTCCAGTAGCATGGCCAGCACAGGCCGTGCCCGATCCCCGCCGGAGGCCTGCTCCCTGTGGATTACGGGGTAACCGGCTGCCGTCAGGGCCTGAACCTGGGGCAGGAGGGTCTGATCATCCGTCGAGACACGGGCATAGCCGACAAGAGGCATTGTGGACCGAACTGCAATATTATGAGCTGTCACTAAACGACCGTTTGTAAATGGGTGCAAGGGTGCTGGTATTGTCTGAAATTTGGTTTTCTCATCATAGCCAAGGTCCATCGCGCGGTTTGGCGAGCCCGAAGCAAGGGAGTCTAGGCTCTTATGAGGCAGTCGGAGGAAGACAGCGGAGTACTCATCAAAACTGTTAATTAGTGATGATAAAATAATTAAATTGTTGATATGTATTCTTAATAAATAGGTACTGTGGCGCCTGCGATGTCCTCAGACAAACGCCTTGGCTTGGAGATGCAACCGGTGCTGGCTGGTTTGGAGGTTGATGCTAGTTGAAAGTAATCGCCTGGAGATACCTTTCCTGATGTTGCCCGCGGCGGGGGAACTGCGGTCGTGATCGCGTAGTCCATACAGACCTTGAAGCCTGCTCACCGGCGAACTGTCTATCGCGGCATGCGCGCCGCATCGTCAGCCGCAGGCACATCAGGAGGGTTCGTGTCCGACCAGATTGGCACTCTTTTCATCGGCTGGTCCATATAGGGTTCGCCTGGTTTTCCCGCAGCCCTGCGGTCCGCAATCCGGATTTTCAGGATTGTTTTCTTGGTACCCATGAACGGGTCCTCCGATAATTCGTCCGGTGAAACCCGTCCGACCCTGATCATATGGGTGTCCACCGCTTTAATGCACCGGCCCAAGAAGGGGAAAAAGCTATAGCCGTTCGATTGTGAAAGCCTCGCACGACGGCCACGAAGAAACGTCCTCGATCCTGCATTTATTCATGGCAAAGCTGCTCTGGATCAGTCCAGGCCGCAACGAAACCTGACAGCGTTCGCAGGAGACGTCAGCCCGGCCCGGCCATCCTGATCTGGGGGACCAAAGCCCCCGGGGTCGGCATCGCGTACCGAGGGCGGGTGTCGGGCAGGCGATGCGGGGCAGTAGTTGATAGGGCGCCACGGTCGCGACCTGTGCACGAGATGGCGCTCCACCCCCGCTAGAGACCTAGCCGAAACCACAGACATAAGAGCGCACAGATGGTCGATCAGAGACGCCCCCCGGTCCAACACACCGGGACAAAGCCTTTTACACGGCTTCTGCCCGGCTCCTTTCGGCGTGGATCGCAACAGCCATGGTGCGACAGCGCTCCGGTCCGGTCCGAGCTGTTCAGCATCGAGCGACTGGAGGGCCACGCTCTGACGCTGGCGGCGGATCAGGACGTAACCGACCGGCCTCCCCGGGTCATGGCCCTGCATGCGCGGCTGGACGACAATGCCCACGTGCTGCGCGCGACCGGTCGGGACCAGGCCCGCGACGTCGCAGCTGGTAGGTCGATGGTGCCCGCCGCAGACTGGCTGCTGGACAATTTCCATTTGGTTGAGGCGCAGATCCGCGAAATTCGGGTCGATTTACCCGCTGGCTATTACCGCCTTTTGCCCAAGCTAGCCTCGGGGCCGTTTGCGGGCTACCCGCGCGTCTTCGGTCTCGCTTGGGCTTTTGTTGCCCACACTGACAGCCATTTCGACGCGCAGGCCCTGCGGCGGTTCCTGGCCTCCTATCAGACAGTGCAGCCGCTGACGATCGGAGAGTTGTGGGCAGTCTCAATCACCCTCCGCATTGTGCTGATCGAGAACTTGCGGAGGCTGGCCGATCAGATGACCGCAGGCCGGGCCGAGCGCCGCGATGCGGACCAGCTGGCGCCGATCATTCGCAACGGCGACGACGGGCCGGAGCTGGTCAAGGCGCGATGGGGCATGCCCTCGCCACCGTCGGTCCTGAAGACCGCGCGCGATCCCGGTGTCACCAATGTGCGCAACCTCGGCTCGCCGCATTGGCGGCGCTGGCTGGGGCAGGGGCACCGCTGCCTGGTGCCGGTCACCAGCTTCTCGGAGCCGCGCGGCAAGGGGCAGGGGGTGCAGTGGTTCGCACCGACTGACACGGACGCGACGATGTTCTTCGCCGGGATCGAGACCCGCGGCTGGACCTCGCTCCGCAAGGTGAAGGATGGCGAGACGACCGATGATCTCTACGCTTTCCTGACTTGTCCGCCGAACGCCGAGGTCGCGCTGATCCATCCCAAGGCGATGCCCGTGATCCTGACCTGCCCGGAGGAGTGGGAGGCCTGGCTTGGCGGGATCAGCGCCGAGGAGTTGCAGCGACCGCTGCCGGATGGCGCGCTGAGACTGGTCGACGAGGCGATCTGAGCAGCACGGATGGCGGGGCGGAGACCGTGGATGCTCTAGCCCCGTGGCGCCCGCCACCCGGCCGTCCGCGCCTCCTCCTCGCTGCAGAACCAGCGCTCTCCCTTGGCTTCGCTGATCCGGGTCGCGGCATAGCTGCGGCTGTCGGGCAGGTGATAGATGCGATCACCCGATTGCGAGATATTGCCTTTGATCCGGCATTCAGGCGCGTCTGAAGTATCTGCCCGCCTGATGGCTCGATACTCCCACGCGGGCTGATTGACTCCGGACCAGATCCCGAACCCCTGCTGCCGGGCCACGGTTTCCACGGGTGCGTAGGTGTCGGAATAGCGGAGATACGCCCATGCAAGGCCTTCCGCCACCATGGCCTCAGCAAGGTCGACCCCCGCCGCCTCACAGCGAGCAACGCTTCGGTCATAGCGGTCGCGATCCAGCTCCCGGCAGGTTACCATGGTGTCGGCAATCATCTGTGCGAGGCGATCGGTAGCGGTTTCCCCGCAGCGCCAGATCGCTCCTTCGGCATTTTGGCAGGTTTGATCATGCTCGGGAGCGTCAATGCCGTGGAGACGAATGACGACACCCTGAAGGCGCAGGCCGTCGGCATCGACGACCTCAGCAGCTCCCGCTTGGAGGGGGCTGGGAAGATCAGCGGCTTGGCCGGGCGGCGCATGACCCAAGATGAGGGCGGCGACAGAGAGGCTGAGCGTTACGAAGGAGCGTGTGAGACGGATATAGGGCATACCCGAATTTATAGGGCAGCGACTCGGCCCGGTGTTGGGCCATCTCAGTCAAATGCTCGCTATAGGGGGGCACTGCCAAGGCGCCTATGATCGCGGGGTCGCTTTCCCATACCGGGCTGCTGCTCATCGGATGGCCTCTTAGATTGGCTTCAGCGATTTGTGCGGTAGGGGCGGATCAACAATTTCGATCAGATCCCCCTTTCTGACAACACCGCCTGTCTTGACCACGGCCATGATGCCGGACTTTCTTACGAGGCGCCCATCTGCGCTCTTATAGAGCACCGCGCCAAGAAGACCCTTCTGGAACTTTTCGATTTGCACGCACGGATTGCGCAAGCCCGTCACCATCAGTTCCACTTCGAAACCAATGCGCAGAACAGTGTCTTCCGCCAAGGCCAGCAGATCAACTTCAGCAGTCGTGATGTTCTCCCCCAGATCGGTCGGGTGGACCTCAAAACCTTTGCCTGCCAGCTCCTGAAAGAGTTCCGAGGAGATCAAGTGGACCTGGCGCAGGTTGGGTTGCGTCGGATCGGCGGCCACCCGAGAGCGATGCCTTACTGTGGACCCATAATGCGCGTCACCCGCGACACCGAGCCCTTCCACAACTAAAATTTCAAGCGCCGGGTCTTTTGAGAAGCGATGACCCTTGGCTTTTGCCACTGCAACCACGGTGCTGAACTGGCCCCCGTTTCGACCGGACACTTGGGCATAACCATGGAGGCTTAGGCATATGCCTAAGCACGTGCTTATGTCTGATATAGAAATCATCACCGATGGCGGCCGTCGGCGCCGCTGGAGTGCGGCCGAGAAGCTGCGGATCGTTGAGGAGACGCTGGACGACCGGGCCAGCATCTCGGTGGTCGCCCGCCGCAATGGCGTCGCGCCGAACCTGCTGTATCGTTGGCGCCGGCTCATGCTCGAAGGGGGGAGTGTCGCCGTGGCCGAGAACGATGACGTCACCAGCAACAAGGTTGTCCGCCAGATGGAGGACCGCATCCGGGAACTCGAACGCCAGCTCGGGCGCAAGACGTTGGAGGCCGAGATCCTGCGCGAGGCTCTAGACAAGTCACGCTCAAAAAAACTGACCTTGCTCGCGCGGTCGCCGTTGAAGGACGATTTCCGATGAAGGCCGTGGCAGAAACCCTGGGCGTGGCCCGGTCCAACCTGATCGACCGGCTGCACGGTAGGACAAAGCCGCGTCGGTGCTATCACAAAGCGCAAGACGCGGCGGTGGTGCCAAGGATCACCGCGCTGGTGACGGCGCGGCCGACCTATGGCTACCGGCGGATCACGGCGATCCTGAACCGCCAGCTGCGCTCGGAAGGTCTGGCGCAGGTCAATCACAAGCGGGTTTATCGGATCATGAAGGCCCATAGCCTGCTGCTCGCCCGGAAATACACGGAGCGGCCCGAGCATGTCCACGACGGGAAAGTCATCGTCCTGCGCTCGAATCTGCGCTGGTGCAGCGACGGGTTCGAGTTCACCTGCTGGAACGGGGACATCGTCCGCGGCGCCTTCATCATCGACGCCCATGACCGCGAAATCATCGCCTGGCGCGCGGTGGTCAATGCCGGGATCAGCGGGTCCGACATCCGTGACATCATGCTCGAAGCCGTAGAGCGCCGCTTTGGCACCTACCGCGCACCTTCGGTCATCGAAATGCTGACGGATAACGGCTCGCCCTACATCGCGAAGGACACGCAGATCTTTGCCCGCCAGTTGGGCCTGAAGCCCTGCTTCACGCCGGTCCAGAGCCCGCAGAGCAACGGCATCTCGGAGGCTTTCGTGAAGACCCTGAAGCGCGACTACGTCCAGGTGACGCCGCTGCCGGACGCCCAGACAGTTCTCAGATTGATCGGAGGCTGGATCGAGGACTACAACGACAACCACCCGCACTCAGGGCTGAAAATGCGCTCGCCCCGCGAGTTCATCGCAGCTCAAACCGCAACCGCCTGAGTGTCCAGTGAAACGGGGGCAAGACCAGGTGCCTACCATAGACGCCTCACTTCCGTAATACCTGAGACGGGATTAGGCCGTACCAGGAAGAGCGGTCAAGCAGGGTTGATGCACGAATTCAGCCAACAGCCAGACCTCCAGCGGCTGCGACGCGGCGAGAGACAATGGCAACGGCAGGACCCAAGGGCCAGAAAGTCTGTTACACAGCCAACGCCGATGTGTTCTTCAGCGCCGCGTGGAGGGCGGACTTGCTAACCCTGGGCGATATCAGCGACCCCGACCATCTTGACACGCTCAGGCGCCCATTCCGTCTAAGTAGGAGGGATGTTCACACCCAAGACGTGTATCAAAAGCCGTGCCGTTTTGAGACATGTCGCAAAAGTGCGTTCTACGACGGCTTATGCAGCACGCTGGACGATGTTGCACCAACGATCGTTTTTGAACACGTTGATAAAGGGGCAGGGGAGGCGGGCATTCGTTGATCCGCGTTGCAGCTTTGGACTTCTGCATGTCACTGCGTTTGCCTGCCTAGGAAAGCAGTATGACCTTTTGGTCCGACAAAAGGTCAAAATGACGTTTTTTCTTGACACTCACGGGCTGCCATCGGGATCGGTGATTTCGGTTACCGCGATCACCACACCTCTTTGGAAAGCAGCCCAACGGCCGAAAGCCAGCATCGACGCGAAGAGCCCACAGCCGACGGTCGCCATAGCTGCAGCGAATGCAGTGGCAGCAAGAGGATTTGTTGAAAAGCTTCCGGTCAAGAAACCAGCTTTACCGTCGCGCATTTTCCCAAAAGCCGCCATTCGAACTTCCCATGGCAGCCCTATGAGGCAGATGGCCGCGTTCAGCCGTAGATCATCACCGGCGTGCCGAGCTGCAGCATCGCATAGACATCCTCTATTTCCTGGTCTGTCATAGCGATGCAGCCGGCAGTCCAGTCCCGGTTCTTTGGTGCAAGGACACGACCCTCGGGACCGCGACCGTGAAACATGATGTCGCCGCCGGCATTAAGGCCGAATTGCGCCGCATAGGCTTTGTCACGCTCGTTCGGGTATGAGATGCCCACGGACAGATGATACCGGCTACGGGGGTTGAAACGGTCTACGAAATACTGCCCCTCGGGCGTCTTTCCGTCCCCCTCGAACTGCTTGTGGCCGACCGGCTGATTGCCGAGCCCGAAATCATAGGATTTGAGGACCGTCTGACCGCTCAGCAGATGCATCCTGCGCTGTCCCTTCTGAACCACCACCTGAGTCACTGGAGGGCCGGAGTAGCGCTTGAACTGAGGGATATCGGCTGTCCGGGTGCCCGATTTGGGACCCCCGCAAGCGGCAAGAGCCGCGATCAGTCCCAATGCGGCGTGGCGGCGGTTCAGGATGGTCATTTGGGCGAGCTTTCAAAGCGTGTTGGCAAAATCAGGCTGCAGGATAGCGCGTGAAGACCTCGGCATTGCCATCCTTCCGGATCAACAGAACATCATAGGCCTCGCGTTTGCTTTCAGGTCCCATCCCGGGGCTGCCATACGGCATTCCGGGGACAGCAAGCCCCCTTGCGTCAGGGCGCTCGGCGAGCAGCTTGCGGATGTCGGCGGCTGGCACATGCCCTTCCAGGAAATAGCCATCGATCAGGCCGGTATGGCAGGACGAGACCTCGACAGGAACGCCAAGATCCAGCTTGTGCTGCATGAGCAGCACGCCGAAACGCTCTTCGTGGGTCACCTCGAAGCCGTTGTCCTGCAGGTAGCGGGTCCACTGCTTGCAGCACTCGCATCCGGTGCCTTCGACCACATGGATCAGGTCTGTGCTCCTTGCGACAGCGAGCCGTGGCAACGCGCCTGCTACGGCAGCAGCGCATATCAAGGCGCGTCGGGTCATGGATGTCATACTCTATCCCTCGTCGTTCAGCGCCTGCCGGATTTTCGGCACGGCGAATTGCGGGTCTTCATGGAGGTCGATGATGCTCGACAGGCGCCCGTCCGTGCCAAACACGAAGACGCCGGCTGTATGGTCCACCGTATAGTCGCCATCATCGCGCGGAACGCGGCGGTAGGTCACATCGAACGCCTGCGCGGCATGGGCAACCTCATCCGGCGTGCCGGTCAAGCCGGTGATGCGCGGATCGAAATTCGCCAGATAGTCGGCCAGCACTGCAGGGCTGTCGCGTTCGGGATCGACCGAGAACAGATGAACGGCAAGCCGGTCGGCATCGGGGCCAAGATCCTCCAGCCAGTCGCTGATGTTCAGGAGCGTCATCGGGCAGACGTCGGGGCACCAGGTGAAGCCGAAAAAGACGAGGCTCGGTGTGCCAATCCAGTCCTGGGGACGGACGGTTTCGCCTTCATGGCTGGTGAGTTGCCATGACATCGCGCCGAGATCGGCAGCGCGTATGCCGGATATAGCCGCCTGTTCTTGCTGCCACGGCAGATCACCGCTTCGCCATGCCCCGACGCCGAGCATCGTGCCCAGGACGAGTATCAGTCCGCCGCCTCCAAGGATCAGGGCGCGGGGGCGCATGGGGCTTCCCGTTCGCGGATGGAGACCACGTCGGTATCGATCGTGAGGGTACCGGCATTCTGAAACTGAAGGGTCATGGGAAAGCTCTCTCCTTCCGTCAGCGCCTCGTTCAGGTCCATCAGCATGCCGTGATAGCTGCCCGGTGCCAGGCTGACGGTTTCCCCTGCGGCGATGGAAATCTGATCTGCGTGCGGCATGCTGGCCACCCCGTCCGACAGCACGGTCTCATGCAGCATGGGCATGCCCGCCACGGGCGTCTCGATCCCGATCAGGCGGTCCTCGGTGCTGCCGTTGTTCTGAATGGTGACATAGAAGACCGCAGGACGCGCAGTGCCGATGGTGGCACGGGACCAGGCGGCGCTGATGGAGAGGTCGCCCTGAGAAACCTCGGCGCATTCAGCATGTGCCATGGCCGGCAGGACGGCCGCCATTCCCAGGGTCGCGGCAATCAGTTTCAACATGTTACAGGCGTTCTTTCAGATCGGCGGTGATGTCGTCGGCAGGTGTTCCATAGGTATATTGGCGCAGCCAGTCACCGCGGGGCCCGAGCAAAAACAGGCTGGAGCTGTGCGACATGGTGTAGCCCCCCGGCTGCGAGGCGTCGTTTTCCTGATCGTAGAAGACCTTGAAGCTTTCGACCGCCGCCTGTGTGGCTGCCTCGTCGCCGGCGAGTCCAAGGATGCTAGGATGAAACGCGGCCAGGTATTCGCTCAGACCGCTTTCGCGGTCACGGACCGGATCGACAGAAATGAACAGCGGCTGCACCTCATCCGCATCCGGGCCTAGATCCTCCATGACCTGAGCGACCTCCGACATGGTGGTTGGGCAGATATCCGGGCAATTGGTGAAGCCGAAGAACACCAGAAGATGCTTGCCCTCGAACTCCCCGGCCGTCCGGATCGCCCCGCTATCATCCGGCAGGCTGAACGCTGGCTGAAACGCGGCAACCTGCTCATGCTGGTCGGCCCGCCACAGCATCACGCTGCTACCGATGAGGGCTACCGGCACAGTCATCCAAAGGGCAACTCTGATCGTCTTCAGCATCTACACGTTCCATCATTTGGGCTGCCCTAGCACCTCTAGCCACATGAGGTTCAAGCACCTTCCGCATGTCTCACGGTTTTGTCAGTTCAGCTAATCCCAGCCACCGCGCTGCTGACAGCATCCCTCAAGGCTTCCGCGCTGAGATTGGTCAGTGGTTTGCCATCCAGGAAGAAGGTCGGTGTGGCCCGCACGCCCATCGTCTGCATATCCGCCATATCCTGATTCAGGATGGCCGTCGTATCGGGGTGAAGCCGGTCCGATTGTGCCTTTTCCAGATCCAGACCTACGGCACCGGCGATACGCCACGCACGGTCGAGATCGGGCGCTCCATGGATTGCCCATTCCGGTTGCTTTTCGAACAGCGCATCCAGCACCGGCTCGAACTTTTCCTGTCGGCGCGCTGCTTCGAGAATGCGCACCGCCTCGTCCGAGCCTTCGTGGAAGGGGGTATAGCGCAGCACGACCCGCAACTGCGTGGGGTATTGCTGGAGCAGATCCTCGATCACCGGGTGAAAAGCTCGGCAGGCCTCACAAGAGGGATCGAAAAACTCGACCAATGTGACCGGTGCTTGCGCTGGCCCAAGAATGGGTGAGTAAGGCCGGATCAAGGCTTCGGGGTTCTGGGTCATTGCAGCGGCTGCGGCTGCCTGAGCCTCGGCCTCTTGCTGCTGGCGCAGATACCAGGCGCCACCGCCAAATACGGCAAGGGCGGCAGCAGAGGTTCCAAGCAGGACGGCACGACGATTCATGAGCGAGATCCTTTCAAGTTCAGAAGGCAAAGGCCGATGGCGAAAAAGGCCGCAGCCGAGAGGTAGGGGATAGGCAGGCCCATGATCGACATCTGCGCCTTGTCGGAGCAGGACGGCCCGGTTTCAGTGCAGGGGGTGATGGCCTCCGGGATCAGCCCCAGATAGAGGCCGGAATGCCAGATCGCGATGACAAGCCCGATGATGACAAGCGGCATGGCATAAGCACGGCCCCGATCATCGCCCCGCCATAGGGCGACGCCCAGGATGACCGTCAGGGGGAACATGGCGATGCGCTGATACCAGCACAGGGTGCAAGGCATCTGACCCATGACTTCGCCGATGAACAGGGCACCAAGGGTCGCCGTCAGGGCCAGCAGGAATGCCAGCATCATGGCAGCCTCAGCGCGGGAAGATATATCACGCATGTTTCGTCTCGTTCTCGCAGATCAAAGAAAAATGCCGGCAAACTCGGTGGAGGGAGAAGGCAGGTCGTGAGGTGCTCATGGACGGCCCAGCCTGATCCAGCGAGGAACCTCGGCGCTCCATCTGCGGTACTCTGCGCCATGAGCAGACAGGAGAATGCGTTCCTCTGTCCGAACCTGCACGCTGGCTGAGGTGATGAAGAGAAAAAACGCCACGAGCGTCGGCACTGAAGGAATTGCGAACACCATGCCGGCCAGCAGTAGTCCCTGGCCCATGAATGTGGGGTTGCGGCTGAGGCGGAAGAGGCCATGCCTGATCAGGGCGCTGCTATCGCCCTGAGTGACACCAACCCGCCACGATGCCCCCATGGACATCTGCGCGGCGAAAGCCAGCATCGCACCTGCTGCCACAAGAATTGCCCCCACAGATCCTACTACATGATACCGGCCTTCCGACCAAAACGGGTCGAGCTGGTGCAACGGTGAGAATACCAACCACAATAGCGGTCCGAGAAGCGCCAAGGCGAAGGCCAGGCGAAACCCGAAGGCAGCAAGGCGCCCGGCACCGCGAGCCTTCCCGAACAGCCAGACCGACCGCCCGGCAGCGCGGGCGGCTTCTGTGGTGCCCCAGGCAAAGAAGACCAGGTAAGTCACTGTGATGCCGAGGCTGATCCAGCCTGCCTGTCCAAGCATGTCAGCTTTCCCTCGTGGGATCGAAGGCCAGCAGCCGCAATGCGTTCAGCGTCACCAGAACCGTCGCGCCGGTATCGGCCAGAATAGCGATCCAAAGCCCGGTGATGCCGAAGACCGTCGTCACCAGAAAGACCACCTTCAGTCCAAGGGCCAAGGTGACGTTCTGCCGGATATTGCCCATCGTCGCCCGTGACAGCCGAATGAGGGCGGGTGCATCGGTGACGCGGTCGCGCAGGATCGCACCGTCGGCCGTTTCCAGCGCCACATCCGTCCCAGACCCCATCGCGATACCGACATGCGCCTCCTTCAAGGCCGGCGCATCATTGATGCCGTCGCCGATCATCATCACGCGGCCTTCGCGGTTCATCGCCCGGATCGCAGTGAGTTTGTCCTCGGGCATCATGCTTGCCCGGAAATCGAGCCCAAGACCTTTGGCGATGGCGGCTGCGGTGCGGGGATTATCGCCCGTCAGCATGGTTGCGCCGAGGCCGATTGCAGCCAGTTGCTTGATGGCCGCTGCAGCATCGCTGCGCGGCTCATCCCGCATCGCGATCACTCCGGGGTCTGATGCCGGAGGGGGCAGAATCCTACGCTAAGGCTTAATTTTTGGGGAATTTCGCTGCAGCGTTCTGTAGACGGTCGGTCTTGAGACAGAGAAGAGCTCAGCTAGATCGCTGATGGAATATTCGCCGGAGGCGTGCATCCGGCTCAGTTCTTTTTGTTGTTTTTCCGAGAGTTTCGGCTGCTTTCCCCGGAGTTTGCCCTTGGCGCGGGCGATGGCCATACCTTCGCGGGTGCGCATGCGGATGAGGTCGGCCTCGAACTCGGCGAAGGTGGCGAGGATGTTGAAGAACATCTTTCCCATCGGGTCGGTCGGATCGTAGACCGATGCGCCGAGGGCAAGCTTGACGCCCTTCTTTTCCAACTGTTCCGCGATGGCCCGTGCGTCGGGGACCGAGCGCGCGAGGCGGTCAAGCTTCGGCACGACAAACACGTCGCCTGCGCGCACGGCGGCGAGGGCCTGGGCGAGACCGGGCCGGTCGCGGTTCGTGCCGGTCAGACCGTGATCTGTGTAGATGCGGTCTTCGGTGACCCCAAGCTCTGCAAGGGCAGCACGCTGCGCCGTCAGATCCTGACGATCGGTGGAGCAGCGGGCATAGCCAATTTTGATCGCGGTCATGCCGAGAGTGTACGGATAAGGGGTGGCATATGCGAATCAAATCGTACCATCTATACGAGATATGATGGAGTGTGGTTTCCATACCGTTCTCAACTCTCTCGCCCCATGTCCGCTCACCGATCCCCTTACGGACGCGTCAAGGGGTGCGGGCCGAGTTTGTCGTTTTTCACAAATAAGTTCAGCAGCCTGTCACAGACGGTTCAGTGAACGGCCGCAGCGTCGAAGCAGCCGTTCGCGCAGATCGCAGCGAACGGCTTGAGGGAGCCCTTTTTGACGAATGCTGCCGAGCGACTGAACGGCCGCTTCGGCGGACCCGCAGCTTAGCGAGGTGTTCTCCGTTCGGGTCTAGACATACTCCGTAATGCGTTTCAACAAGGCGACACCGGCACCTGATAGAACGCCGCAAGAAGACGTAAGCTCTTGACGACGCCCGGTGTCGAGCGGGTGGGGTCCTGTTATGTGACCGTAAACTGCCCCATCATGCCCGCATCCTCGTGTTCGAGGATGTGGCAGTGATACATGAATGGTGTCTCTTCCGAAGCCAGCTTGTCGAACCTCAGCAAGATTTCGGTCGGACCCTGCACACGGACAACATCTTTCCAACCGATCTGCGCCGAGTCGACCGGCCGCCCGTTCTGACTCACGACCCGAAAGGAAGTCCCGTGAACGTGGAAGGTGTGCCGCATCATCATGTCGGCATTAATGCGCCAAAGCTCGGTTTCGCCTGCGCGGACGGTCTCATCAATGCGATCCATGACGTAAGGTGCACCGTTGATCCCCATCGTCTGGCCGCCGCCGCGCATCATGCCCCCGGTGTGCATGTTGAGGGTGAAATTGCGCCTGCGGACCGGATCGCCGAGTGCGGGCGCATCCGAAGGCAGCGAGGTGGGCAGGCGGGTGGGGCCGGCGGGCGCAGCTTCGCCTACATCAAACGACATGATCTCGAGCGGCGCACCACTGTTTCCATCCATCCCCATCATGCCGCGGTCGCCCATCATGCCTCTATCGCCCATCATCATGGAGCCGCCCCTGTCACCCATCATGCCCCCGTTCATCACGCCATTCATCCCGATGTCGCGCGAGACAAGAGAAACAGGTGACCGGTCCGAGAATTCGACCACGATCTCGGCCCGTTCGGCACCGTCGAGTTGCAGGCTGGCCATGGCAAGAGGGCGGGCCAGAAGGCCGCCGTCACTCGCGACCTGGTGGAATTGCCTGCCGTCGGTGAAACGGAAATCATACACGCGCGCATTCGACGCGTTCAGGATACGCAGGCGTACCAGACCCGCCGGAACTGTAAGCTTGGGACGGATCACACCGTTGACGAGGATCTGGTCCCCCTGGAACCCATGCATCCGATCCATCATGCCAAGACTATAGATCATGCGGCCTGACCGATCGAAGCGTCGATCCTGCACGATGAGTGGAAAATCGTTCACGCCATAGTCGTGCGGCAGTGGATCGTCGATCTCGGGGTCGTCGATGACAATCATGCCCGCCAACCCGCGATATACCTGCGGGCCTGTTCGCCCGTGAACATGGCTGTGATAAAACAGCGTTGCCGCCGGGTGATCGACCGGTAATTCCGGCGCCCAGGTCTCGCCCGGGCCGAAAGCAAGTTGCGGCCCACCGTCGAGATAGCCCGGCACGTGCATGCCGTGCCAGTGAGCAGTGATCGGTTCATCGAGACGGTTCATGACACTTATGTTTGCGGTGCGCCCGCGCCGGAACCGCAGCAGCGGTCCGAGGTAATCCTGGGAGTAGCCCCAGGTCTCCGACGTCGCGCCTCCGGTGAACTCGCGTGTTCCGCGTATCGCATCGAGTGTGTTGCCTGCGCCGGGGCCGATCTCCATAACCTCCGGTATCGGCAAAGGCGCGCCGGGTTCGGCGGCCCATGCCCGGCTGATATTAAGTGCTGGGGTTGCGAGCGAGGCTGCGGCTAGGCTAAGGAACTTTCGGCGTCTCACAGTGATACTCCGTCATTGGAAGGGTTGCATCGTCCCAACCGAGGCCGAGCAAATATCGCGATAGCGCTCGCACCGGTGTTAGGCCCGAAGCGGGAGACCCGCGTCTTTCCAGCCCGCCAGACCCCCTTCGATTACAGCGGTGTCATAGCCCATCTGGCGCAGGCTGTCGGCGGCAAGGGCCGCGCGTGCGCCGGACGCACAGAGAACGTGAACACGGCCCGTGCCATCGCGTTTCGCGGCCAAAGCCTCGTTCGCCTTGCCGGTCTCGGGATCGGCCTGTGCTTCGACCAACCCGCGCGGGATGTGGATCGCGCCTTCGATTGCGCCGTCGCTCTTCAGCTCTGCCGTTTCACGCACGTCGAGGATGACATCTCCCTGCGCCATCGCTCTGTGCGCGTCAGCGGGAGCGATTCCATCGACGCGCGATCTTGCGTCCGCGACGAGGTCTTTCATGGACTTGTTCACGATCCTTTCTCCTTTCAGAACTTGTTGACGGGCATTTTCAGGTAGTGCGCACCGTTGCTTTCGGCTTCGGGCAATTGCCCCGCACGCAGGTTGACCTGAAGTGCTGCGAGCATCCGGTCCGGCAGGTCCAGTGTGGCATCCCGATCCTCGCGGGTCTGGATGTAGTCGGCCTTGTCGGTGCCGTCCTTGACATGGACATTCTTGGCTTTGTGGGTGGCAACTGAGGCTTCCCATTCCGGCCTGTCGCGATCCTCGGACCCATAGTCATGACCGACGAAAAGCCGCGTATCCTTGGGCAGAGACAGGATCACCTGGATCGAGTTCCACAAATCCTCGGTGGTGCCACCGGGAAAATCGGCACGGGACGTGCCGCTGTCGGGCTGCATCAGCGTGTCGTGCACGAAGGCCGCATCGCCGCAGACATAGGTGATCGACCCAAGCGTATGCCCCGGGGACAGCATCACCCGAACGTCCAGATCGCCGATGCGGAAGGTATCCCCGTCCGCGAACAGGCGGTCGAAGTCGCGGTGGGGGTCGAAGGCGTCCGGCGTGTTGTAGTAGTCGCGCCAGAGTTCGGCGATGTCGCGGACCTTTTCACCGATGGCGTTTGCAGCACCGGTCCGTTTCTTGAGGTGCGACGACGCCATCATATGATCGGCGTGGGGATGCGTATCGAGTACCCATTCCACCGTCAGGCCGTGCTTCTCCACAAGGCCCAGCACCTGCTCCATGCTGCGCGTATCGGTCGCGAAACGCGCCGGATCGAAGTTCAGCACCACGTCGATCAGTGCGGCCTTCTTCGTCGCGGGATCGGCGCAGATATATTGGATCGACCCGGTGTCGGGCTCGTAGATGCCCCAGACATCGGGGCTGTTCGGCCCAGTCGATGCGGATTGGCGGACGATGGGCTCGTTCAGTTCGGCCACATTTACGCTCCTTTGCTTGCGAATGAGGAAGATGATTTGGCGAAACCGGCGAGGACGATCCCGACCAGCATGGCGGGCAGGAAAATGAGGATGCCTGACGATCCAATCAACAGCGATGTCCAAGCGGGTCCCGGACAGAAGCCGCCTAGGCCCCAGCCCATGCCGAAGATGGCCGCGCCGGTCAGAAGCGGCGCGTCTATGGCGGTGCTGTCCGGCAGATCAAACTGCGACCTTTTACGCCTCACGATAATTGTCACACGCCTCAACACCCACTGCGACCACGTCGAGAAGTGCGTCCACATCGTTCAGAAGGACCGTGATGCGCGGGTTGCTGATACGGTAGCGGATGAAGCGCCCTTCGCGGTCGCTGGCGACAAGCCCGCAGTCCAGCAGGCACCTCAGATGGTTGGAGACGTTGGGTTGCGATAGTTCGGTCCGCTCGACGATCTCGTGAACGGCCAATGGCTCGTTGCAAAGTGCACCGAGGATGGCCAGGCGGCTCGGGTCCGCGAAGCCGCGGAACAGCTTCGCCCGTCGCTCGATGGTCGCGCTCTTGCGGTCATCGACGATTTGGGCCATATCACTCCTCGCTGATACGTCGTTCTTCAATTCATTCTAGCAGGAATAGCGCGACCATGGCCAACACCGAAAGTGCCGGATCGACGGCAGATGTTCCGCCCGTCCGTTACCGGGTTTCCGGTATGGACTGCGCGAAGGATGCCGCGCAGATCGAGCGGGCGGCGCAGTCGGCCGGAGTCGCGGCTGACGATGTGAAAGTGTCGGCGGCGACGCACATCATGACACTGAGCGCCCCCGAAGCGCGCCTGCCGGACATCGAAAAGGCCGTTGCGGTGACCGGCTACGGCTTCGACCGGATCGAGGGCGATGGAGACATTCCGCCGAATCCCGCCCATCAGGACCCGGCCTACCGACGCGCGCTCTGGATCGTCGTGATCCTGAACGTGGGCTACGGTGTCGTTGAAATGATCGGCGGGTTCATCGCCGGGTCACAGGCCGTGAAGGCCGATGCGCTCGATTTCATCGGCGACGGCGCGATCACCTTCCTTGGCCTGCTGGCCATCGGCTGGAGCCTCGCCTGGCGGGCACGGTCGGCCTTGATCCAGGGCATCTTCCTCGGGCTCCTCGGTCTCGGCGTCCTCGGCACGACCATCGTCCGGGTCTTCGAACGGACGACGCCGGATGCGGGTCTCATGGGCCTGCTTGGCATGATTGCCCTTGTCGTCAACGTCATCTCCGTTCTGCCGCTGCTGCCGTTCCGCAAGGGCGACGCGAACATGCGGGCCGTCTGGCTTTTCTCTCGCAACGACGCCATCGGCAATGCGGCGGTTGTCGTTGCCGCCGGTCTTGTGGCCTGGCTGGGCAGCGCGTGGCCCGACCTTATCGTTGCCTTCGGTATCGCCGGGCTATTCCTGCACTCGTCCTGGGCGATCATTCGCGATGCGCGGGCCGATCTGAAGACGACTGCATGAACAGCCGCGTTCTAGGCGGAGTTTGCGCCATCTCGGCGTTCGCCCTCGATCAGGGCACCAAGGCGCTTGCCCTGAACACACCGGCGCTTGAGCGCGGCGTCGAGGTTCTACCCTTTCTCAATCTCGTGCGGGTTCTGAACGATGGAGTCAGCTTCGGTATGCTGGGCGGGATCGTGCCTTGGTGGGGTCTCATCGCGCTTGCTGGCGTGATCGTGGCATGGCTGCTGATCTGGTTGTGGCGCGCGCCGGACAGGCTGACGGCTGCCGCTCTCGGTCTGATCATCGGCGGCGCGCTCGGCAATGTCCTCGACCGGCTGCGTTATCAGGCCGTCCCGGATTTTCTGGATTTCCATTACGGAACATACCACTGGCCGTCCTTCAATCTTGCGGATGTGGCGATTTTCTGCGGTGCGGCCCTGCTGTTCTGGGACAGCTTCCGCTCTGCGACGGACAAGCCTGGTCAGGGTCAACGCAAGGAAAACACAACGGGGGTGTAACCCATGTTCTCATGGCATGCCTGGGCCAGGTCGCGCCCCGACGCGACGGCAAGGCGCGCACACAGCGATTGCAGGAGGATCGCCATGACATTGGACAACAGCGCCACGAACAACAGCGTATATCCGAAGGCCGCGCCACCCGCCAATGAGGTCGCCCAGTTGCCGGGGTCCATATAGCCGACAGCGACCAGATAACCGGGGCCGACGAAGGATAGAAAGCGCCGGAAACGCGTCGTGCCGCCGCCCACGGCGATCGTGCGGAACACTTCCGACAGGGACGGGGTGTCGCGCTCTTGGCGCCAGGCGGAACGGGACATTCGGCGCAACCTTCTTTGAAAGGAAAAGTTAGCTGCGGCTAACAATCTACCCGTTGGCTTTACCCGTCAATCGATAAGTGCGACACTTGCGAGATGACCGCAGACAATCATGCCACCGCAACCGCCAGCGATACTGTGCACCCGGACAATCGGGCAGAGGCCTTTCATGGCGTCCGTGCTGCCCGGCGCAACGAGTTGGCCGAAGACTACGTCGAACTGATCGCAGAGCTGATCCATGAACAGGGTGAAGCCCGGCCGGTGGATATCGCGGCACGATTGGGGGTGCGCGCGCCGACGGTCACCAAGGCCCTGGATCGCTTGGCCCGTGAGGGGCTGATCACCCGCGAGCGATACAGGTCCGTCTTTCTGACAGAAGAGGGACGACGACTGGCACTGGAATGCCGCCGCCGCCATGCCATTGTGCTGCGGTTCCTGATCCGCCTCGGCCTGGATGCCGAAACGGCGGAACGAGATGCCGAAGGGATCGAGCATCACGTCAGTGAGCGCACACTGGCCTTGTTCGCGGCCTACGCCGATCGGGCCTAGGCCGCCCGGTCAGGATGCCTCCACGGCACTGCGCACATCCGCAAGCAGGCTGTCCATGCTGATATCCGTCATCTGGCGACCATTGAGAAAGAAGGTCGGTGTCTGGCGTATGCCGATCGCCGCGATATCGGCCGCATCCTGATTGAGGATGCCGACGATATCGGGGGACAGACGGGCTGTCTGCGCCTTTTCCATATCCAGACCGGCCGCAGCCGCAATTTGCCATGCAAGGTCCATTCGCGGTGCGCCATGGACAGCCCATTCCGGCTGCCGTTCCAACAGCGCATCGAGGACAGGCTCGAACTTGTCCTGCATGCGCGCAGTCTCCAGGATGCGGACCGCCTCGTCGGACCCCTCGTGAAACACCGCATAGCGCATCACGACGCGGACCTGATCGGGAAACTGCTCGCGGATGTCCTGAACGACCGGATGAAAGGCGCGGCAAGCCTCACAAGATGGATCGAAGAACTCGACCAGCGTGACCGGGGCGTCTTCTGGTCCAAAGCTGGGCGCGTGACCGCGGACCAGCATGTCTGTTTCCACAGCCGGGGCAGCAGCGGCCAGAGTGTCCGCTTCGGCCTGACGATTGCGCGTCAGCACGAGCGCGCCGCCGGCAAAGGCGGCAATCCCGATGGCAGATGTTCCGATGAGCACGGTGCGTCGGTTCATGGGCGTTTTCCTTTCGACAAGATGAGGCAGGCCAGAACGGCTGCAAAGGCGGCGAATGCAAGATAGGGGATGGGCAGGCTCAGGATCGTCTGTGCCTGGTCGGTGCAGGACGGGCCGTCCTTGGTGCAAGGCGCGATGCTCTGCGGGATCAGGCCGGCATAGAGGCCGGAATGCCAGCCAGAAAGGACCAGCCCGGCCAGCGCCAGCGGCAATCCGTAGAGACGTGCCAGACCGTCACCGCGCCACAGTGAGATGGCCAGGACAGGAACCAGCGGAAACATGGCAATGCGCTGGTACCAGCACAGGGTGCAGGGCATCTGCCCCAATACCTCGCCGATGAACAGCGCGCTGAGCGTAGCCGCGAGTGCGACCAGAAAGGCGGACGATATTGCGAGATCATTCCGGGACAGGCCCCGGGGGTCAGGTGCGGTCAAAAGAGGGTTCCTTCGAACGGGAGGGACGGAGCATGGCTGTCAGCACAAGCAAGGCGCCGAGGCTGATCGCGATGTCGGCCCCATTAAAGGTCGGCCAGTGCCAATCACGCCAGTAGACATCCAGAAAATCGGTCACGGCACCTTGCCGCAAGCGGTCGATGATATTGCCCACAGCGCCACCCACGATCAGCGCGAGGCCTATGCGTTCGCGCTTCGCGTCTGCCCGGAAGGCCATTCCCGCAAAGATGATCGCCAGTGCACCTGTCAGGGCAACCATCAGCAAGGGACGACCTGCCATAAGGTCCGACATCATGCCGAAACTCGCCCCTTCGTTGAAACCAAGCGTCAGATTGAAGCCGGGAGAGACGGCATAAATTTCCCCGGGAGACAAGCTGCGCAGGACTGCGAGCTTGGTGATCTGATCAGCAACCGCAGTCGCGGCGATAATCGCCAGGATCAGGGGTGTCTTCATTGCAGCGACCTTTCTCGGATGCCGATCCAGCGCGGAACGGACTGGCAATAGGTGTCGTATGCAGGGCCAAGCGTCCGCCGCAATTCACGTTCTTCTGAGCGGACCTGAACAAGCGCCGAACCTGCGAATAGCAGGACTCCCAAACTTGTCGGGATGGAGGGCACGACCAGAGCGGTTCCGAGCAGCAACATGAGCTGACCGACAAAAACCGGGTTGCGGCTAAAACCGAACAATCCACCCGTGACAAGTGCGCCGGTCGCGCCCTCGGCCACACCGATCCGCCATGACGCAGCCATCGACATCTGGGCGGCAAATGCCAGCATCGCGCCCAGGCTGGCCATGAACAGTCCCGCCAGACCGATCCACACAGGATTTTGGAAACCCCGCAGGGGATCAAGATCGCCCATGCTCGGCATGAGACGCCATGCCAACGACCCAAGGAGGGCCAGAGCGAACGCAGCTCGGAAGCCTAGCGCTACAAGACGGTCGCCGCCCGTGGCGTGATGGAACAACCAGACCGGACGATGCGCCTCCCGGGCATTGATCGCAGAGCCCCAGAAGAACAGGGCCAGATAGGCGCCAAGAAGAACCAGCGCTGCACTGCCCATTCCAGTCATCATCGCCTCAGCGCTTCTGTTCGGGATTGTAGCGCAAGAGGCGCAGGGCGTTCAGGGTCACAAGAACCGTCGCGCCCGTATCAGCCAGGATCGCGATCCATAGACCGGTCATGCCAAGGACGGTGGTGACCAAGAAAATAGCCTTTAATCCTAGCGCGATACTGACGTTCTGCCGGATATTGGCCATTGTGGCCTGCGCCAGCCGGATCTGGGCCGGAATGTCGGTCACCCTGTCGCGCAGGATGGCCGCATCGGCCGTCTCCAGCGCGACGTCCGTGCCGGAGCCCATCGCGACACCGATGCTGGCCTGTTTCAGGGCCGGAGCGTCATTGATGCCATCCCCGATCATCATGACGCCACCTTGAGCGTTCATGTCGCGAATGGCGGCCAGCTTGTCTTCAGGCATCATCTCGGCCTCGAAGCGGATGTTTAGCCCTTCGGCGATGGCGGCAGCAGTGCGTGGGTTGTCGCCGGTCAGCATGATCGAGGAGATGCCCATTTCGGCCAGCTGGCGCACAGCCTCCGCCGCATCGGGCCGCAGCTCGTCACGCATGGCGATGAGACCGAGCGGGACGCCTTTGCGATAGACGGCGACGGCGGTCTTGCCCTCATCCTCGAAGATGGTCGCCTGACGCAGGCCACGACCGTCCAGGCCATCGTTCTCCGACGCATGCCGGGGTGAACTCACCCATGCCAAGGCATCTCCCACGGTCGCTTCGACCCCTCGTCCGGTCAAGGCGCGTGCATCGCGGGCGGGCAGGGGTGTGACGCCCGCCGTTTTGGCCCTGTCCAGGATCGCCACGGCGAGGGGATGGCTCGATCCGCTCTCGACACCAGCGGCGACCTCCAGCAGCTGCGCCTCAGTCGTGGTTCCGAACGTCACCAGGTCAGTGACCTGCGGGCGTCCGTGGGTCAGGGTCCCGGTCTTGTCGAAGGCGACATGGGAAACCTTGGCCGCGGCCTCGATCACTGCGCCGCCCTTCATCAGCATTCCCCGGCGCGCGCCGGTGGACAGGCTCGATGCGATCGAGGCCGGAACCGAAATCACCAGCGCACAAGGGCAGCCGATCAGCAGGAGCGCCAGTCCACGATAGATCCAGGTATCCCATGACTGACCGAACATCAGCGGCGGGAGCACGATGACAAGGGCCGAAACCGCAACGATGGCAGGCATGTACCACCGGCTGAACCGGTCGATGAAGCGTTCCGTGGGGGCGCGGGCTTCTTCCGCTTCCTCGACTAGCCGGATGATCCGGGAAATGGTGTTGTCCTCGGCCGCTTTCGTCACGGTGACCCGCAAGACCGCTTCCGTGTTGATCGAACCGGCAAAAACATTTTCGCCCGGGCCGCGGGTCCGGGGAATGCTCTCTCCGGTCACCGGGCTTTCATCGATCCCGGACGTGCCGTCTGAAATCTCTCCGTCTGCGGGGATCCGGTCGCCGGGACGGACCAGCACCGTCTGACCGATCGTCAGGCTGGACGCGGCAACTTCCCGGGTCACGCCGTCCACCTCCAAGAGCGCCGTTTTCGGAACCAGGTTTGCCAAGGCGCGGATGCCGTCTCTTGCCTTTCCGGCCGCGACACCCTCCAGGACCTCGCCCACGGCAAAGAGAAAGACCACCAAGGCAGCCTCTTCGGCGGCATTGATGAACAACGCGCCGAGGGCTGCGATGGTCATCAATCCCTCGATCGTGAAGATCTGACCCAACCGCGCAGCGGCGAAAGCGCGACGCGCGACGGGGGCGACACCGATAAGGCAGGCCGCGACGAAGGCCCAGCTCCCGATCTGCGGGGCGATCAGCTCCATTGCCCAGGCTGCCGCCAACAAGAGCCCGGTCAGGATGACCAGCCTGCCCTTGCCAGTCTGGTACCATGCCTTGCCGCGGTCGGCAGGGTCGGCAGGGTCGTCATGGACGTGACCGGGGCTGCCATGGCCGGAGTGGTCGGCCTTGGCCACAGCGGGATGAGCGTCGTGGCTGTGGCCTTGATGACTCTCCGGCGCACTCCCCGGGATCACGAAATCCTTCTTTCCTGGCGCACGGGTCTGAATGCCGTATCCAAGCGCACGCACGGTTTTCTCGATCTTGTCCGTGTCGGTCAGGCGTTCATCAACGGTCAGGCGCAGGCGTTCGGACATGATGCCGATCTCCACATCCCTGACGCCAGGCAAGCGGGACACCGCGCCGCGCACCTTGGTCGCGCAGGAGGCGCAATCCATTCCGGACACCGTCCAGTCGCACAGGGTCATGCCGGGTTCATTCGTGATCGTCATCATTCTCTCCTCTGCAGAAAGCAGGGCCGTTGCCATCATCGATTCGGAGGTTTACTCCCTCTAGCAGCTATAGGTTCAAGGAGAATATTCATGCTGACGATCGGAAAGCTGGGAACGTCGACAGGGGTCAAAGTTCCGACGATCCGCTACTACGAGCAAATCGGCCTGCTGCCCGAAGCCGAGCGCAGCGCCGGTAATCAGCGCCTTTATACGCACAAGGCCCATGAACGACTGGCGTTCATCCGACACGCCCGCGAGCTAGGCTTTTCCCTTGAGGCGATCCGCGACCTTCTCAGCCTGTCCGACGATCCCGATCAGCCCTGTGCCGCAGCCGACGCCATCGCCAAAGCGCAGCTTGCCGAGGTCGAAAGCCGTCTTGCCCGCCTGACGGCCCTGAAGACCGAACTTGAGCGCATGGTGGTCCAGTGCGCGGGTGACCGGATTTCCGACTGTCGGGTTATCGAGGTGCTGAGTGATCACTCGCTTTGCGTCAGCGATCACGCAACGAATGATGATGCTAATTCGTGACTTCGCGCCCTCTTCCCGGCATGATCATTGCCGCTTGCAGAGAACGCCATGGTCAGGACGTCCTTACTGACAAGACCGTGATAGCCGGCAATTTGCCTTGAACCTCTAGCTGCTTTAGGTCGCAAAAGGTGTTCGCCAGAAACGACGAGCAGGAGCGGGCATGAAGCCGAAGAGACAGTTGCCAGGCCAATGCTGATGCTGCTTGCCGCCCTGCTGGGTGGAATACGGGGTTGGTTTCGCGCACGTGCACTTGGTGGCAAACGGTTGGATATGATCCAGTACGCAACCGGGTATGCGATAGCCTTCGGATTGTTGGCGGCGATCGTAGGCATTTCCCTTGCCCGCCTTCTTGAACCCTGAGCCGACCCATGACCGCCGTGAGCAGCAAACTTGCCCCCGGCGCCGTATGCCAATTACCTGACAGGATACCGGACGTTATGATCTTGCGAACCTTGCTCACTGTCGGCGCCGTTGCCGTCACGATACCTTTGCATGCTCAAACTTTGGCAGAGCCGATGATCAGCAATGACGTGATTGCCACCATGGTGCAGCACGAGGTGGCGCCAGGGGACACGCTGGACGCGATCCTGTCGCATGCAGGAATCGGCGCCAGCATCAGAAATGAAGCGGCATTGGCCATTTCCGATGTTTTTGACTTGTCCACCCTGAGCCCAGGCCAGATTCTCAGATGGAGTGTCGCCGCCGATGACCCCTCCAGACTGGACCGCTTGTCGCTGCTCAGTCTCGATGGCACAGACATTGTCCTTGATTTTAGCAAGCCTCTCGCAGCGTCCCTGAGGAAAACGGAGATCCTGCTTCGAGACCGCCGCGAAACTTTGGTGCTCGACGGTTCGCTCTATGACGCATTGGCCGTTCGTGATGCGCCTGAAAGTTTTGCAGTGGAACTTGCCGCGCTGCTGGCCGGCCAGATTGATTTCCGCCGCGACCTTCAAGGTGGGGAACGCCTTGCCCTGATCTGGCAGGAAAAAGCCTTGTCTGACGGAACGGTCATGGGCGAACCGCAGCTGGCTTATGCCCGTTTGGAATTGGGCGAAAACATCTATGAAATTGTGGCAGGATCGCTGGAGCAACCCTACAGCCTGTTTCGAAATGGAGCGCCGGTTCAGCATACAGTCCGGCCGGTCGCGGGGGCCCGCCTGTCTTCGGTCTTCGGCAAACGCCGACATCCTGTCCTGGGTGCGCAGCGTATGCATACCGGGGTCGATTACGCGGCGAAGACCGGCACGCCCGTCAAGGTAACCGGAGATGGAAACGTTGTGTTCGCAGGCTCTATGCGGGGCTACGGACGAACGATCGACGTCGATCATGGCGGTGGCGTCGTGACCCGTTATGCGCACCTGTCCCAATTTGCGGATGGAATTTCCCCGGGCGCCGCGTTGAAAGCCGGGGACCGGATCGGTGACGTGGGTGCCACCGGCCTGGTTAGCGGCCCCAATCTTCACTACGAGGTCCGCGTCGACGGCGAGCCGACAGACCCGATCAAGAAAACCCTGACGTCGGAGACTGTCACTGCCCGGCCGGCGGACCGTGTCATTCTGGCGGCTGCGCGTCTCACGACCGGCTACTATCTTCGCACGAACCCTGACGCTCGGAGCTGAAGAGTAAAAACCTTACCCCCCGATAACTGTGGCCATAAACGGCCCGCAGGGTTGGTTACAATGACACTGCACGACTGAATGTCCGCAAGAAAATAGATTGAGAGAGTGATCATGACAGGACTGACACGACGCATGGTGCTTTTGGCTGCTGCAGCCAGCACGATTCCGACATTCTCCTTAGCGAACAACCCGACCGCCATTCATGTCGTGGAAGGAACCGGGTGCGAATGCTGCAAGCAGTGGACCAGTTATCTGAGCAAAAACGGCTTTGAGGTGACCAGTGAAGAGCGGTTCGGCACCTTGCTGATGCAGCACAAGATCGATCTCGGCGTACCCATTGCTCTGACCTCGTGCCATACCGGCAGCGTGGAGGGCTACTTCCTGGAAGGGCATGTGCCTGCCGCAGATATTCGGCGACTGCTGGCCGAGCGTCCCGAAGCCCTTGGACTGACGGTTCCCGGCATGCCATTCGGAAGTCCGGGCATGGGACCCGAAAGCAGGCGCCAGGCCTACGACGTGCTTCTTGTCCGGCAAGACGGCAGCAGCGAAGTCTTTACCCGCTATCCCGAAGCATAATAATAAAAACCAAGCCCTTTCCGAGCAGGAAACAGACCAATGCCAAACTTCTCCCGGCGCCATGCCTCTCTGGCCTTGCTTGCCGTCCTGGCCGCGTGCGGGAAATCCGGGCCCACGGCCCCGGCTCGCGGCGCCATGCCTCAGTTCAAGCGCTATTCCGGCCCTCCGGTCACTCAGGTTGTGGTGCAAAAAGCCGAGCGGCGGATGTTTCTGCTGAACGGACAGACCGTGCTGCGATCCTATAATTTCGGTCTTGGCAATCAGCCGGTCGGCCCCAAGCAGTTCGAGGGCGACGGGAAGACACCAGAAGGCCTCTACTACATCGACCGCTTCAATCCGCGGAGCCGGTATCACCTGTCAGTGGGCATTTCCTATCCGAACGAACGGGATGTGGCCTACGCTGCGCAGTTCGGGCGCAGTGCAGGTAGTGATATCATGTTCCATGGCCGCGGACCGGAAGGAAACGTATTCGCGCCTAAGAACCGGGACTGGACTGCGGGTTGTCTGGCGTTGACCGATCAGGAAATCGAAGACGTCTACGCGATGTTGCAGCCCGGTGTGCCAGTGATGCTCTACCCATAGCAGGAGACGAACAAGTCACGGCCGAAACATAGAATTGCAACGCAGCCTATCCCAAGGGCGCCACTTGCGCCGACGGCTGAAAAGTCGTCGGCGCAAGTGGTATTCGCTGTCAGAACACCGTGACTTGGGTGCCTATCTCGGCGACCTCGAAGAGTTGGGTGACATGTTCGTTATAAAGCCCATAGCACCCGGACGACGATTTCCGTCCGATCTTCCGCGTATCTGCGGTGCCATGCACAAGATAGGCTGGCCAGGACAGATAGAGCCCGTAAGCTCCAAGGGGATTTAAGGGATCGCCGCCCGCCACCCGCTGCGGAAGATTGGGATCTTTCTCGCGCATGCTGGCCGTTGGTGTCCAGGGCGGGTTCTTCACCTTCCGGACGATTTCTGCCTGACCCCGTCGAGTCAGATCTTCAGTCATCGGGATCGAGCAGGGAAAGATAAACTGGACGCTTTCGTCGGCCGACCAGTAATGCACCGCTCGGGATGTGACGTCTGCCAGAATGACACCTTTCCCGATTGTGGGATAAAATTCGCTCCAATGCCGTGCCCGGAATGACGACAGATTGCGCTCCGGCGCACTGCTGGTCGCGGCCGGGACGGGTGCCGGCGTACTTTCATAGATAGGCTGCCCGGTATAGGGATCGAGACCCTGACCAAACGCCGATGTCGCGGGGACAATGACCCCGGCCGCCGCCAGTCCCCGAAGAAAAGTCCTCCGATCACTGAACGTGGGATGATTGACCATTTCCGCCTCTCGTGTTCGCCCTTGGCATCTCAGATCAGACAATAGCCAACCACCGGACACCAACCTAGCCCAAGTGGGCGATAATTTGCGCCGACGTGAGATGTTCGCAACACGCACGACAATATGATCGCTTGGCCTGACTGATAATCTAAAATGATCAGACTTTCGTCATGATCGAGACCTACCGGGTGAGGCAAATCAGGCGCAATTAGATCATCGGAACCTTCCGACGCCAAAAATCAGCCGTTAGCACAAGCGAACTTGATCCGGGGGCTTTATTTTTTGTGTTGGGCCGGTTGCATCAAAGCACATGCTGTGACGATGTAAAACGCAGTATAGGAGCACACAACATGTTGACACGGCGACACTTTATTCAAACCACTACTGCGCTGTTTTCAGCGTCCGTTTCCAGTCCACTGTTCGCGGAATCATGGCCGACTGTTAGTCAGAAGGCAGCATGGGACGCACAGGTTACCCCTCCCGGCTATAATGCAGCAACGTCCAACCCGTGGGGCTTGCACCGGCGTTTCTTACCGCAAAGAGTGCAGGCCAACGAGCGCCTGGTGCCGGGTGATATCCATGTAGATGCTGTGGCAAAGTATCTTTACCACATCGAAGCAGGCGGAACCGCGATGCGGTACGGCGTGGCCATCGGCAGGGGCGATCTGTATGAGCCTGGAGTTTATACGATTAAGCGAAAGGTCGAATGGCCACATTGGACACCCACGCAAAGCATGATTGCCCGAGAGCCAGAGATTTACGCTCAATTTGAAGGTGGGGTGGAACCCGGCCCTGAAAATGCACTCGGCTCACGAGCTCTTTACCTCTATGTCGGCGAAAGAGATACCTACTTGCGCATCCACGGAACCCCGTTTCCCAGAAGCATTGGCACAAGTGCCAGTTCCGGTTGCGTCCGGATGGTCATGGCGCACATTAACGATCTCTATTCGAATGTCGAAATCAGCTCTACCGCGTTTCTTTATTCGGCTGCGGAGAGCGTAGCGACACGGAGCTAGAGTAGCCTCGGTCGTGAAATCCGGCCCGGGCACAACCCGATCAGGTTGAAGCCTGCGATTGCATGCAAATCGGACGACCCTCAGCTGTAGTCAGCGGAAGCAGGGTTGTTTCGACCTGTCCGCGATGTTCGTACCAATAGCAGTTATCATCCGGGAGGAGCCGCGCCGTGGCAACATCCTGCCCCGGCGCGACGAGAGCTATGAGGGTTGGCGGAAGACTTTGGAGATCGGTTTCCGGCGCTGCTGTCCGGGCTGTCATGTTTCCACAACCGGCGGTGATCAAGACAGCTGCCAAGACCATGAAGGATTTATTGTTCATCTCTGTGTCCTCGTGCGCGTTCGCCTTGTCGGCATATCTTTCGCATTCAACATCGCGGCGCACAAGCTCGCCGGGTAGGCTCCTGCGACCCATCGTCTTGATCACGCGACGCGGATTGCGCACCAATAGGACGGGGAAGATCTCATGGGCGCGCTGCACGACGCGCGCAACCTTTGCGGCTCCCGCCACAGGGGATGAGAATGTTCGGGTCTGCGACCTGAGCTTCCCAGAGTTGGCCTTTGTGATGAGTACTGCTCACTGGAGCGTCTTCGCAGACAGTGAACTTATTAAGTTAAGCATTTCAATTTTTTGTCATATTTCCGTCTATCCCCGGAAACATCCACGAAAACTGTGGATAACCGCTCACACGCCACTCAAGTTTGCCTGTCACTATATCTATCGGCAGGCTTCAACGCTCCGGTGACCGCAAAAAAAATCAGCCGCAGAATGTCCCATCGCCGATCCCGGCGTGAGCACACATGACCGAGAACACGCCTGACCGGCTGCTGCGGGCGTGGGTATCAAAATGCAATTTTTACACAAGAACAACATATTGAACGTTACAGTACAGCCAGACTACGGATTGCACTCCCTGCCATGGCAAAGATGCATGGAGCAAGGATGTCGTCTGCAAGGCATACGCACATCTGGCTTTGTCGTAAGAGGCGGAACGGAGCGGCCAGTCAGGAATATCGGGCAAGATTGCGACGTTGGCGAATGCGGGCCAGATGCCCCGTTGGCGGCGCCACGCATCGATGGTATAACGAGGTAATACCATCCGCACCCGGAGGACTTCATGGCTGCCGTTCACCCTGTTGCCGTAAAGCTGGATGCGGAGGTTCATGCCCGGATGCGGGAACTTGCCAAGGCACAGAACCGTACCCCGCATTACCTGATGCGGGAGGCCATTGCTCAGTATGTTGAACGCGAGGAAAAGCGTGAGGCGTTCCGGCAGGAGGCGCTGACGGCATGGGCGTCCTATCAGACCACTGGCCTGCATGTGTCTCATGCCGAGGCGGACGAATGGTTGACTCAGCTCGAAGCTGGTCAGGATGTAGAGCCGCCTGAATGCCACAACTGATCTGGACGCCGAAATCCCTGCAGGGCGTCCAGCGGTGCTATCGGTTTCTGGCTTCCAAAAACCCGGATGCGGCATCCCGCGCCGTCCGGGCCATCCGCGAGGGCATGCAGATCGTGGCCGCGCAGCCGGGCGTAGGGCGCCCGGCCGACAAGATGGCCCCGGAGTTCCGGGAGTGGCTGATCGCGTTCGGGGATAGCGGCTATGCGGTCCTCTACCGGGTGGACGGCGAACAGGCCGTCGTGCTCGCGGTCAGGCATCAGCGTGAGGCAGGTTATTCCTGATCACGGAAGGCATCTGTGCGTGCCGGCCGATCTGAATGGCGATCTGCGCCTCGCTAATCTTTCACTGCTGCACACCTGCAATGATGCAGCGCTCGGGCAGGGTGAGATGCGATGCCGAGAGCATATTCCTCAATCGGCAAAAGCCAGCAAATTATGGCTTATCGCATCTCAGAGGCGGACCCACCCCTGGAAGCGCTAGCCCAAATGCGACAATGGTTGCCGGGAGAGTTTCTCCCGTCTGTAGCCGCGTCCGAGTATGCTAGCCTTGAACACCTCGGCAGGCGTTCGGAAGCCGAGGCACTTGCGCGGCGTGGCATTGAGGCCCGCGCAGAGCTGACGAAGCTCCTCCTGGGAAAGCGTGTTCGGATCGGTGTCGCGGCAGAGCCATCGTCTGAGACGCTTGTTGGCGTTCTCGACGGCGCCTTTCTGCCACGGTGACTGCGCCTCGCAGAACCAGGTTTGGGCGCCCACCTCCGCCTGCAGATGCGGCCAATCGATGAACTCGGAACCACGGTCAAAGGTGATCGATCGGCAGGCATGCCGGGGCAGGGGCGTCAATGCTTGGGCGATCTGCGCCATGATCGGCTTGGTGCGCTTTTCGGTGTTCTTCAACGCGACCAGGAAGCGACTTGTGCGCTCGATCATGGTGGTGACATTGGCCGGCCCGTACTTCTGCCGGAACAGCACCAGGTCAGCCTCCCAGTGACCGAACTGCTTGCGATGCGCGATGATGTCCGGGCGGAACAAGATGCTGAGTTCAGGCGCAAATCTCGGTGGCGGGCGCTTGCGAAGCCGGTAGCCCCGACGGCGCCGGCGGCCAGAGGGCAGGTGGCGCCACAGCTCACCTCGACGACCGTCCTCGGAATAGATGTGCTGATAGATCGTCTCTTGGCAGACCCGGCGCGGGGCACTCTCATATCGCATCCGGCCGGCAATCTGCTCGGGGGTCCAGCCGGACCTCAGGCAGCGCTCGACTTGGTCACGGAGCCCGGGATCACGCACCAGCTTGCGCTGCCGGGCCCGTCGTCCATCCGAATAGCTTTGCGCTACGACGCACCAATAGCCGCTGAGCTTCGGGATCTCGCCGTCATGGAAGTGATTGCGCCGCAGCTCGCGGAAGATCGTCGAGCGGTGCCGGCCAAGCCTGCGCGCCATCTCGTCAGGGCTCAGCTTCATCTGCCGCCAGCGCTCGATCTTGCGGCGCTCGGAAAGGGAAAGGTGAGAGAACCGAACCTTCATTCTATGATCCTTTCATGGCTCAACCCATTGTTGAGCACAGAAAGTCGCATTCCAGGATAGCGCGTGCCCCTGCATGCGGAATCAACTCGAAATGCGACACGGGCGCTGACGTAGCCTGATCTGGGCGGGCGGAGACATCCGCCATCGCAGCCCGCCCGGATCAGGCGGGTAATCTAGGAATGACAGCTTGGAGCCCTTGAG